>DASZSI010000001.1:0-3341 GCA_035548775.1 Hyphomonadaceae bacterium
GAACTTATCGCGACGAACTCGATGATCCTGCACGAGGTCTATTTCTCATGCCTCGGCAAGGGCGGCGGCAAGCCGGGTGCGGCGCTGGCCAAGCGGATCGAGGCCGACTTCGGCAGCGACAAGAAATGGCGCGACGAGTTCGTCGGCATGGGCAAGGCGCTCGGCGGTGGTTCAGGGTGGGTCCTTCTTGTCTATTCCCCGCGCCTTGGGCGGCTGGTCAATTCGTGGGCGGCCGACCACACCATGGGCGTGGCCGACGGACGCGCCCTTCTGGCGCTCGACATGTACGAGCACGCCTATCACATGGACTTCGGCGCCAAGGCGGCGGCTTATGTCGACGCCTACATGGCTGCGCTGGACTGGGGCTATGCCGACAAGGAGTTCGCGGCGGCCAACAAGTAGGGACTACTTCCCGCCGGCATATTCCTTTGCGAGGCGATAGAGGAAGGCGCGGCCTTCCATCAGGGATTTCACCGGCACGCGCTCATTGAGGCCGTGCGCGCCGGTGGTCGCCGGGTCGGCGAAAATGCCGGAGACGCCATAGGTGGGGATGCCGATGGGGGTGAGGAAGCGACCATCCGTGGCGCCGGCCGCCATCGCCGGGATCACCGGCACGCCAGGGAACATCTCCTTCGTCAGCTTCTCGATCGGGCCCATGATTGCGGGCGTCAGCGGCGGCGGGGGCGAGGGCGTTTCGGGTTCAGCCTGAAGCGTGACCTTCACTTCCTTGTCGCCGACCGCCGTTTCGATCTGCTTGCGGATTTCCTCCGGCGAGTGCCCCGGGAAAATGCGGCAGTTGACGTTAGCCGTGGCGCGCTGGGGCAGGGCGTTGGGCGCATGGCCGCCTGACAGCTGCGTGGCGACGCAGGTGGTATGCAGGATCGAGTTGTTCGACGGGTTGGCCTTGAGGCGGGCAATCGCGGCGGCGTCCTGGGTGGTCGCGGCGGCCTTCATGTCCTGGCCCTCCTGGCCGGGCGTGAGGTCCGCCATCTTCAGGAAATAGCCCTTGGTCGCGTCGTTGAACTCGATCGGGAATTCCAGCTGTGAGACTTTCAGCAGCGCGGCGCCGAGGCGATAGATCGCATTGTCCGGCACCGGGCGGGAGGAGTGGCCGCCGGGATTGGTCACTTCGAGCGTGTAGTCCTGGTAGAGTTTCTCGCCCGCCTGCACGCCGTTGAAGATGTACTTGCCGGTGTCGAGGTCGAGGCGGCCGCCGGCGCCTTCGTTGAGCGCGAACTGTGCGTCGATCAGCTGGCGATAATTGGCGACGAGATATTTGACGCCGTTGAAGGTGTTGGGGCTTTCCTCGCCGCAGGTGAGCATCAGTTTGACGCCGCGCGTCGGGTGATAGCCCTCCTTCTTGAAGCGGACCATCGAGTCCGTGAAGATCGCGGCCATGGCTTTGTCGTCGCTGGCGCCGCGGGCGTAGAAGAAGCCGCCTTCCTCGGTCAGCTTGAACGGATCGCGCACCCAGTCGGCCCGGTTGGCTTCGACAACGTCGATATGCGCGAGCAGGAGCAGCGGCTTCAGGCTGCCGTCCGTACCGGGAAGAAGAGCAATCAGGTTGCCGTCCTGCGGCCGCTTCGGATCGGTGATCAGGTGCATATCGCTGTCGGCATAGCCGGCGGCGGAAAGGCGGACTTTCATTGCCTCCGCGGCCTTGGTGCAGGATCCGACGCTGAGCGTGGTGTTGATCTCGATCAGCTCTGTATAGAGCGCGCGGAATTCGGGTTCGCCTTGCGCGGCTTGCGCGTTGGCGGCGGCGATTGCGGCTGAGTTGGCGGGCTGGCCAGCTTGGGCGTCGGCGGCAGGCTGGGGCGTGGCGCAGGCAGCGGCGAGCACGGCGGCGACAAGGCTCGCCCCGAAAAGAAGGGAAGTACGCATGAATATCCTCGAAACCTGACTGAGGCTTTCCAGCACGCCCGCGCCGGCGCCGCAACTGGTTCGCGAAAGGCGGTCTATGGCCAGGATCCGATGATCGCTCCGGCAACCAGCAGACCGAGCAGGAGATGGATCGCATCCATCGTCAGGAGCCCAGGCTTTTCGGGGCCGTAAACGAAGTTGTAGAGCCGCGCCGGCAACACCAGGAAGAACCAGACTTCCAGCGCCGTCCACACCGCGGTCGCAGCGTTGTCGATCATTGCGCTCTTCAGCACCAACGCAAGGCCAATCGCAGTGAGGATCGGCATGATGGGCGAGAGCGCCATCTTCCATCGATGCGGCGCGAGCTGTTCCTTGGTGTAGCCGGTGAGGCTCATCCAGACCTTGCTGAGCCCGCCATAGATGACGAACCCAACCGCATAGATCGCAACGGCCGCGACCAGGATTGCGTACCAATTATCGCCGACGATCATTCCATGTGGCGGCATGCGACCCTCCCCGGATTCCTGCCCGGCAACAGGCTAGGCCTCGGTGAGGGGCGAGTCCACGTGTCCGCAGGGGAAGGGCGCCAACATGCGGTCCATCGTCTAGTTGGGGGAGAAGCGCTCTAGGCGATCGCGGGCGCGCGCGACATGGCGGCTAGCACGCCGTTCTTGTTGAGCACGAAGGTGCGCAGCAGCTCCGGATAGTTCGGCACGACCGCCGCCTTTACCGAAGGACGAGCCGCCAGGGCTTTGCGCCATGCCTTTACCCTCGCCAGGCCGTCGAAGACATGGAGGTCGGCGAGGCGATCAAAGGTGTCGAAATACCGGAACGCAGGCGCGAACACCGCATCGACCAGGGAAAATGCATCGCCGCCGAAGAATTTGCCTTTGCCAAGTTCCGCTTCGATGCGTGCGAACTTTTCCCGCAGCGTATTCAGCTTCGCATCGAACGCAGCCTTGTCGGCGGAGGTTTCAATGACCCAGATATCCGCAAGGATTGAAGACCCGAATTCCATCCAGGATCGGTGACGCGCCTTCTCCAGCGGATCGGCGGGATGCAGCGGGTTGCCGGTAATCTCCTCGAGATATTCGACGATGACCGCGCTTTCGAAGATGACCTTCTGGTTGGCGCCTTCGCCTACGATCAGCAGGGGAACCTTGCCTAGCGGCGAGATCTTCTTGAACCAGTCCGGCTTGTTGGAAAGGTCGACATTGACCCGCTCGAACGCCACGCCTTTTTCCAGAAGCGCGATCGCGGCGCGCTGCACATAGGGGCAGAGGTCGAACGAAACGAGTTTGAGTTTGGGGAGGGGCGTGGTCATGGAGAGGTCCTTGCCTGGCCCCGGCGATCTGGTTGCAGCGGCAACTAACCTCAAGTTAGCCTGGCTTATGGGTTCCATGAGGCGGGCGCATGGCCCGATCGCCAACGAAAAAGGCCCGCCGTTTGGCGGGCCTTTGACGCTGGATAGGTCAACT
>DASZSI010000002.1:0-7542 GCA_035548775.1 Hyphomonadaceae bacterium
CCACGCGCCCTGATGCTAGAGCCGGACGTTCCAGGGCGACCTGGGGCCATCCGGTCGGGGCGCTCAGCACGAGACGGGGGACGCGGAGCCCGCGTAACCGAACGAGCGATCCCGCCGCAAGGCGGTGAGCAGGACTACCCCACGCGGGATCACCCCCGCGTCCCCACGCCCTCCACCTGTCCGGAGGCGCGACCCTCGTCTTGCCAAAAGCCCGCAAGGGCTGAGCCAGGACACAGCATCCCAGGCGGTCTCCCACCGGCCTGAGGGAGAGGGTGCGCCTACAGCCTAAGCCCGTTTCGCGATCTTGAGATCACCGAGGCCGCGCGCCAGCAGTTTCGAGAACTCGACCGGCGGCAGCGGGCGCGCCATCAGGAAGCCCTGCGCCTCGTCAACGCCGAGATCGGCCAGGAAATTCCACATCTCCTGCGTCTCGACGCCTTCGGCGACGATCTTGAGGCCCATCTCCTTCGCCAGCCGCACGCTCATCTCCACGCTGGCCCGCGCAAAACCGTCGGTCAGCGCGCCGCGCGTGAAGCTCTGGTCGATCTTCAGCTCGGTGAACGGATACATCTGCAGCCGGTCGATGTTGGAATAGCCTGTTCCGAAATCGTCGACCGAAAGTCCGAAGCCCTTGATCCGCATGCGCGAGAAGATGTCGAGCGCGTCGGGTCCGTACTCCACCAGCCGCGTCTCGGTAACCTCAAGCGTCACCTGCGAGCACGGCACGCCGGCCTGCTGCACCGCCTCCGCCAGCAGGTCCGGGAACTCCAGCCGCTTCAGCGACGCCGGCGAAATGTTGATCGACACCGGCATCGGCTGGCCGCCGACGAAGAACGTCCTCGCGTGCCCGGCCACCAGCCGCGTCATCGCGATGGTGAGGTCATCGATCCGGTTGATGCGCTCGGCCAGCTCGACATAGGGAACCGGGTTCGCGAAATCCGTCTGCGTCACCGCGATGCGCGCCAGCGCCTCGGCGCCGGAGATCTTCCCGTCCGCCATCGACACCTTGGCCTGGAAGAACGGATGCAGCGCGCCACGTTCGATCGCCGCGTCCAGCAGGCTCGGCGCCGCCGGCGCGTGCTCGGCCTTCTTCGCCGCCGCCGGAGCGCCACGCTCCAGCGCCGCCGCCAGCGCCTCCATGGTCAGCGGCTTGCGGATCGAGCCGATGATCTGCAGGTTCTGCATCCGCGCCAGCTTGGCGACGGTCTCGATCACGCCGCTCGCCTCGCCCGAGATGATGAGCACCTTGCCCGCAAAGCGCCGCTCCGCCAGCGCGCGGATCAGCGTCACGCCGTCATGAGCCGGCATGTTGAGGTCGCACACCAGGAGGTCGGGCGCGGCGCCCGCCTCGAGCTGGGCCAGCGCTTCGGCGCCGTCTTCGGCGCAATCGACATGGCCGACGCCGGCGTCGAGGATCATGTCCTCAGCCAGCGCCCGGAACACCGGATCGTCATCGACCAGAAGGGCTTGCCGGTAGCTCATTTTTGGAAGGCGCCTTGTTGCCTGCCCCAACCCCGTCTTGCTGACACAGGAGTGCTGACCACTTTGCTAACGGCCGCCTCCAAACCGGTAACGAAGAAACGCGTCACTTTCCCCGCGCCAGGTGAACCATCGGACGCGACTTGTTCCCCACGCCGTCGGGCACCGGGATCGGGCTGTGTTCGTAGTCGGTGTTCAGCACCAGCTCCGGGCCGTCCTGCATCACGAACTTCTTGGCGATGATGACGGTGTAATCCGACTGGTCCGCGATCGGATGCTTGGAGTCGATCGTCAGCTGGTTGTTCGGCAGGTAGATCGTACCCACCAGCTTGCGGGCGTTGTCGCTCGCGATGCGATGCGGCGCCTTCAGCAGCACCCTGCGGTCCTCGAAGAACAGCATGCCCGCCATGTCGCCGGTCTTCGGCGCCGTCAGCGAGATCGTGCTCGAAGGCCCGAACTGTATGGTCGAAAGCCCCAGTGCGCCGGTGAGATAGAAGCCGACGTTTTCACCCTCCAGCTTGCCGCCGGTTTCCACCGTTAACGGGCCGTTGTTGAGGATGTAGACGCCCGGCTTCAGCGTGACATTGCCGTTCAGCGTCACGTTGATGCCGCCGCAATAGACGCCGGGATCAAGCGTGACGTGGCCGCTCAAGCCGGTAATCAGAACCGTCAGCAGGTGATCGCACTTCAGAAGGCCGACATTCGGCTCCGGCCTGTCCCGCAGGGGATCCAGAAGCGCCGGGCAATCCTCGATCGGCGCGTTGGGCGTCACCGCCGACTTCGCGCCGGCGACCCCGCCCGCCACGCACACCAGGTCGGCCTTCACACGCGCCAGGCTGTGCAGGTTCAGCGAGGCCTTGTTGGTGGAGTTGGAATAGATCGCGCACTTCTGCGCCGTCACCCGGGCCTTGTCGCTCATGTCGAGGGTCGAGGGCGCGGTTTCGTCCAGGCCGATCATGCAGACATAGCCGCCGCCCGCGATTTCCGCCGTCGACTTGGCCTTGATCACCTTCACGCCGCGCGCGATGGGCCCCGGGAAATAGGTCTGCGGCTCGGCCTGGATGTCGACCTCTACTGCCTTGCCGCCCTCGACGATCATGGCCGAGGTGACGTGGGGCTTGGCCGTGTATTGCGCATTGACGAAGGTCTTGGCGACCGAACTAACCCGATCGTTCGAGCCCTTGGCGACCGTCAGTTCCTGCGCGGCGGCAATGGCTGCATGGTCTGCAACGGACTGCAGCGTCTGCTTCTGGTTTTCCAGGGACATGAAGTCGACGATGCCGCCAATAATGAACACCGTCACCGCCATGATGCCGAGCACCATGAGGGTCATGTTTCCCTTCGAGTCTGCCCCGAAGCGTTTCACCAGCATCCCCTGCCGACCGCACCGGCGGGCTTCTCCCCGCGCGCCGTCGGTCAGGGCTGACCCTGACAGGACTCCTTAAATGAAGCATTGACCCCAGGTCACCAAAGCGAGAGGCACTCCGCCGTTTCCGGGTTCCAAATTAACCGCCCAGAGAGCGGTTCGTAGGATTTTCGGCGCAGGGGAAGCAGCGCGTATAAACCATGACTGTTCAGGTGCCTTTCCAGAGGTCGATCAGGTTCCGCCTGTCGCTCATCATCGCGGGCGTGATCTTCTGCGCGGTGATGGCCGCCTCGGCCGCCGGCGCCTTCCGCGACCTTCGCCAGAGCGCCGATGCCCGCGCCGAAATGCTCGCCGCCGCCGCCTCCGCTTATTCCGCGGCCGTTTCCGAACCGCTCTCCGCCGGCGACAGGGTCGGCGCGCTGGAACACATGAAAGGCATGCGGGAGGTTCACTCCGTCATCTTCATGGCGTTGAAGGACAGCGAGGGGGCCATCTTCGTGCAGCTTGGCGGCGGCGCCTCGGTGCGCGGCCGGACGCCAGATCTTCGCGCCATCGAGGGCCTCGACCTGCTCAGCGCCGACCGCGGCACGATCACCATGCCGGTCATCAAGGCCGGCGAGCAGATCGGCTCGCTGGTGATCCTCGCCGACATCTCGGACCTGCGCCGCGACCTGATGGCGACGCTGGCATGGACCGCGCTCGTCGCTCTTATCGCCATCGCGGCAGGCGTCGCCGTTGCACAGATCACCATCGCCCGCCTCACCCGCCCGATTCGCGACCTCGCCTCGGCCATGGCGGATGTCGGCGCGCGCCAGGACTTTTCGCGGCGTGTCGATCTCGGCAAGCGCAGGGACGAGACGGCGGTTCTGGGCGACGCTTTCAACGGCATGATCGACAATATCCGCAAGCGCGACGAACAGATCGCCCACCACGTCGAAACCCTGGAGCAGACGGTCGAGGACCGCACGCGCGACTATCGCCTCGCCAAGGAAGACGCCGAAGCCGCCAACGCGGCCAAGTCCGACTTCCTCGCCACCATGAGCCACGAGATCCGCACGCCGATGAACGGCATGATGGTGATGGCCGAAATGCTTGCGTCCGCCGACCTCACGGCCCGGCATCGCCGATATGCCGAGATCATCACGCGTTCCGGCGCCAGCCTGCTCACCATCATCAACGACATTCTTGACCTGTCGAAGATCGAGGCCGGCAAGCTCGATCTCGAAGCCGTGCCGTTCTCGCCGGAGGCGCTGGTCGAGGACGTGGCCAGCCTGTTCTGGGAAAAGGCGCGCTCGAAGAACCTCGAACTCGCGGTGCGCATCGCCCCGGAAGTCCCCGCGCTGGTGATCGGCGACCCCACCCGCGTCAACCAGATTGTCACCAACCTCGTCAACAACGCGCTGAAGTTCACCGAGACCGGCGGCGTCACCATCGACCTCTCCGCCCAGGGTTCGGGCGACCGCGCCAGGCTGCGAATCGCTGTCACCGACACCGGCGTCGGCATCGAGAAGAACCGCATCGGCGCCATCTTCGAAGCATTCAGCCAGGCCGATCAATCCACCACCCGCCGCTTTGGCGGCACGGGCCTCGGCCTCACCGTCTGCAAACGCCTCGTCGAGGCGATGGGCGGCGAAATCGTCGTCGACAGCGAGATCGGCAAGGGTTCGACCTTCGCGGTTCATGCGAGCTTCGCTGTGGAGAAAGCCGCGCCGGCCACGCCCGACATGGCCAGCCTTCGTTTCGCGCTTGCCCTGCCGGCGCCGCTGCTTTCCCGCAGCGTCGCGCACGCCTTCCGCGACCTGGGGTGCGAGCCGCGCCTCATACCTGGCCCGCGCCAGGCGCAAGCCGGCGAGCTCGTGCTTACCACCTCGGACTTGCTGGCCAGGCAGGGGGCCGCGCCGGGCGCAACCCACATCTGCCTTACCGATGTGGGCGACAATCGCGCCGACCAGCTGATCCGCGATCGCATCGCGCTCGACCTCTTGCCGCTTCCCCTCGGCCGCCAGGCGCTCTGGGATTTCATCGCCCGAGCCGCACGCAACGAATACCGCGGCGCTGCGGCCCTCGCTGGCGCCGCCAGCGTGTCGCCCGCCGAAAACTTCGGCCACCTCGGCATTCTCGCCGTCGACGACAACGCAGTGAACCGTGAAGTGCTTCGCGAAGCCCTGCTCAGCCTCGGCGTCGAAGCCGACTTTGTCGCCAACGGACAGGAAGCGGTCGATGCGGCGAAGGCCAGGGCCTACGACATCATCTTCATGGATGGTTCAATGCCGGTGATGGACGGCTTCACCGCCACCAGGCTCATCCGCGAGCACGAGGCCGCCGCCGGCCGCCGCGCCTTCATCGTCGCCCTCACCGCGCAGGTCCGAGGCGCCGACGCGGACGCCTGGGCCCAGGCAGGCGCCGACCGCCACATGACCAAGCCATTCACAAGCGCACGGCTGACGGAGGCGCTGAAGACTGTTGGTCCGGGATCGACCTCGAAACCCGCCACACGATCCGCCGCTCATCCCGACGAAAGTCGGGAACCAGGAACGGTCTTGCAAAGCGCACCGGTTCCAGGCAGCAGCCAAAATCCTGAACACGCTTCACTGCTTGCCCTGGGTCCCGGCGTTCGCCGGGACGAGCGGAAAGAGATCGAAGCACGAGCCGAGTCCGAAACGCCTCTCATCGACGACGAGGCGGTCTCGGCGATGGAGCAGGTCGGCGCCCGCTCCGGACGGGATGTCGTCGGCAAGGTCTGGAAGCTGTTCCTCGGCCAGGCCCCCGACGCCGTCTTCAAGCTGGAGATGCTCGCCAGCCAGGAGAACGCCGACCAGCTCGCCAAGCAGGCGCATTTCCTCAAGTCGATGAGCCTGTCGGCCGGCGCCGCACAGGTCGCCGCCATCTGCGAGGCGATCGAGCATGACGGAAAGGCCGCGGACCTGGGCGCCGCCGGCGCCCGGGTTCCCGAGCTGCGGCCGGTGCTTGAAGCAACCTGCGCGCTCATGCGCGAACAGCTGGAAGCCCGATCAAAAGCGGCAACCGGCTGACCTGCCCTCCGGGGCGAGTTTTGCCCGAAACGCTCCAGTGCGGCGCGCCTGCTGATTTCCTGTCACGAACTGGATTCTTCGGTCCCCGCGCCGTTGACGCCAGGATTGTATGCATGGGAATGCTCGCTGGCAGGGCCGGGCGGGATGATTTCGCGACACCGTGAAGCCTTGGGCAGAAGACTCCGGGCAGCCTTCTGAACTAGTGTAACGCCCAGACAGTGCAGCACGTTACATGAGCGTTACGACCCTCGCCCCTCCCATCGCCTTGCCGCCCGAGATGCTGGCGGAGGTTGAGCGCATCCGCGCGGCGGGCGTACTCGGCGCGTCGGGCAGGCTGCTGGAGCTTTTCGAATATCTCGTCGGCCGTTCGGGAGACGAGCGTCCGCCGAAAGAGGCAGAAATTGCCTTCGCAGTGTTCGGCAAGGCGGACGCGGAAGCCGTGCGCGATGACCCTGTCGCGCGTGTCTACATCCACCGGCTCCGCAAGCGCCTCGACGATTACTATCTGCGCAATGGCGAAGCTTCAGGCGTCCGGCTCGACATTCCCAAGGGCGACTACCGCCTGGTCTGTGTGAAAAGAGAAGAGGCCGAAGCCGCCGCCGCTGAAACCCTCCCGCTCGTCGAAGCCGCCAGGCCGGAAGCCGCACGGCGCAACCGTCGCTGGGGCCTAATCGCCGCCGGCGTCGCGGCCGCCATCGCCGCCAACGTCGGCGCCTGGGCGATTTTCCTGAACAAGCCGGCGAAGACCGATGCGCTGATCGACACGCCAATGTGGACCCAGTTCGCCCACTCCCAGCGGCCCCTCACCATCGTTGTCGGCGATTATTACATGTTCGGCGAGTACGATCAGGGCGTCTATCTCAAGCGCCTGATCCGCGACTTCTCGATCAACTCCAAGGAAGACCTGGTCCACCACTACCGCAACGATCCAAAGAATTTCGACGTCTATTCGGATGTAGCGATGCAATACCTACCGGCCTCGGTCGCGTTCGCGCTGACGGACCTTGCCCCGCTGATGCAGGGCCGCGATGTGCAGGTCAGCCTGGCATCCGAGCTTTCGCCCGACCGGCTGAAGACCGATGACATCCTGTTCGTCGGCATGCTGTCCGCGATGGGCAAGCTGCGCGATCCGGCCTTCGCCCAGTCCCATTTCGGCTTCGGTGAAAGCTTCGACCAGATCGTCGACCGCTCCACCGGCAAGAAATACACGAGCGAAGCGCTGGTCGCCGCGCCCAGCGATGCGATGTACCGCGACTACGGCTTCTTCTCGACCTTTACCGGCCCTGGCGGCAACCGGATCAGCATCCTCTCGGGCTCGCGCGACACGGCCGTCATGGGCGTCGCCGAAGCGATGACCCACCTGGAGCCCCTGGGCCGGGTGGAAAAGCAGACCGAGGGCGTCAAGGATTTCGAGGCGGTGTTCGAAGTCAAAGGCCAGAAACACGTCAACCTGGAAGCCCAGATCCTGGTGTCCTACGAGCTGGACAGCAAGGCGATCTGGACCGGCGCCCCGGCCAACGTCACCTCATTCCCGACCAAATAGCTGGATGCCCCTCGGGGGCGGCCAAATCTCCGCCGCGGGAGCGCCGTCGGAGACGACGAAACCCGCAGCGGCAGTTGGTATCGGTTGGCCCCTCACAGGAGGAGGAGAGCGAAGAGGCCGAT
>DASZSI010000003.1:0-5449 GCA_035548775.1 Hyphomonadaceae bacterium
CAGTCTCATGCTGAATGCGACCGGCTCGGAGACGGTCATCGACAGAGCGTCGCGATCCATAGCCATTGACTGCTGAGCCTGGCGCGGCGGGAAGCTGCCGGCTGCGGGGCGCGAGAGACTGATCGCCATGTCCGCTTCTGGCGCTTAGCTGACTGCTGCGATCGACCGATACGTCGGCAGTGGCGGCCTCGGTTGAGACGACATGGTCAGCCTTGAGCACTAAGCGGACATATGAGACGCGCACGGCTATTCACGCTAAGCGGACGTCTCTAGACCGGGGTGGACCGGAATCTGGCAGTTTCGGCGCTTCTAGTAGTCTGTGGACAAGCTAAGCGCGCGCCATTTGCGATCCATCTCAAACTTGCCGAGATCCGCTCGCTCTATCGCTTGAACTGCGTCACTGCCCAGAGGAAGCCTGAGCGGCGGGTCAGGTAGCTCCATGATCTTGAGAAGGACCTTCGCGGCCTTGTTTGGATCGCCCGGCTGGTTGCCGTTATAGTCTCGCTGGTAACGTGACGCGGCGCCGACCGTTGATTCGTATTCAGGCCGAGCAGCGCGGAGCTTCGTCGATGCTCCTGCAAAGTCCGTGCGAAAGCCGCCGGGTTCGACAATGGTGACTTTGATCCCCAGCGGCGCAACCTCCTTGGCCAATGCTTCCGAGAAGCCTTCGACGCCCCATTTGGCTGCAGAATAGGCTGCCCGCCCGGTGGCGCCGATTCGACCGCCGACCGACGAAAATTGCACGATATGGCCGGAGCCCTGCATGCGCATGAGCGGAATGGCGGCTTTCGTTGTGTAGATCGTGCCGAATAAATTGGTTTCGATCTGCGCCCGGATTTCCTCGACGGAAGTGTCTTCGACCGAGCCGATGTCTCCATAGCCCGCATTGTTGACGACGACGTCGAGCCGGCCGTAGGCCACTACGGCGGCTTTTATGGCCAGGTCGGCTGCGCGCGGGTCGGTCACATCGTGGGTAAACGGGTGGACGTGGCTGCCGAATCTTTCGCAAAGCGCATCAAGCCGGGTGGGATTGCGGGCGCTGGCAACCAGGCGATGGCCGTCTTCGAGAACGGCTTCGGCAAGCGCACGACCGAGGCCCCGGGAGCTTCCGGTGATGAGCCAAACCTTTGAATCGGCAGAGGCCACTTTTTGCTTTCCTTTGTCATTCGGGGGCGGCGAAGACCAAGTGCGTCCGCAGCCCGCTTTAGCGCGCCAGCCTTGTGAAGACGAAGTCATGGCCGTTCACCCGCGCTTGGTGACAGACAAAGCAGGTCTGATGCTGCGCTTCGTCGGTAGGTCGGCCATGGATGAATCTGCCGAAACCCCACCCGCCGGTGGTCGCATATCTCTTTGAGTCCTTGACCATGACCTGGACCGTGGTTGCCGGTCCGGGAATCGAAGCGGACTCGAACTCGGGAGAGGAAATGCGCTTCCAGGCGAGTTTCACAAGCACAGTTCCATCCGGAAACGGCAGAGCGCCGTCCCTATAGGCTTTGAGCGCGATCTCGTTGCCGAGAACGACGCGCAGCTCATTGAGCGGTGCGGCTTCTTCGGCGGCGCCGATCAATTCCCAGGAACGATAGCCGTTCGGGATCGTGACGCCGTAGATAGGCGATGCGGCGCTGACCGGCGCGTCGGTGTCAGCCGCGACAACGGCCGCTGCTGCCGTCGCTGCGGCAAACCCGAAGCCGGCCATGAGTTGGAAGACAAGGCTTCGCTTCATGTCGCGATCCGTCAAAGCCGGCCGGCGTCGATGATGGCTTCCGCGAAAGCCTTCGGCGCCTCCTGCGGAAGATTGTGCCCGACGCCTCCGGAGATACTGCGATGCTGGTACTTGCCGGAGAATTTCTTCGTATAGGCGCTGGGTTCGGGGTGTGGCGCGCCGTTGGCATCACCCTCGAGCGTGATCGTGGGCACCGCGATGGTCGGTCCGCGCTCCAGTTTGGCTTCGAGGGCGTCGAAGCGGGACTCTCCCTCGGCGAGGCCCAGCCGCCATCGATAGTTATGCATGACGACCGCGACGTGATCCGGATTGTCCAACGCGGCGGCGGATCGGGCGAAGGTTGCGTCGTCGAAGTGCCATTGCGGCGAGGCGAGCTGCCATATGAGCTTGGCGAAGTCGCGCCGGTACTCGGCATAGCCGGCGCGGCCGCGCTCGGTCGCGAAGTAGAATTGATACCACCACGCCAGCTCCGCTTTCGGGGGTAACGGCGCCTTGTTGGCCTCGCGGCTTCCGATCAGATATCCGCTGACGGATACCATCGCCTTGCACCGTTGCGGCCAGAGGGCGGCGACGACATTCGCCGTTCGCGCGCCCCAATCGAATCCGCCGATGACGGCCTTCTCGATCTTGAGCGCATCCATGAACGCGATCGTATCGACGCCGAGCGCGGCTTGCTGGCCGTTGCGCGGGGTGCTCTCCGCAAGGAACCGCGTCGCTCCATAGCCTCGCAGATATGGAACCAGCACCCGGTATCCGGCCGAGGCGAGCAGCGGCGCCGCTTCCGCGTAGCTGTGAATGTCGTATGGCCAGCCATGAAGCAGGATGACCGGCGGGCCGTCTTGTGGACCGATCTCGGCATATCCGGTCTGAAGGACGCCGGCCGCCACCAGCTTCGGCGACTTGAACTCGGCCGGCACGTCCGTTCCGCTGGCGGATTGCGCACGCGCGGGGCGGCTGTTGACGAAGGGCGCGAGGACGGCGAATGCCGAAGCGAGTCCAACCATGCCGCGGCGGCGGCGATCGATGGCATCGGATTCGTGGGCGGCTGCCTTCGAGGACGCGTCTTGGGTCATCGGAGACTCCTTCGCATTGCAGTTCGGGCAAGGGCGGCGGACGCCCGGTCAGGCCAGTTCGATGGAGATGTCGATGTTGCCGCTCATCGCCTTCGAATAGGGACAGGTCCGGTGCGCCTGTTCGACGATTTCCCGGGCGACGGCGGGCTCAACTCCCGGAAGGCTCACCCTGAGCCTCGCCCGCAGGAAATAGCCGCCGGCCGCCAGGTTCAGATCAACCTCGGCGTCGATTGCCGAATTGCCGGGCAGCGCGACGTGCATGCTCTTGGCGGCAATCCCCATCGCGCCCTCGAAGCAGGCGGACCATCCGGCCGCAAGAAGTTGCTCGGGGTTGGTGCCGCTGCCGGGCACGCCCGGAGGGGTCAGCCTGATATCGAGCCGGCCGTCGGAGCTGCGCGCCACTCCGTTCTCCCGCCCGCCCATCGTGCGGACCTTACCGGTGTATATGAGCTGCTCAGGAACGGTCATGCCGGATTCCCGCCGGCGGTCATGCCCGGAGCGACTTGAATGCCGCCCGGACTTCCCGGACGAACAGCTCCGGCTGTTCCCAGGCCGCGAAGTGTCCGCCGTTGCTCGCTTCGCTGAAGTAGACCAGCTTGTGATAGCAACGCTCGGCCCAGCTCCGGGGCGCTTGGTAGATCTCGCCCGGGAACACCGTGACCGCGACCGGCAGGTCGGCGATGTCGACCGCATTGAAGTTGTTGGAGTGATCCTCCCAGTAGATCCGGGCGGCTGATGCCCCGGAGGCGGTGAGCCAGTAGAGCGAGATGTCGTCCAGCATCTCGTCTTTCGTCAGGACCCGCTCGGGCTCGCCGCCGCTATAGGTCCATTGGGCGAACTTCTCGTAGATCCAGGCGGCGAGGCCCACGGGCGAGTCAACCAGCGAATAGCCGATGGTCTGGGGCCGCGTGACCATCATGCTCGCATAGCCGGAACTGTCCTTGTAGAAGCTGTCGAGCGCCTCGAACGCAGTCTTCTCCTTGGCGGTCAATCCGCCCGGTGCCGGCCCGCCGGCCGCGAGGATGGCGGCGATCTCTGGCGGGACGGTGCCCGGCATGTTGACGTGAATGCCGATCAGCCCCGGCACCTTCTGGAGCGCCATGCGATGCGAGATAACGGAGCCGCAATCGCCGCCCTGCGAAACATAGCTTTCATAGCCCAGCCGCCCCATCAGCACCGCCCAGGCGCGGCCGATATGGTCCGAACCCCATCCGCTCTCCACCGGCTTGCCCGAGAAGCCGAAGCCGGGAATGGAAGGCACGACGAGATGGAAGGCATCTTCCGCCACGCCGCCATGCGCCGTGGGATCGGTGAGCGGCGCGACGACCTTCATGAACTCCAGGATCGATCCGGGCCAGCCATGGGTCATGATCATGGGCATGGCATTCGCGTGGGGAGATCGGAGATGGATGAAATGGATGTCGAGGCCATCGATCTCGGTCACGAACATCGGCAGCGCGTTCAGCCGCGCCTCGACCTTGCGCCAGTCGTAGTCGGTCCTCCAGTAGCCGATGAGCTCTTGCATCTTGGCGAGCTGGACGCCCTGCGACTTGTCGTTGACGGTCTCCGGGAGCGGCCAGCGGGTTGCCGCCAGGCGATTCCGCATTTCGTTGATGGCGTCGTCCGGAATGGCGATACGGAAGGGTCTGATGGCTGGCGCATCGCCCGTGGCGCGGGCGTCCAAGGGCAACGCGCCGAGCGCTGCGGAGGCGGCGGAGGCGGCCAGGAGGGCGCGCCGCGTGAATGACGGGATTGAAGATGACATCGGGGGCCTCCGGCGAGGTTCCTATTGCGTCACCCGACACATAGAGGATGATCCCCGGAACCGCCCGTTATAGGTTGTGAGCGGTTGTTAGCGCTTGCCTGCGACGCGGAATTCGACGCCAGCCCACTCCAGCGAGATTACTGTTCGATGCAGCCATGACAGGTCCGACGGCAGGAACTGGTGCCCGCATATCCTTCGGTCCATTTACACTGGATGCGTCGGCGCGGCTGCTCCTACGGGATGGTGCCCATGTGGATCTCAGCGGACGGGCATTCGACATCCTCCTGTCTCTGGTCTCTCGTCCGAATGAGATCGTCGCCAAGCGCGATTTGCTGGCCCGCGTTTGGCCGGACGTGACGGTCGAAGAGGGGAGTCTTCGATTTCACATCGCAAACCTGCGGAAGGCACTGGGAGACGGCAAGGACGGAAACCGCTACATCGCCACGTCACCGGGACGGGGCTATCGCTTCGTCGGAGAGGTCAGGCAGTGGGATGGCCGGGCCGTCGGGCCGCCGCCCGATCTTGCGGCGGACTATCCCCAGGCAAACCTGCCCAGCCGGCTTCTGCGCATGGTCGGCCGGGACGAAGACATCGCCACCCTGACGGACGAGGTGACCGATCGGCGGTTCGTCACGATCGTCGGCTCCGGGGGCGTCGGAAAGACCACAGTCGCGACGGCGGTCGGCCATGACCTGATGAGCCGGTTTGCCGGTGCCGTGCATTTCGTCGATCTTGGCGTACTCGCCGATTCCAATTTGGTGGCGGAGGGCATCGCGTCCACGCTGGGTTTGCCGCTCCAATCGCACGATGTGACCGCCGCGCTTGTTTCCTATCTTGCGGGCAGGCGCATCCTGCTGATCCTGGATACCTGTGAGCATATCGTCGATG
>DASZSI010000004.1:0-22151 GCA_035548775.1 Hyphomonadaceae bacterium
TGGAGGGCTGGGGACGCGGGATGGCCCCGCTGGTGTGGCGCACCGTCCTGCGACGGCTACCGGTAGTGGAAGAAGGAAAGCGGCATCCCGCATCCCCGCGAGCGTTATTCGCCAGCCCAGAGCAGGGACCTCTTCGATCCCCTGACATGGTCGCCGGCGGCGGTAAGAGCCGGAGGCGTTCCCCTCCGGTCCTCTGTGCTGTCATTCACCCGGATCGGATGAACCCAGAAACGACTCCTGGCGCTTGGCTGTGTTTGCAGCTTTCCCCAGGACTTACCCGCTCGCTCGCATCGCCCCCGCGCCGTTGAACATCGCGACTGCCCTCCTAAGCGGAGGCGATGGGGGAAGTCTCTCATGGGGGCGGAGGTGGGGGATAAAGCAGGTCAAAAAAATCGCTACGGCGTTGAGATCGCTGGAGTCGATGTGCGGGAAATATGCGGGGTTGCGAACCAGCCACCGGCGCTTTCCTCCTCCAGCCGAAGGCTTGGGGGAGGTGGATCGGCGCGAAGCGTCGAGACGGTGGGGGCAGCAACAGGCGTCAGCGGCTGCCCCCTCCGTCTCGCGACGAAGACGTCGCGATCCACCTCCCCCGACCTTCGGTCGAGGGAGGAAAAGAACCGCTACAGGATGTACTTCGACAGGTCCTTGTCGCCGGCCATGGCGCCGACTTTCTCGCGGACATAGGCGCCGGTGACTTCGAAGGCCTGGCCGGTCTTGTCGGATGCGGTGAAGCTGATCTCGTCGAGCACGCGTTCGAGCACGGTGTGGAGGCGCCGGGCGCCGATGTTCTCGACGCTTTCGTTCACCTGCACCGCGATGTCGGCGATGGCGCCGACCGCATCGGGCGCGAACGAGAGTTCGACCCCCTCGGTCTTCATCAGCGCGGTATACTGCGTGATGAGGTTGGCTTCCGGCTCGGTGAGGATGCGCCGGAAATCGTCGCGCGAAAGGGCTTTCAGTTCGACACGGATCGGCAGCCTGCCCTGCAGTTCCGGCAACAGGTCGGAGGGCTTGGCGACGTGAAAGGCGCCGGACGCGATGAAGAGGATGTAGTCGGTCTTCACCGGGCCATGCTTGGTGGCGACGGTGGTGCCTTCGATCAGCGGCAGCAGGTCGCGCTGCACGCCCTCGCGGCTGATGTCGGCGCCCTGGCGCTCGGAGCGAGATGCGATCTTGTCGATTTCGTCGATGAAGACGATGCCGTCTTCTTCCGTGACGCGCAGCGCCTCGCGCGTGACGGCTTCGGAATCGAGCAGCTTGTCCGATTCTTCGGTGATCAGCGGCTGGTGCGCTTCCTTCACGGTCGTGCGCACGCGTTTTGTTCGTCCCCCAAAGCTCTTCGAGAGAAGATCCGAAAGGTTGACCATGCCGACGCTGGCGCCGGGCTGGCCGGGGATCTCCATGCCGCCGAAGGGCGAGGAGGTGTCGGCAAAGTCGATGTCGACTTCCTTGTCGTCGAGCTCGCCCTTGCGCAGCTTGGCGCGGAAGCTTTCGCGCGTCGAAGGCTGGGCGGTGGCGCCCACCAGCGCGTTGAGCACGCGTTCCTCCGCGGCGGCTTCGGCCTTGGCGAGCACATCCTTGCGCCGGCGCTCGCGCACCTGGGCGATCGCGATCTCGACCAGGTCGCGCACGATCTGTTCGACATCGCGGCCGACATAGCCGACTTCGGTGAACTTGGTGGCCTCGACCTTGAGGAAGGGCGCTTTCGCCAGCCGGGCCAAGCGGCGCGAGATCTCGGTCTTGCCGACGCCGGTGGGGCCGATCATCAGGATGTTCTTCGGCGTCACTTCCTCGCGCAGCGCCTCCGGCAGCTGCTTGCGGCGCCAGCGGTTGCGCAGGGCGAGCGCCACCGCCCGCTTGGCGTCGGGCTGGCCGACGATGAAGCGGTCAAGCTCGGAAACGATTTCGCGGGGTGTGAACTCTGACATGGCGACCTAAGCTAGGAAGACGTGATCGCCTTCGCTAGCTCAGGCATGCCTTGCACCTCAAGCCGGTTCGGGCGGGAAGATGCGTCCGGTGACGCCCGCGGACGGGATCAGCTTCAGGAGCGCCCGCCGCGCCGTGCGCCAGCCGCCGCCAAGGAGGACAATGGCGCCCCCGACGATCAGGGCGGTCAGCATCAGCGTGTTGACCCCTCCCCCGCCGACACGGTCGACCAGGACCCACAGGGCGGTCGCGAAGGAAAGAAGGCCCGACACGATCAGCGCCCGGCGGTTGAGGCCCAGCGACAGGACCGCGAAGGCAAGCAGCACGACCAGCATGGCGGTTGCGTCCTGCATGCTCGCCGGCGCAAAGCCGGAGCCAAGGATCAGGCCGCGCACGCCCAGGATGATCTGGGGCGCCGCCGCCATGTGGAGCCAGAAGGCATGGTCCGCCGTGCGGGTGGAGCGCTGGGGATCGCGCATGTCGAAGGCGATCGCGCAGATGAGGGTCGCAACGCCCGCGCCGAGCATCACCGCGCCCGAGAAGATCTGGTCCAGGCCCAGGCTGTTGCCGACCAGCGTGTAGAACAAGCCGGCCGCCGAGAGGGCGAGAAGGAAAAGCGAGAAAGGCAGGCGGAAGCGCCAGAAGATCGCGCCCGCCGCGACAGCCGCCGCGCCGAAGCCGCCATAGCTGATGCTGGAGATGTAGTTGCCGACATTGCCCGAGATGCGGTTCACGTCATCCACGTTGGTCGGCACCAGGAGCGCCGTCATGAAGACGGCGGACGCCGCGACGATGGCGAGCGACAGCGCCATAGAGGGCAGCAGCAGGCGTCGCTTGCCGCAGAAATATTCGGCCAGCAACCAGGCGCCCACGATCACGGGGATCGGGGTCACGACCATCGCCAGCTTGACCGTGTTGATGGCGGACTGGCTGGGGACGCTGTCGACGCCGCGCGTGATCGCTTCGACGCCGAAGATGTTCCAGGCCGCGATCCCCGACAGGAAGGCGAGACCCGTCATCAGCACGGCGATGCCGATGGTGAGAAAGACGTCGTTGAAATTGGAGAGGAAGCGGAGATTTTCCGGATCGAGCATGCGATCCGGATCGTTGCGCGCCTTCAGAAATCCTTCGAAGCGTTTTGCCGCCTCGTCGCTGATTGCGCCCGCCTCCACGGCGGCGCGAATATCGCTCTTGTCAAACATCGAGGGTCTCCACGACGAAATTCGAGTTGGTGAAGACGCAGATTTCGGCGGCGATCTTCATCGCCTTGCGCGCGATCGTTTCTGCGTCGGCTTCGTACTCGTACAAGGCGCGGGCGGCCGAGAGGGCGTAGTTGCCGCCCGAGCCGATAGCCGCGATGGGATGCTCCGGCTCGAGCACATCGCCCCTGCCCGTCACGACGAGCAGCGAGGTGGCGTCGCCCACGATGATGAGGGCTTCGAGGTTGCGGAGATACTTGTCGGTCCGCCAATCCTTCGCGAGTTCGACGGCGGCGCGTTGAAGGTTGCCGGGAAAACGTTCGAGCTTTTGCTCAAGCCGCTCAAAGAGGGTGAAGGCGTCGGCGGTCGCTCCCGCGAAGCCCGCGATGATCTCGCCCTTGGCGCCGATGCGGCGGACCTTGCGGGCGTTGCCCTTCATGACGGTCTCGCCCATCGAGACCTGGCCGTCCCCGATCAGCACCAGCTTCCCGCCTTTCTTGACGGCGAGAATGGTCGTCGAATGCCAGTCGGCCGATGTCATGCGCAGTCCTGTCCTGACCAAACGCCAGCCTACTCCCAAAGGCCTAGTTTGGGCAACAAGATTTATCGAAAAACGATATGGTGCAGCCTGGCAAAGAAGCCCGTCTTCCACCTATTCCGTTGTTTTTGTTATAGTATCTAGGCCGCGAACTTGTCGGCGGGGCGGGGGCGCCAGGAGCGGACGAACATGTCGAACTCCTCGGCCGGCAGCGGGGGGGAGTAGTAATAACCCTGACCGATCGTGCACGCGCGGCGGAGGAGGAAGTCAGCCTGCTCGCGGGTCTCGACGCCTTCGGCGACGGTTTCCTGGCCCAGCGCCTCGGCCATGGCGAGAATCATTTCGACGATCGCCGGCGCATGCGGATCAGTTGAAAGCGCGCGGACGAATTGCTGGTCGATCTTGAAGACATCGAAAGGCAGGCGCGTGATCGAGGCGAAGTTGGAATGGCCGGTGCCGAAATCATCGATCGCCAGCCGCACGCCGCGATTGCGAAGGGGCCACATGGTGCGCGCGACGCGCTCGGGATCGGCGACGGCCGCTGACTCGGTGATCTCCAGCTCCAGGAGATCCGGCGACAGGCCTGAATCGTCGAGCGCCTGGTAGACCGTCTTGATGAAGTCGGGATCCTCGAACTGGTGCGGCGAGACGTTGACCGCAACCGAGGAGACGATGCCCTTCTTGTTCCAGCCGGCGGCGGCGAAGCACGCGTCGCGCATGACGCTGTGGCCGAGTTTGGAGATGAGGCCCAGTTCCTCCGCCATCGGCACGAAGACGCCGGGGGAAACCACGCTGCCGTCGGGCCGGCGCCAGCGGGCCAGCGCCTCGGCGCCGACCAGCTCGCCGGTTTCGAGCTTCACCTTGGGCTGGAACACGGCGACAAATTCGCCGCGCTCGAGGCCTTCGCGCAGCTCGGCTTCGAGCTTCTGCTGCGCCTTGGCCCGATCAAGCAGACGCTGGTCGAAGAAGGCGCGGCGAGAGGTAAGTTGGCGCTTGGCTTCCTTGAGGGCGATTTCGGCCTGTTTCAGGAGGTCGCTAGCGGTAGCTGCATCCTCCGGCGCGGCCGCGGCCCCGAAGCGGGCCGAGATGCGGATATGCGTGTCGTCGAAGGTGATCGGCTCCGCCACCAGCTGTTCAGCCGCTGCGAGGAAACCCTTGAAACCGGCCTGGTCCATGCCGGGCGCGATGATGCCGAACTGGTCGGCGCCGATGCGTCCGATGAAGAGTTGCAGGCCGGACTGGCCGGCGGATTGGGAGGCGCAGGCGCGCAGGCGCTCGGCTACAGTCGCAAGCAACCCGTCCGCGACGCGCGGCCCGTGGTCGACATTGACCTTCCTGAACCCGTCGAGATCGCAGATGCCGAAATGAACCAGCTGCCCCTGCCCCCGGTCGACCAGCGCTTCGAGCTTCGACAGCAGGCGCAGGCGGTTGGGCAGGCGCGTCACGGGATCGGTATAGGCCAGCGCGAGCGCACGCTTCATCGCCGCTTCCGACCGGTCGTGCACCTCATCGATCGCCGCAAGCAGCGGCTTCAGCACCCTGTCGTCCGAGGAGTCAGCCAGCTTGGACTTGTCCTTGGGATCGCGCTTGCGGATACGCCGTTCGAGTTCGGTAACCGGAGACAAGGCGCGGCGGGCGAGCGGGAACAGGAAGAATGCGAACACCGTCAGCACCAGAGCGAACACCAGCGCACAGTAGGCCAGCACCTGGAACCAGATTCCGATCAGGCCCTGCGGCTCCATCGAGATCATGGCGAAGCCGATGGTCTCTGACTTGTCCCGGATGGGATAGATGCCGATGCGGGCTTCGCCGCGCGTGAACGAGGCCTCGCGCTTGGGGATGCCGGCGGGGGTCAATGCATGAGCCACGTCGGCGCCGCGCTTGTTGGCCGCCCAGATGCGGCCGTCGGGATGCAGGATCGCCGCGCCGCCGCCGGGCAGCGGATTGCCCATGCGCTCGACCATCTTTTCGAGATCGGCGCCGGTATCTGAGACTATGTCGTCACCGGCCAGAAGGGCCAGCTGTTCGGCGCTGGCGTGGGCCTGGTTCAGCCGCGCGGCGTCGAACTGGTGGCGCAGGAGGCCGGGCGTCACCACCCACTGGACGATGGTCGCCGCGACTGCCGTGCCGCAGGCGATCAGGGCGACGCGGCCGGCAAGCCCCAAGCGCCGGCGCTTCCGGTTTTCCGTCGTTTTGGGCGGCTTGGCCGGCATTTCGGCTGTTTCCCGGTGGCGTTCGGCAGTCCGAGAGCCTAAATGCTGCCGCGCATTCAGGATTCCTCGACTGTTGTCAGGCTAGGGTCGGGATGCGAACGCGCAGTTAACGGCGGATGCCCCGGATGGCCGAGAAAGCACGCAAGGCGGAGATTGTCCGCGAGACCAAGGAGACCAGGATCAAGGTCTCCGTCGATGTCGACGGCTCTGGAAAGTCGACGGTTTCGACCGGCGTCGGCTTTTTCGATCACATGCTGGAAAGCTTCGCCAAACACTCCGCCATGGACATTAACGTGGAGGCCAAGGGCGACCTGCACATCGACCAGCATCATACGATGGAGGACGTCGGCATCGTGCTGGGCCAGGCCTTTAAGGAAGCGGTGGGCGGATATTCCGGCGTAATCCGGTTCGCCCACGCCTATATCCCGATGGACGAGACGCTGGTGCGCGCGTCGATCGACCTGTGCAACCGGCCCTACCTGGTCTGGAAGGTGAAGTTCGGACGCGACAAGGTGGGCGCGGTCGACACCGAGCTGTTCAAGGAATTCTTCCACGCCTTCGCGATGAACTCCGGCGCGTGCGTGCACCTCGAACTGCTCTATGGCGAGAACTCGCACCATATCGCCGAAGCCAGCTTCAAGGCGCTGGCAAGGTCGCTGCGAACCGCGGCGATGATCGACCCGCGTCTCAAGGGCCAGGTCGCCTCGACCAAGGGCTCGCTCTAGCCGCGCCGGAGCAACTGGCGCAGGCCTGCGCCGCGTGCTGCGCCGAGATGCGACAGCGCCGCGCGAACCGGCTGCAGGTCGACCCAGGCATGACGGATGACGGTCAAGACCTCGCCGCCGAACCATTCCTTGTATTCGAAGCTGAACGGGCCGGTGTCGATCAGCTTTGCGAACTCGGCAGGCGGCGTGCAGTATTTCCGGAAGGTCGGCGCGAAATCGCGCCGCGCCAGGAAGATCTTGTTGGCGCCGATCAGGATCGGAACCAGACGCCCCGGATTTTCCGCCATGTAGCGGTAGAAGCCTTCGCCCACACCCGGCCAGCTGGGGTTGAACACATCGTCCACCGCGATCACGCCGCCGGGCCCCAGGGCGCGATCGGCAGTCGCAAGATCCGACATGACGATGGCTGGCCAATGGCCGCCATCGATATGGAAGAACCTGCATTGACCGGTGTCTTCGACCGTCAGGGCTTGCGAGGATTTGGCGAAGACATTCAGCTCGGCTACCTGTCCGAAGGCGCGGACATTGCCGAGGAAGATGTCCTTGTCGCCCTTGCCCGAGGCGTCGCGATTGAGATCCTGCGCCTCGAAGATGTCGCATGCGCCAACCACCTCGCCCGCCCTCGCCATCCGCGCGAGGAGCACAGTCGACTTGCCGTGGTGGACGCCGATCTCGAACAGGTTGCCGCGGATGTCCTCAAGCTTCTGGATCTCGTCGATCGCCCCGAACAAGGAAGCGTCGATCGGGAAGAACCAGCCTTTGATATTGGCGGTGGCTTGCAGATAGTCCCTGACGTCCTGCTTTTTCATGGCGAGCTTGTCCCGGCAAACGACCGTTCCGGGAACTAGGCCGATGCGGGATCAGGAGTACGTCGTTTGATCGGTCGTGAGCTGGCTTACGGCCCGACGTGATAGCCGTCGGTGGGCGCAACCCAGATCATGTGCTGGTCGCCATTGGGCTGGGGAGCGCCGTCGATCTCGCCCCTGGCGATGAAGCCGTCGCCGTCAGGAACATAGGTTACGCAGACCTCGTGGCCGATCATGTCCTTGTAGACGGCGTTCAGCTGGTCATGCAGCGAGGCCCCCTGCTCGGCCGAGGCGGGGGCCGCATCGACACTGAACAGCGCCTGGTCGAGATCCTTCTGGCGGATGGTCCCGCAGGTCTTGCCATCCTTCACCGTGACCGGGGCGACGATGTGGACCGTGATCATGGGATTGGCCTGGACCAGGATGGTGGCCGGGTTGCTGAAACCGCCGTCCTTGGCCGCGCTGAAGCCGGAGATCGACCGGCACGTCTTTTTCTCGAGATTGGGCTGGTAGCATTGCACCTTGCCGGACTCGGCTTGCGAGATCGGCGCCGGAAAGGTGAAGGCGAAGGCCGGCAGGACGAGGACGAACGGCAGGGCGATGATGACGGTCCGGATCATGACTTTACCGATTTGTCCCCAAAGGCAGGTTGGCATGCGAGCGCCTCGACGTTAAGCGCCCGATGTCAGTTCCGCCGCCCGGCTTGCCCGCAACGATCCCCGCCTTACACTCGGCTGTCGAGCTGCGGAACGCATCCCATGAACATCCACCCGGAACTGGCCGCCGCCATCGGCGCGATCGACTTCGACCCCGAGGCGCTGCACGCCAAATATCTCGCCGAGCGTGACAAGCGCCTGCGCGAGGACGGCAACGACCAGTATATCGAGGTGAGGGGCGATTTTTCGCACTATGTCGACGACCCTTATGTCGAGCGCGTCGAGCGCGAGCCCGTGTTCGACGAGGTCGATTTCCTGATCATCGGGGGCGGATTTGGCGGCCTGCTGATGGGCGCGCGAGCACGCGAGGCGGGTTTCGAGAAAATCCGGTTGGTCGACAAGGCGGGCGATGTCGGCGGCACCTGGTACTGGAACCGCTATCCCGGCGCGATGTGCGATGTGGAGAGCTATTGCTATCTGCCGCTGCTTGAAGAGCTCGGCTACATGCCGAAGCACAAATACTCCTTCGCGCCGGAAATCCTGGAGCACTCGAGGCGTATCGCGCGGCATTATGATCTCTACAGGCACGCGCTCCTCCAGACCGAGATCAAGGAGCTGCGCTGGGACGAGGCCGCATCGCGCTGGATCGTCTCGACCAATCGCGGCGACAAATTTCGTGCGCAATACGTCGCCATGGCGGCCGGGCCGCTCAACCGGCCGAAGCTGCCCGGCATTCCGGGCATCAATAGCTTCAAGGGTCATACCTTCCACACCAGCCGCTGGGACTATGGCTATACGGGCGGGGACAACTCAGGGAATCTTACCAGCCTCAAGGACAAGCGTGTCGGCATCATCGGCACGGGCGCCACGGCGGTGCAGTGCATTCCGCATCTCGGCGAGTGGGCCAGGCAACTCTACGTCTTCCAGCGCACCCCCTCCTCCATCGACGTGCGCAACAATGGCGAGACGGACATGCGCTGGGCGGCGAGCCTCGCGCCCGGCTGGCAGCAGCGGCGCATGGACAATTTCAACATCCTCACCTCGGGCGGCCATCAGGACGAAGACCTGGTGCAGGACGGCTGGACCGACATCTTCCGTAACCTGATGGGGCCGGCGGTGAAGGAAACCGCGAAGAAGCTGGGCCGGCGGCTCACCAAGGAAGAGCGCGCCAACATGCTGGAGCTGGCCGACTACCGGAAGATGAACCAGATCCGCGCGCGGGTGGATGCGATCGTGAAGGATGAGGCGACGGCGGAAGCGCTGAAGCCCTGGTATCGCCAGTTCTGCAAGCGGCCCTGCTTCCACGACGAATATCTTGCGACGTTCAACCGCCCCAATGTCGAGCTGGTCGACACCAATGGCAAAGGCGTCGAGGCGCTGACCGAAACCGCCGTGATCGCAAATGGCCGCAAATATGAAGTCGACTGCCTGATCTTTGCGACCGGGTTCGAGGTCGGCACGGCCTACACGCGGCGCTCCGGCTATGAGGTTGTCGGCCGCGGCGGGCGAAAGCTTTCCGATCACTGGCGCGACGGCCTGCGAACGATGCACGGGCTTTCGACGTCCGGTTTCCCCAACTGTTTCTTCCTGGGCTTCACCCAGAGCGCGATCACGGTGAGCGTGCCGATGGCGCTCAACGAACAGGCGCGTCATGTCGTCTACATGGTCACAGAGGCGCAGAAGCGTGGCCACGGCACGCTGGAGCCGACGGCGGAGGCCGAAGAGGCCTATGTGCAGGAAGTGCGCTCGCTCGCCCGGCTGGGCTTGCGCTTCTACAAGGAATGCACGCCGGGCTATTACAATTCCGAGGGCGCGGCCGGAAACCGCGCCGGCTTCACCACCGACATGTATGGCGCTGGGCCGATCAAATTCTTCGAGATGCTGAAGGCCTGGCGCGAGACGGGCCGGATGGACGGCGTGGCGCTGAGCTGAGCACCGAGCCCTGCGCCCGCGCTATTGAAGTTCGAGCCTCAAATTGCGGCCCAGTGCATGCGCCGCACGCGTGAGCGTGTCGAGCGTCACGGACTCGTTCGAAGGATCGAGCAGGCGATCGAGCTGCGCGCGACTGGTTTGCATCCGCTCGGCCATTGCCTTCTTGGTGATCGCCTGCGCCTTCATCTCATGCTCGATCTGCCAAGCGAGCACGCGCTTGATGGCGACCGCCTGCGTCGCCTCAAACCGACCCTCTTCTTTTAGAAAGGAGTCGAGGCTTGAGCCGATCCGACCTTTTGCTTTCTTCCTCATTCTTGGATCTCCTGCAGGCGTCTCTTTGCCAGCGTCAAATCGGCCTTGGGTGTTTTCTGGGTCTTCTTGATGAAGCCATGAAGCAACACCATGCCTTCGCTGACTACGGCGAAAATGACCCGCGCCTCGCGCTTGCTGGGCAGGGAACTCCTGACTTCCGATAGGCCGTTTCCCAGCGATCTGCAGACCGGCATTCCAATCGGCCAGCCGAATTCCACTGTTGCAATGTCTTCTCCGACGATCTTCGTGTCCTCTTCGTCCAGCGCCCTCAGCCACTCACGTACCGGCTCGCGGCCGGCAGCTGTTTGATAGAAGAACGCCGGCAGCTTTTTCAGCGCCTTCGCCATTTCCCCCAACCCTTCGCTGGAGTGACTGTACCATAAAAGATACACTGTGTCAAGTTGGCGAAGTTGCATCGGCGGCGAATGCCCGGAACCCTTGCAGGCAATGACATTGCAGCGCTGCTGGGCTAGAGGCTTCGGCCCATGACGCGGCTCGCCATCATTGATTACGGCTCAGGCAATGTCCGCTCGGTCAGCCGCGCGCTGGCCGCAGCGGCGCATGGGGCCGGGATCGAGGCGGCGATTTCGCTGACCGACGATCCCGAAGCGATCCGCACTGCCGACCGCGTCGTGCTTCCTGGCGTCGGTCACTATGCGGACTGTGCTGCGGGCCTGGCCTCTCGCAACGGCGTCACTGAGGCGATGACCGAAGCGGTGTTCAAGCGCGGCGTTCCCTTCCTGGGCGTTTGCGTGGGCATGCAGCTGATGTCGGATGTCGGCCGCGAGGATGTGGAGACCAAGGGCCTTGGCTGGATCCATGGCGCGGTGGAGCGCATCCGTCCCGCCGGCAATCTTCCCGTGCCGCATATGGGCTGGAATGTGCTGACGGATTTGTCCCCTCACCCGCTCCTGGCAGGCCTTGGGCCGGCGCCGCATGTCTATTTCGTCCACTCATATGCCTTGAGGG
This sequence comes from Hyphomonadaceae bacterium, assembly GCA_035548775.1. Taxonomy (GTDB): domain Bacteria; phylum Pseudomonadota; class Alphaproteobacteria; order Caulobacterales; family Hyphomonadaceae; genus UBA7672. The sequence goes on from DASZSI010000004.1 coordinate 11,277, forward strand.
CGCAGGATGCATCCGACGTGGCGGCCCAGTGCGACTATGGCGGCGCGTTCGTGGCGGCCGTGGCGCGCGACAATATTTTCGGCACGCAATTCCATCCGGAAAAGAGCCAGCAGGCGGGCCAGACCGTCCTCGCCAACTTCCTGCGGTGGAAGCCGTGAGGAATGCCGCCGAACCGTCAATGCGCGACCGATTTGTGGTAAGCTGATGAAACTCTACCCCGCCATCGACCTGAAGGACGGCGTCTGCGTTCGCCTGCTGCGCGGCGAGATGAAGACGGCGACGTCGTTCAACGACGATCCGGCCGACCAGGCGATGCGTTTCGCCGCGATGGGTTTCGATGCGCTGCACGTGGTTGACCTCAATGGCGCGTTCGAGGGCTTCAGCGTCAACCAGAACGCGGTCGCCGCCATCCTCGATGTCATGAAGGCGCCGGTTCAGCTCGGCGGCGGCATACGCGACATGGCCGGTGTCGAGCGCTGGCTCGAGGCAGGGATTGCCCGCGTGATCCTCGGCACGGCGGCGGTGCGTAATCCAACCTTTGTAAAGGAAGCGGCGCGCCGCTTTCCCGGGCAGGTGGCGGTCGGTATCGATGCGCGGGAGGGCAAGGTCGCGGTCCAGGGCTGGGCCGAGGCGACGGACATGCTGGCGGTGGACCTGGCGAAAGCCTTCGAAGGCTGTGGGGTTGCGGCTATCATCGTCACCGACATCGGGCGTGACGGCCTCAAGATGGGAGTCAATGTCGATCTTACGGGCCAGCTGGCCGATGCGGTTTCAATCCCCGTGATCGCTTCGGGCGGCGTCAAAGGCGTTGAAGATATCGTGGCGCTGAGAGCACGTCCCGGACGCCCCGTATCGGGCGCCATCCTCGGCCGGGCGCTATATGACGGCGACATCGACCCTGCCAAAGCTCTTCAGGCCGCCCACTGACGCCGGGTGAGCTAGCGAGTGCGTGTTGACCTTGATTGCGGCGGGGCGAAGTGTGCTTGCGCACCGCTTCACAGGACCCCGCATGCGCTCTCCTCTTTCCACCTATGCCGCAACTCTCATATTTGCGCTGGCTGCGGCGCTCGGCGTCTCAAGCTGCATCATGGCGCCGACGACGGGCGCTCCCTCGCTCAACTCCCTCTTCCTGCTTTCGGATGCGCAGAGCAGATCAATCAGTCCGGAGAACCTAACCGGCGGCAAGGGAATGGGCGGTCGCGCAACACTTGAGCAGGGCAGCGCGAAAGCTGCTGCCGCGAAACTCGGCATCGGCTGGAAGGTAAACCCCTACATCATCATCGCGCCGGGCCAGACCTTTACCATGGGCGAAGCCGACGGGCCGGGCGTGATAAGCCATATCTGGATGACGCTGGGCGGCGCGGCGGAATATCGCTCGGCCATCCTGCGTCTCTACTGGGATGGCGAGGCGACGCCGTCGGTCGAGGCGCCGGTCGGGGATTTCTTCGCGAGCGGCTGGGGCAAGGGAAAGGAGCCGGTGATCGACAGCGCTGTTGTCGCGGTGAACCCCGGCAGCGGCTTCAACAGTTTCTGGCAGATGCCGTTCCGCAAGCATTTCCGTATGACGATGGAGAATCGCAGCGCGAAGTCGCTCACCATCTACTACCAGGTAAACTACGACCTGGCGGCTGTGCCGGCGAATGCCGCGTATTTCCACGCGCAGTTCCGCATGGCCAATCGACTCAAGGAAAAAGAGGTCTTCACACTGCTCGATGGCGTGAAAGGCCGTGGTCAGTATGTCGGCGTCACGCTCGCGCATGGCGCATTTAGCCCCGGCTGGTGGGGCGAAGGCGAAGTGAAGTTCTATATCGACGGCGACACAGATTTTCCGACCATCAACGGCACCGGCGAGGAGGACTACTTTCTCGGCGCCTACAGCTACGTGAAGCGCGACGCGGCCGGCGCGCCGCATGAGACAAGCTATTCGACTGCCTATTCCGGCTTTTACGCCACCGAGCCGGTCGACTTCGCGACCCAGTATTTCAAGCCGGGTTTCGAGCGGCGGATTGGCGAATACCGCTGGCATGTGATGGACCCGGTGAGATTTGGGCAGGATCTGAAAGTGACAATCCAGGCGCTCGGCTGGGACGGCGCCAGCCCGCAGAAAATCCTGGGGGTTGGGACCTACAAGCCGCTTGAGGATTCTCTTGCCTCGGTCGCCTTCTGGTACCAGGCCGAGCCGCATGCGCCTTTTCCTGCGCTTCCTGAGGATGCAGCCATGCAGATCGCGCCGCCGCAGCGGCCCTGACGCATAGCTAGAACTACAGCTTTGTTCCTGCCATCGTGCCCCGGATGAATCGCTGGCGGATAGCGGGTTGGGTTCTGGCGGTCGCCGTTGCCGCCGCAACCATCATGGGGCTGGCGGATCGTATTGGGCTCGGCAAGATCGGCTGGGTGTTCGACCTCTTGTCGCACTTCCCCAAGCATCTGTTCGTGCTGGCGATGATTGCCGCGATCGTTGCTGGGATCGGACGGACCTGGCGCGGCGGGCTGCTGGCGCTGGGCGTTGCGGGCGTCAATGCGCTGCTTGTTCTGACGCTTGGCGGCTATGCCCTGCCCCAGGCGGCGCCGCCGAATTCCACGCCGATCCGCGTGGTCAGCGCCAACCTGCATGGCTCCGCCGCGGCGCTGAGCGACCTGATCAAGCTGTCGGCGAAATACGATGCGGACCTGATCGCGCTCTATGAGGCGCCGGAGGACATGACGCTGGAGGATGCCGCCCGGCTCTTCCCCGAAATGCGCACGGTGAAGATCGCGAGCCAGACGCCGGAGGGGCGCAAGCTGATCCGCCGGTCTGTGCTGATGGCCAAGTCGCCCAACGCCGATGGCGTTACGCTGACCACCTTTCCTGAGAGCTACGGCGTCATCATGCGCACGCACCTGCCGGTTGCCGGTTCGACCGTGCGCATCGCCACGGTGCATCCACCCTCCCCGGTCGATCCCGACGCAATGGGCGACCGGAACCAGGAGCTTTTGCAGGTAGGCGAAGGCATTCCGGATGCGGCGCCATTCATCATCCTGGGCGACTTCAATGCGACGCCATGGGGGCGCAGCTATGGTTTTGTCCCGGGCATACGCGCAGGCGATCCGCGGTTCGATGGCAGTTTCCCTGCCCTGGCCGGACCAGTTGGCCTGCCCATCGATCACATCAAGTTCGGCGGCGGACTTGTCCTTACCGAATATCATGTCGGGCCCGACATCGGCTCGGATCATCGCCCGCTATTTGCGACCTTCGCCCTGCCCGAGCCGCTGGTCCCGCCGGCGCCGGTCAATGCCGCTCCGCCCGCTTCCCTGCCGTCTGGCGTTGACCCGGCCGTCCCGCCGCGCGACTAGAGGCCAAGATCAAGGCCGCTCATGCTCAAAGTCCGCGTCATTCCCTGTCTCGATGTGAAGGACGGGCGCACCGTGAAGGGCGTCAACTTCGTCGACCTGCGCGATGCGGGCGATCCGGTCGCGCTGGCCCGCGCCTATGACGCGCAGGGGGCGGATGAGCTGTGTTTTCTGGATATTACGGCGTCTGTGGAGGGCCGGGGCGCAATGATCGGCGTCATCGAGCGGACGGCGGACGCCTGCTTCATGCCGCTGACGGTCGGCGGCGGCGTGCGCACGCCGGAAGACATGGTGACCATGCTGAAGGCCGGCGCGGACAAGGTCGCGATCAACACCGCCGCCGTGCTTGAGCCGGAAATTCTGACGGCCTGCGCGCGGAAGGTCGGCGCGCAAGCGGTTGTCATGGCGCTTGATGTACGGCGCGAGGGAAATAGCTGGGGCGTCTACACCCATGGCGGGCGCAAGAGCGCCGGCAAGGATGCGATCCAGTTTGCAAAACGGGCGGCGGAACTCGGCGCCGGAGAGATCCTGCTCACCTCGATGGACAAGGACGGCACCAAGGACGGCTATGACATCGAGTTGCTGCGCGCGGTGCGCGATGTGGTGAGCGTACCGATCGTCGCCTCGGGCGGGGCCGGCAATGTCCAGCACATGGCGGACGCGGTCGTCCGGGGCCATGCCGACGCCGTGCTGGCAGCTTCCATCTTCCACTTTGGCGAGGCGACAATCGCGGACGCCAAGCGCGCGCTTGCCAGAGCCGGCGCGCCGGTGCGCCCCGCAGAGGAGACCGTATGAGTCACGACCCCCTGGGGCCGGCCAGTTTTCTCGGCGACACGCTGAACGCCCTTGCCAAGACGATCGACGCCCGCGCCGGCGCCGATCCCGATGCGTCCTATACCGCCAAGCTGTTGATGGGCGGCCCTTCGGCCGCCGCCAAGAAGCTGGGCGAGGAAGCGGTCGAAACGGCGCTTGCCGTGGTGAGCCAGGACGACAAGGCGGTCGCGCACGAAGCGGCCGACCTTCTCTATCACTTGCTGGTAGCGTTGCGCTCGCGCGGCGTGCCGCTCGATTCCGTGGCTAAGGCGCTTGAAACCCGCCAAGGCAAGTCCGGTATCGAGGAAAAGGCGAGCCGCCCGGGCTGAATCGTTCCTCTTGTCTCTGCCCGGTGCTAGTCTCCTTCGCGCAACGCAGGAGGGACGAATGCGCTTTGCTCGACTGGCTGCGGCTTCCGCCGCCGCGCTGATGCTTGCCGCCTGTTCGCAGAAACCCGAGAGCGACGCCGACCTGGCCAAGCGGGCGGGCGCGCCGCTTTTCAAAGGCATGGGCGAGTTCCACCGCGTGGTCACCACCAAGGATCCCGGCGCCCAGCGCTATTTCGACCAGGGCATGGTGCTGGCCTTCGGCTTCAACCACGCCGAGGCGATCCGGTCCTTCCGTGCGGCGCAGAAGCTCGACCCCGGCTGCGCCATGTGTTTCTGGGGCGAAGCGCTGGCGACCGGGCCCAACATCAACGTCACCTCCAAGGGCAAGGCGATCATGTCGCCGGACGAGCAGAAAGCGGCTTGGGCGGCCCTCATCAAGGCGCAGGCGCAAGAAGCCGGAAAGCCGGATGTCGAGCGTGACCTGATCGACGCTTTGGTGAAGCGCTACGCCGCCGATCCGGTCGCCGACCGCGATCCACTCGATCATGCCTATGCCAATGCGCTAGGCGACCTCGTGAAGAAATATCCCAACGACGACGACATCGCGGCGATGTATTCCGAGGCATGGATGAACACGATGCCGTGGAATTACTGGTCGGACCAGAACACGCCGCGGCCCGAGATCGTTCCCGTCATCGCCGAGCTTGAGACCGTCATCGCGCGATCGCCACGCCATCCGCTGGCGCTGCATCTCTACATCCACGCGATGGAGGCTTCCGCGACGCCACAGAAGGCCGAAAAAGCTGCGGATACGCTTTACACGCTGGTGCCCGGCTCGGGCCACCTTGTGCACATGCCCGCGCATATCTTTTACCGCGTCGGACGCTATCACGATGCGGCCGAAGCCAATGTGCAGGCGGCCAAGGTCGATGAGGACTATATCCACGCCTGCAACGCGCAGGGCTTCTATCCGGCGTCGTACTATCCCCACAACATCCACTTCCTGTGGTCTGCGGCGACCATGGAAGGCCGCAGCAAGGTGGCGATCGACGCTGCGCGAAAACTGGCGGCCAATGTGCGCATGGAGCAGATCCAGCAATTCCCGGCGGTGGAGTTTTTCCACACCATCCCGCTTCTGGCGCTGGTGCAGTTCGGGCACTGGGACGAAATCCTCGCCGAGCCACAGCCGGCTGCCGACCTCGCCTATTCCAACGCGATCTGGCGCTATGCGCGCGGCGTCGCCTACGCCAGCAAGGGCGATGTGAAGGCGGCGAAGGCCGAGGAAGCCGCGCTGGCGCCGCTGAAGTCGAACCCGAAGGTCATGGTGATCGACAGCAACGACTATCCGGCAAGCCAGCTGCTGGACATCGCCGACGATCTCCTGCTCGGCGAGATCGCGGCTGCGTCCAAGGACTCGAAGACGGCAATCGCGAAATTCACCGCGGCGGTCGCCGGCCAGCACGCCCTGCCCTACACCGAGCCGCCCTTCTGGTATTATCCGACTCGCCAGTCGCTGGGCGAAGCCTTGCTGAAGGCCGGCAAGGCGAAGGAAGCCGAGGCGGTCTATCGCAAGGACCTCGAACAATACATGCACAATGGCTGGTCCACCTTCGGTCTGATCCAGGCGCTCGATGCGCAGAAGGATCCCAAGAAAAAGGAAGAGGCCGACATGCTGCGCGAACATTTCAAGGGCATGTGGTCGCAAGCCGATATCGAGCTTACGGGCTCGCGCGTCACCGCTTCGCCGACCTGAGGAAGAGGTAGGTCGCCCCTGCCCCGCCATGGCGGGGATGAGCCGCCGCGTAGCCGGCGATCAGCGACCGCAGGTCGGGATCGGCGATCCAGTCGAACAGGCGCGCGCGCAGGACGCCGGCGCCCAGTCTGCCCTTGCCGGTGATCACCAGCACGCAGCGGGCGCCCATCTGCGATTGGCGCCGGACGAATTCGACCACCTCGCGATGGGCGGTGTCCTGCGTGTGGCCATGGAGGTCGAGCCGCGCTTCGATCTCGTGCTGGCCACGGCGGATACGTCGCTGCCCCGATAGGTCCTCCGGCGGCGAGGGCTTGTGCGGAATGTGTCGCGACGTCGATTTGGGCCTTGCCGGCGTCGATGGAGCTGGCGAGGACGCTGGCTGCGATTTCGTTTCGGGTTCGAGAATGTCGACGCGCTTGCCCGGTGCGGCGCGCACGGTGCGTGCAACCCGGCTCCATAGCTGCCGTTCGTCATGGCTAAGTCGGCGGTCCATCGCGAACAGATAGCACGGCGCTGATTAATTCAGCTTGCCGTCGCAACCTCGTCGAGCAGCCAGTTGGGATTGTTGCTGTTGAGCTGGCGCTTGAAGGTCCAGATTTCCCGGGCCGTGCGCATGCGGTCGCTGTCGGATAGTTCGGCCTCGAACGACACCTGGACGCGGGCCATGCTGGTCGCATCGACCGAGGCGTCGGCGATCCGCGCCGATTTCACCCGCGCCAGCCGCATCGGCTCGGTCCCGGCCTTTTCGCGCTCCGTGATGGCGTTGGTGTAGGCCTCGAACACGTCGTCATCGACCAGCTGCTTGAGCGCATCGCGGTCGCCATCGGCAAAGGCGTTGACGATCAGCTCGTAGGCTCGGCGCGCGCCCTTGATGAAATCATCCGGATCAAACTGGTTGTCGACTGCCGCGATGGCTTCGAGCCCGGCGGCGGCCGGGCCGGTAAACGCCGCCCGGAGGCGCGGCTTGTCATCGGTTTCGGAAGGGGTTTCCGCCTCGCGTTCCGCCGGCCGGGGGGCGGGCTTTTCGAAGCGACGGGCAGGCTCCGCGCCCGTCTTCTGGCCAAGAACGGCGTAAAGACGGGAAATCACAAGGACCGCGATCGCCGCCAGGATGATGATCGAGATGTCCACCTGGGTCCTTCAACAACCTTCGGGGCGGAAGGAAACACACTCCCTTCCTACTCGCCCAATATAGGCACAAATAGCCTGGAGTCAGCACGCTGTTGCGGGGGTTGCGACAGCGTGATAGCGGGCCAACCCTGCGTTATGCGAGGAATGGACCGGGTTAACGACATGACCGACACGCCGACTTCTCCCGACCCGGCCACGGGTCCAGCCGTTCTTCGGGTGCTGGCCCAGTATGTAAAGGACCTGTCCTTCGAGAACCCCGGCCTGTTCAGCGCCCAGCAGGGGGGCCCATCGCCCGAGATCGAGCTTGGCATCGACGTCCGGGTCGAGCCCGGCCCGCCTGCAGACCAGATCTATGCGGTGGAGCTGCGCCTGTCCGCCAAGGCCAAGCGCCAGGACGCCGTCGTCTTCATCTGCGAGCTGATCTATGCCGGGGTGTTCCAGCTGCAGGACGCCAAGCGCGAAGATGTTGAGCCGATGCTGCTGATCGAGTGCCCGCGCCTGCTGTTCCCGTTCGCGCGGCGCATTATCGCCGATATCACGCGCGAGGGCGGACACCCTCCGCTTATGATCGACCCGATCGACTTCGTCGGCCTTTACCGCCAGCAGAAGCAGCGCGCGGAAGAACAGGCCCAGGCGGGCGCCTGAGACCGGCGCCTCCGGGCCTCAGCCATATTTCTTCCAGATCGCCGCATCGCCCAGTTCGGCCACGAACGCCTGGTGGGCGGCGCGCTCTTCCGCCGTGAGCCTCGAAGCAAGGGGGTGGGGACGCGGCGCCTGGGCCACGACAGCCGACTTGGCTACGCCGCCGGACGCGGCGATGAAATCGAATGCCCGCTCGCGCCCGCCCTTGAGCTCAAGATAGGCCATCGACAACAGCCGCGCGTCTTTCAGGGCGCCGTGCAGCTCCCTGCCCTCGATCGAGATGTTGAAGCGCTTGCACACCGCATCGAGAGACGCAGGCGCGCCGGGACGGTGTTCCTTGGCCAGCACCAGGGTGTCGACGAAACGCTCCTTCGGGAACTGAGCCTTGCCCAGGAGCTCAAGCTCGTAATTCAGGAAGTTGCGGTCGAACTCGGCGTTGTGCGCGACGATGATGGAATCCCCAAAGAATTCCAGGAGCCGATCGACGACGTCCGGATGGCTGAAACTCGGCTTGCCGCGCAGCATGTCGTTGGTGATGCCGGTGATGCGCACGGTGGCTTCGGAAACCGGACGACCGGGGTTGATGTAGATCTGGAACTCGCGGCCCGTCGGCAGGTAATTGACCAGCTCGATGCAGCCGACCTCTACGATGCGGTCACCCTGTCGGGGATCGAGGCCGGTGGTTTCGGTATCGAAGACGACTTCGCGCATGCCTGTTCGCTATTTTGGCCGTTACCTTGGCCGTTATTCTTGTCGCCGCCCGCCCGCAGGCGGGAGCGAAGCGTCTCGAGGATCGCATCTACCTGCGCTTCGGCATAGGGAAAGCCGTAGCCAGTGTTGATGACGAAGTCGGCGCGCTCGCGCTTGACCGAATCGGGGGTCTGCAGGGCGAGTATCGCCTCGAACTGGTCCTCGGTCATCTGGCCGCGGGACAGCACACGACGGCGCTGCACATCTGGCGGGGAAGTAACCACAGCTATTACGTCGGCTCGCTTGTCTCCGCCGGTCTCGAACAGCAGCGGGATATCGAGCAGGACAATGTCCGCGCCGTTGGCGGCCGCCCGCTCGACAAAGGTGCGTTGCATGCCCCCCACGATCGGATGGACTATTTTTTCCAGCTTTTTCATCGCCTCGGGGTTCTTCGCGACTTTTTCGCGCAGGATTTTCCGGTCAATGCCGCCGTCGGGGCCGATCACGCCCGGGAACGCCCATTCCAGCGGCGCCACAGCTTCACCGCCGGGAGCGTAAGCCTCGTGCACCGCGGCGTCGGCGTCATAAACCGGCACGCCGCGCGCAGCGAACAGGGCAGCCGTCGCCGACTTGCCCATGCCGATCGATCCTGTGAGCGCAAGCTTGATCATGTCCGTGCCGCCACTGCTGCCTGGCATGCACCCAATGCGCCATCGAAATCGGGCGAAATCCCGAACCAGATCCTGAAGGCCGCGGCGGCCTGGCCGACCAGCATCCGTAGGCCGTCGTGGGGCTTCCAGCCGGCTGCTTGCGCGGGATCGAGGGCGAGGCGCGCGGCCTTGCCATAGGATAAGTCCAGAAATGGTCGGCCTTTTCCTGCGGGGAGATCCGGCAGCGTCTGTCCCGAGTGTCCGAGACTTGCGGAATTGATGAGAATATCCGCCGCAGCCGCGAGGTTCCGCAGGTCGTCCAGCCCGGCGACGGTCGCGTTGGGCGCAAGCTCCCGGGCAAGCGTTTCAGCATTGGCGCGCGTCCGGTTCACGATTGAAAATTTCACGCCCATGCTCGACAGATGGAAGGCGACGGCGCGCGCCGCGCCGCCGGCGCCGATCAGGACAACGTGCGAGCCATGGACCCTGGTCCCGAGTGCATGGGCGAAAGCATCGGAAAAGCCGGCGATGTCGGTGTTGTGGGCATGCCATCCGCCGGCGGCTTCGCGCGCGAGCGTGTTTGCCGCGCCGATGGCTTGCGCTTCGGGCGAGCTTTTCGTCGCCGCCTTCAGCGCCGCAATCTTGTGCGGCAGTGTGATGTTGAGACCGAAAAAGGCCTTTCTCATCTCCCTTAGATCGGGCGCGGCGTCCACGGCTTGAAGACGCACCGCCGAATAATGGGCATCCAGCCCGGCCTCTGCGATCCAGCGGTTGTGGATGAGCGGCGACAGGGAATGCGATACCGGATCGCCCACCACCGCCAGCTGTTTTGATACCGTCATGACGCAATCGCGCCCCGATCGCGCAGCCATTGCAGCAGGGGAAGAAGCGGCATGCCGAGGATGGAGAAATGATCGCCTTCGATCCGGTCGAACAGCGTCGCGCCCCTGCCCTCGACCTGATAGCAGCCGACGCCCTCGAACGCGGCGGAACCGATCGAGTCGAGATAGGATTCCAGGAAAGGATCCGAGAAATTCCGCATGCGAAGGCGGGGCTGCGACATGTGGCGCCAGACGGGTGCGCCATCAATGCAGGCGACAATCGCGGAATGAAGGATGTGGGTCTTGCCGCGAAGGCGTTTCAGCACGTCGCGCGCGGCGTCCCGCGTCTCGACCTTGTCGAAGGCCTCGCCGTCGCATTCAAGCATCTGGTCGCAACCCAGCACAATGCCGCGATGCTTGGTCGAGACTTTCGCTGCCTTGGTTTCGGCCAGGAGGTCGGCTTGTTTCATCACGCTCGCGCCTTCGGCGCGAAGCGAGGACTTGAGCGTGTCTTCGTCCACGCCGGAGCCGATCTGCTGAAAGTTGAGGCCTGCGGCGCCCAGCACGGCCGCACGCGACTTGCTTTTCGAGGCGAGGATGAGGGGCTCGGTCACGGGCCTACCGTCCGTGTTCCTGGATGATGTTGAGGATGGCGGCGGCGGTTTCCTCGACCGACCGGCGGCTGACGTCGATCGTGGGCCAGTTCATCCGCATGT
>DASZSI010000005.1:0-3677 GCA_035548775.1 Hyphomonadaceae bacterium
CCCTGGCGATGCCGCCGTCTGGCCCGGATATTGAAACGTTCAAAATGTCGAAACTCTCGACCCAGGACGGGCAAGGCGAAGGCCTGCCATTCGGCTCGCGCGGCGGCGGCGCGATCCGCTACAACTTTCCCGCCGACGGCAAATACGTCGTCAAGCTCCTGCTGAAGCGGCAATTGTACGACTACATAATCGGCCTTAACGAGCCCGAGCAGATCGACCTCCGCATCGATGGCGAAAGTGTGAAGACGTTCAAGGTCGGCGGCGAGGACCACGGCCTTACGGGGCCCGATAGTTACGGCGGAGAAATCTTCGGCGATCCCGATTGGGAACACTGGGTGATCCACGCCGACGATAACTTTGAAGTGCGCCTCGACGTAAAGGCCGGGCCGCATGTCGTTGACGTGTCGTTCGCCGGCCGACACGGTCTGGCCGAAGACCCAACACTTCGCGCCAAAAGAACAGGAGGCAACCTCGCTCGCGACGAAACCCTTCCCCAGGTGATCGACAGTGTCGTGATCAGCGGCCCGTATGGCGCGACCGCGGGCGGTGCGGACACGCCCAGCCTGCGCAAGATCATGCTCTGCCGGCCCGCAACCGGCGCTGACGAAACGCCGTGCGCAAGGCGGATTATTTCCGCGCTGGCGCGGCAAGCCTATCGCCGGCCGGTCCCCGATAAAGAAATCGAGGGGCTGATGGCGTTCTACCGGGAGGGCCGCCGCGACGGCGATTTCACGGCCGGGCTTCAGCTCGCGCTGGCGCGTATCCTCACCGCGCCCAGTTTCCTCTTCCGCGTCGAACCGGATCCGCCCAACCTTGCGCCGGGCGCGACGTATCGGATCGGTGATCTGGCGCTGGCCTCGCGCCTGTCTTTCTTCCTCTGGAGCAGCATTCCCGACGCCACCCTGGTGGATCTGGCTGTGAAAGGCAGGCTGCACCAGCCGGCCGTGCTTGATCAGCAGGTGCGCCGGATGATTGCCGACCCGAAGTCGAAGGCGCTGGTCGATAACTTCGTCGGGCAGTGGCTGCTGTTGCGCGATATCCGTGACGCGGCGCCCAGCCAGGACATATTCCCAGACTTCGGTGAGGACCTGCCCCCATACTTCGAGCAGGAGACGCAACTTTTCGTCTACGATCAGATCACGCGCAATCAGAGCGTGGTCGACTTGTTGGGCGCCCGCTACACCTTCCTCAACGAGCGCCTTGCCAAGCATTACGGCATCCCCGGCGTATACGGCCCCCGTTTCCGCCGTGTCGATCTTCCGGCCGAGAGTCCACGGGGCGGACTGCTCGGCCAAGGCTCGCTGCTCATGGTGACATCTTACCCCAACCGCACGTCACCGGTGCTGCGCGGGAAGTGGGTGCTGTCCAGCCTGCTCGGCACGCCGCCGCCACAGCCGCCGGCCAACGTGCCGGGCCTGAAAAGCGCCGACGCCCACGGCAATCCCGCTACGGTCCGCGCGCGACTTGAAGAACACCGCAAAAATCCCGTCTGCGCCGGGTGCCACGCCTCGATGGATCCGCTCGGCTTCGCGCTGGAGAATTTCGACGCAACCGGAAAATGGCGAACGACCGACGCCGGTGCGCCGGTCGATGCATCCGGCGTGCTCCCGGACGGCACGGCGTTCACCGGGCCGATCGGCCTGCGTGACGCGCTGCTCGCCCGAAAGGAGCAATTCGTCGGCGCCATGACCGAAAAGCTGCTGGCCTACGCCCTCGGCCGGCACATCGACGCCGCCGACATGCCGACCGTGCGCAAAATCGTGCACGATGCGCAGCCGGACAATTACCGCTGGCAATCCATCCTTGCCGGCATCGCCAAGAGCGGGCCGTTCCTGATGCGAACTGCGGCGAGCGCAGACGCGGCTCCGGCCGCCGGGTCCAGCCCCGCGCGCGACGCCATCATTCCGATCTCCGATCTCAAACGAGGCGCCCAGCCATGATCATCAAGAAACTATCTCTCGCCCGGCGCACCGTGCTGCGCGGCATGGGCGCGACCCTCGCCCTGCCGCTGCTGGACGCCATGTCGCCGGCGCTCGCCGCCGAAATGCCGGCGCCGGTCAAGCGCCTCGGCGTGATATACACGCCCCATGGCATGACCATGGCTGACTGGACGCCGAAGACCACCGGCGGTGACTTCGAATTGTCGCCGATTATGCAGCCGCTGGCTCCGTTCCGTGAGCGCCTGCTGGCGCTCTCCGGATTGAACGCGCCGGAGTCAGTGATAGGCCCGCACTCGCGCGCGGCGACCGCTTTCCTCACCGGCGCGCCGCCGAAAACAACATCAGGTGGAGCGGGTCTGGCGGCGATTTCCATTGACCAGCAGGTCGCGGCGAATTTCGGTCGATATACGCAGCTGCCGTCGCTGGAGCTGGGGCTGGACAACACGGACGGAGCCGGCATTTGCGATGGAAATCCCTGCGTTATGGGCAACACCATCTCGTGGCGCACGCCCACCCTGCCGCTACCCATGGAAAATAATCCGCGCATGGTGTTCGAGCGCCTGTTCGGCGACGTCGGCAGTACGGAATCGACGGCGCGGCTGAACCACATGCGCCGGGACGGCAGCGTCCTCGACGCCGTGGTCACGGAGGCCAAAGACTTGGACCGCCAGCTAGGCCCGGGCGATCAGTCTCAACTCGCCGAATATCTCGACGGCGTGCGCGACCTCGAAACGCGGATTCAGAAGGCCGAGGCGCAAAGCGCCAAGGAAATGCCCATCGTCGCCCGGCCGGCGGGCATTCCCGCCACCTTCGAAGAGCACGCCAAGCTGATGTTAGACTTGCAGGTGCTTGCCTACCAAACCGATATGACGCGGGTCATTACATTCATGATCGGCCGCGAGTTCAGCGGACGCAACTACCCGGAAATCGGCGTGCTCGAAGGACACCATCCGCTATCACATCACCTCAATGATCCGGTGAGGCTGGCGATGCAGGCCAAGGTGAACACCTATCACGTCTCAATGTTCGCCTATTACCTCGATAAGCTGCGCGCCACGAAAGACGGCGACGGGTCGCTGCTCGACCACACGCTCCTCATGTACGGCTCCGGCATGAGCAACGGCAACGTGCATGATCAAACCAATCTTCCCATCCTGCTGGTCGGCGGCCGCGACCAGCGGATCAAGGGCGGGCGGCACCTGATGTACAACGGGGATTGCTCAGCGAATCTTCTGGTGACCGTCATGGACAAGTTGGGCCTCCCGGTCGCTCGCGTCGGCCAAAGCCAGGGCGCTTTGGACATAGACAGGGCATGACGGCGTCTGTCGCCACGGAGCGAATTTCCGTGGACGCCCAGACTGTCTCAGGGCCCGCGCGCCGCGGAGGACTCCAGACAAGGGGGTCATTAGGGCAGGTCCGCCGGCGCCTTTTCGTTCTCCGGCTCCCGGGCATCCGGGTGCGCCGCCGGCACGGCTTTTGCGACCGGCCGCCAGTTTCAACTCAGGCAGGGTGCGCGCCCCTGGCCCTGACCGCGGCGCGCGCGGCCTTGCCCTTGTGGCTGCCGAGGTTGTCCAGGACCACGATATCGCCTGGCGAGAGCGTTGGGGCGAGGATCTGCTCGATGTAGAGGACAAAGAGCTCGCCGTTGATGGGGCCGTCGATCACCCAAGGCGCGTCGATACGATCATGACGCAGGGCGGCGATGAAGGTCAGGGTCTTCCAGTGTCCGTAAGGCGC
>DASZSI010000006.1:0-2958 GCA_035548775.1 Hyphomonadaceae bacterium
CCAACTCCTCGCCCTGATACACGAAGATCGTGCCGCGCAGGCTGAGCAACAGCGACAGGAATAGCGGCGCCGCGCGGCCGGGCGGCGCGTTGATCGCCTCGCCCCAGCGCGTCGCCACGCGGATCACATCGTGATTGGAAAACGCCCAGCTTGGCCAGCCATCGTCCGGCCCTTCCTTCCACTGGTTGAGAATACTCGCCAGCCGTTCCACGCCCGGCCATTGCGACAGGAAGTCGAATGCGTAGGCGGTGTGAAGCCGCTTCTGCCCGCCCGTATATTCCGCCATCAGCGCATAGCCGCCGGGCGCGAGCTCGCCCACCGTCATGCGGCCGCCGCGTCCGTCCATCACTTCGCGCAACTTGGCCAGGAACTGCAGCGTCTCCGGCTGGTTCGAATTGTACTGGTGGACCTGCATGTTGCGCGGAAGCGCCGGATTCGCGACGCCTGATGGCGGATTGTCGCGCAACTTTTCGTCGTGGACGTAATAATTCGCCACGTCGAGCCGGAACCCGTCGACGCCGCGATCGAGCCAGAAGCGGGCGACATTGAGTATGGCGGCCTGCACATCCGGATTGCGGAAGTTCAGGTCAGGCTGTGTCGGCAGGAAGTTGTGCAGGTAGTACTGCCGCCGCCGCGCGTCCCAGGTCCAGCATGGCCCGCCGAACCATGCCTGCCAGTTGTTGGGCGGCGACCCGTCCGGTTTGGGATCCGCCCAGACATACCAGTCCGCCATCTCGTTGGTCGTGTCCTGCCGGCTGGCCTTGAACCAGTCATGATCGGATGAGGTGTGCGACCACACCTGATCGATGATCACTTTCAATCCCAGGTCGTGCGCCTTCTTCAGCAGCGTGTCGAAGTCCGCAAGCGTACCGAACATCGGGTCGACGTCGAGATAGTTGGAAACGTCATAGCCAAAGTCGCGCATCGGCGACTTGAAGAAAGGCGACAGCCACACGCCGTCGACGCCCAGCGCCCTCACATAGTCGAGCTTCTCGGCGATGCCCTTCAGATCACCGACGCCGTCCGCGTCGGTGTCTTTGAACGAGCGTGGATAGATCTGGTAGATGACTGCGCCGCGCCACCAATCGTCCGCCATCGAGCCCTCGCCGAGTCACGTCCCGTCTGACTATACGAAGGGTGGTTAGCCAAAGCTGCAGAAATAATAATGCGGCTTCGAAAATGGATCACATTTCACGATGTGCTGGGTGACGATGGAATCGAGCGCGGCCTTGAGGCCGATTACCGGACCGTCGAACGCCATGTTTTTCACCGCATCGCTTCCGTCGTGCAGGATAACCGCACCGCCCTCCGGTCCGTCGAGCCACTTGAAAGCGATCAGATCCGGCTTGGAAGGGGAGTAGCTGTAGCTGACACCATCGCGCGTCGCCGCAGCTATGTCCTGGCCCTTGGCGGGGGGCGGAAGCTTGCCCGTGGCCGCGTCTGCGATCACACGATCATAGGCGGGCTTCATGAAGCCAAACGCGGTCTGATCGCCCCAGCGGCTGAGCCCCTGCGCGGTCACGAAGAAAAAAGCCAGTCCCAGGGCCATCACCGGCAGCCAGATGCGCACATCACGCCGTCCGTCGAACAGCATCAACACGAACAAGGCGGACTGCCCAAGCCCCCACGCGAAGTGGAAGCCTATGATCGCCAGCACCATCACCCAGAGGTTCTGGTAGAGCCAGGTCTGCGACAGGTTCAGCGCAAATCCCGCAACGAACCAGAACAGCGTCCACCAGCCCGGCTTATTGAACTTCAACCGCCGGGGCCGCCTGAGACTGATGGCCGTCGTCGCCATGCCGTGCCTTACTCCGTTGACCAGAACGCCCGCACGGCAAACAACAGGAGCGGGCCCGACGCAAGCGTCCTTGAGACCTTGATCGTCTGCTCGCCAGGACTAGTCGGCGTTCCTCTTCTGGATGGCCCACAGCGGATCGTTGCAATAGCCGCACGAAGCGCCCTGGAACATGGCGGCCGCCTTTTGATCGCCCGCCAGCTGATAAAGGAACCAGGCTGTCGTGATCGGCCGGAATGGCCCACTGTCGCCGACGGCAGGTGAATTGTGCCCGGCCGAGAGTAGCGTCGCCCAGACCACTGGAACGTTTGCCTGCTCGAAGACCGGTTTGTGATGGCGGTCCGGCACGGCAATCGTATCGACGCCGCCGGACAGCAAAAGCATTGGGCCATGCTGCTTCCTCTCGGCGCCCGGTTCGTAGAAATTGGCGCCGATGATGTAGGGCTCGATCGGCGCCGTGGTCGTGATCCGTGGATCGCGCCCCGCCATGATCGCCCCGCCCCCGCCCTGGCTATGGCCCGAGGCGCCGACATGGCCGGTATCGACTGCGCCTTTCAGCGGGCTACCGTCACGCGTGTTTTCCTTTTCGAGAAAGTCGAGGCAGGCGATCAGCTCCCTGCCCGATCCGACATTGCCGCTCATCGAAGCTGCAACGATGAAGCCATAGCTCGACCACTGTGACAGCATGCGCGAATAGATCGCCACCATGGAGTTCGTGCCATTGCCCCAGAGGATGACCGGGCTCGGACTGGGCATCGGCTTGATCGGCCGGAAGACATGGCAGCCTGGCCCGCCTTGCGTCTGCTTCACCGTGTATGGGCCGGGCGCGTCATAGGGCGCGGCCTGCGCAAAGGCAGGCGCAGCAAGCAACGCAAGGCACGCGATCAAGACTCTCATGACATGAAGCCTAGGGTGGGTTGCGGCCCGGCGGAAGGAGCATCCGCCTTCTCAAGTCCTCAGTGGGCGCAGGCCCTCCTTCGCACGGACTGGAATGTCCTGCGGAATGCATGTGCCCTCTTGAGTGGAGGGCTGGGGACGCGGGATGGCCCCGCTGGTGTGGCGCACCGTCCTGCGACGGCTACCGGTAGTGGAAGAAGGAAAGCGGCATCCCGCATCCCCGCGAGCGTTATTCGCCAGCCCAGAGCAGGGACCTCTTCGATCCC
>DASZSI010000007.1:0-2852 GCA_035548775.1 Hyphomonadaceae bacterium
CAGGCGATCGGCGGCCGCGACGGCGCCTGGGAGGTGCGCACCGCTCGGGGTGTGGTCAAAGCGGATCAGGTGGTGATCGCCACCAACGGCTATACCGGCGACATGACGCCATATCTCAAGCGCCGGCTGGTGCCGGTGGCGAGCCACATCATCGCCACGGAGGAACTCCCCGCAGGGCAGGCCGAAGCGCTGATTCCCAACAGCCGTGCGATCGCCGATACCAAGCGGGTGCTGACCTACTACCGGCTGTCGCCCGACGGCCGGCGCCTGATCTTCGGCGGCCGCGCTCGCTTCACCGCCGCGCCGCCGGAAGTGAGCGCGCCGGTGCTGTACCGCTACATGACCGACCGTTTCCCGCAGCTCAAGGGCGTCAGGATCACGCACGCCTGGACCGGCAACGTCGCCTTCGCCTTCGACTGGCTGCCGCACATGGGCCGCACGCCCGACGGCCTGCGCTACCTGATGGCCTGCAACGGCAACGGCGTGGCGATGATGACCTACCTGGGCCGCGAGACCGCGCGCAAGATCCTGGGCGGCTCCAACGCGCCGGCCAATGCCTTCGACACGGACGATTTCCCGACGCGCCGCTTCTACAACGGCGATCCGTCCTGGGCCCTGCCGATCGTCGGCGGCTGGTACCGGTTCCGTGACTGGTGGGACCGCAGGGCCGCGTAGGCCCGGTGTCGCGTGGCGCTGGCGCGGCCGGGCTGTCCGGCAACGATGCCAAACAATTCTAAAGATCGCGTTTAGCAATTCCGGGTCGACTGTCCTGGCGGGAACGGTTCGTCCGCAGACGCACGATGTTTTGAAGCGATTCGCCAATTTTTTCCAACGGCCTCGCCGACGCGGCGGAGGCAAGATGACGCACCGGTGGGTACAGAGCGCGATCTCGCGGCCATGCCGTGCCGACACATGAGCGATTGCTCTGATCACGCCGGCAGGCATGCAGATGACTGGCATCCGTCTTGCGTTGACGTATATACTCGCTTGGCCAAGATGGTGGATCGCGGCGCCGCTACGAAGCAGCCAACCGCGACAAGCGTTGAGGGGGGTGTTGCATGGACGAACGGCAATTGCGCGGTCTGATCAAGGACGTGAAAGCCGGCAAGCTGTCACGCCGTACTTTCGTGAACCGCATGGTGGGCCTCGGGCTCACGGCGCCGCTGGCGGCGCAGATGCTGAGCTGGGCCGGCGTCGCGCAGGCGCAGCCCAAATTCACCTACAAGCCGACCAAACGCGGCGGCGGCGGCGCGCTGAAGGTATTGTGGTGGCAGGGTCCGACCCTGCTCAACCCACATTTCGCCGTCGGCACCAAGGACCAGGACGGCTCGCGCGTGTTCTACGAGCCGCTGGCGGGCTGGGACGAGGAGGGCAATCTCGTTCCGATGCTGGCCGAATCGATACCCAACCTCGAGGACGGTACGCTGGCGAAGGACGGGATGTCCGTTACCTGGCGCCTCAAGAAGAACGTGCAATGGCACGATGGCCAGCCCTTCACTGCCGACGACTGCGTCTTCAACTGGGAATATGCGCGCGATCCGGCGACCGCGTCGGTGACCATCGGCAGCTATCAGAATGTCGAGGTCGAGAAGCTCGACTCGCACACGGTCAAGGTGAAATTCAAGAAACCGACGCCGTTTTGGGCCGATACTTTCGTCGGCACGCGCGGCATGCTGGTTCCCAAGCACCTGTTCGAGAAATACAAGGGCGCCGCGTCGCGCGATGCGCCCACGAACCTCAAGCCCGTCGGCACCGGCCCCTATAAGTTCGTCGAGTTCAAGCCTGGCGACCTGGTCAGGGGCGAGATCAACCAGAACTACCATGAGTCCAACAAGCCCTATTTCGATACGTTCGAAATGAAGGGTGGCGGCGACGCGATCTCGGCGGCGCGTGCCGTGATGCAGACAGGCGAGTACGATTTCGCCTGGAACATGCAGATCGAGGACGAGATCCTCAAGCGGCTGGAAGCGGGCGGCAAGGGACACGCGGAAATCACGCCCGGCGGTAACATCGAGCACATCCAGCTCAACACGACGGACCCGTGGACCGAAGTGGACGGTGAGCGGTCGAGCATCAAGACCAAGCACCCGACGCTGAGCGATCCCGCCGTGCGGCAGGCGCTGGCGCTGCTAGTCGACCGGCAGTCGATGCAGGATCACATCTACGGCCGCACCGGCATCGCCACCGCGAACTTTCTCAACAATCCCGAACGCTACCGGTCCAAGAACACGAAGTTCGAGTTCAATATCGACAAGGCGAACCAGATCCTGGAAGCGGCGGGCTGGAAGAAGGGACCGGACGGGGTCCGTGCCAAGGACGGCAAGAAGCTGAAGTTCGTGTACCAGACCTCGATCAACGCGCCCCGCCAGAAGTGCCAGGCGATCGTCAAGCAGGCCTGTCAGAAGGCTGGCATCGATGTCGAGCTGAAGTCGGTGACGGCGTCGGTCTTCTTCTCGTCCGACGTCGCCAATCCCGACACCTACACGAAGTTCTACTGCGACATCCAGATGTATACCACGACCATGACGCAGCCCGATCCCGAGCTGTTCATGAACCAGTTCTGCTCGTGGGAGGTCGCCACCAAAGAGAACAAGTGGCAGGGCCGCAACATCGTGCGTTTCCGCAGCGAGGAGTATGACAAGGCCTTCCACGCTGCCGAAGGCGAGCTTGATCCGGTCAAGCGCGCTGCCCTGTTCATCAAGATGAACGATATCGTGGTCAACCAGCAGGCAGTGATCGCGGTTGTCTATCGCCCCGGCGTGGCCGCGATATCGAACAAGCTGCATGCGCCGATCAGCGGCTGGGACAACAACACCTGGAACCTCAGGGACTGGTACCGCGACGCGTAGTCC
>DASZSI010000008.1:0-3785 GCA_035548775.1 Hyphomonadaceae bacterium
CGAATCTCAAGATAATGATCCGGATTCGCACAAATATCGAGACAGCTCACCGAGCTCAAACCGCAGAAATCGTCGGCCAAACAACAGCTTCGCTCAACTACTCGCCTGAAGCGTAGATCCAAGAAACGGTCACCCGATGGCCAAACCTGCAGGATCCAAGAAGCGAAGCGATAGCTACGACAGCCGGAAACTGGGCGACTTCGTTCAAACTCTCCGGCAGCGGCGCGGACAGAGTCTCGGCGAGCTTGCCCGCGACGCAGACATCGCCAAACAGGCGCTCTCAAACCTGGAGAAGGGATCGGTCGTGCCCTCTCTATTGACTCTCGCGGCGCTTGCCGAAGTGCTGCGCGTGGATTTGATCGACTTGGTTCGCGTCGGTCAGCATTCACCAGAAAAGCAGCCTAAATCCAGCGTATACGCGCTCGTGCCGATGCTTGAGCAGTTGGACGATTTTCAGCTCGACGTCGTCCATGCCCAATTGCGCGGCATGCTGGGTCTAACCAAGACGACCAGCGCCGCCCGCCGGCAGTCGAAGTTCCAATAAATTCTCGACAGGTTTGGCTCCGTCCAAGCGCAGATATTCTTGTTAGACGACGAAGCGAGACTCGTCGCCTCATGTTTCCCCGGTGTCAATCGAGCGGCCTCACCAATGTAAGCGTCCGGCCTCGACCGCATTGCGCTGACGGCCATCTTCCCTGAAGTCTGCTCGTCCTGGACTGTCCTTCTGGAGTCCAGAAGGAGGGTCTATGGACAGGGTCGAGGTCATCACGCGGGTGGAGCGGCGCCGGAAGTGGACGGATGCCGAGAAGGCGGCCGTGCTGGCGGAGACCGATGCTCCCGGCACGAACGTAGCCGCGGTGGCGAGGACGCACGGGATCGCCCGGAGCGTCGTCTACAACTGGCGCTCCGCTCGGCGAGCGCAGGCGATAGCTGCCATCCCCGGTGCCGGACCGGTCGAGTTCATCCCGATCGGTGTGATCGGCGGAGATCAGGCTGCAATATCCCCTGAGACAGCGCCGGTGACCGCTAATGGCCCAGCGCCGAGTGCCGATCCCGGTGGCGTGATCGAAGTCGAACTGGCGAACGGCGCGCGCCTGCGTGTCGATGGCCAGGTCAACGAGCGAGCGCTATGCCGGGTTCTGCGGGCGCTGAAGAGCCTCGGATGATCAGCTTGGCGCCTGGCACACAGGTCTATTTGGTCAGCCGTCCGGTCGATCTCAGGAACGGCTTCGACGGCCTGGCGGCAAAGGCACAGCAGATCGTCGGCGCCGATCCATTCTCCGGCCACCTGTTCCTCTTCCGCGGCAAACGCGGGGACTATCTGAAGGCGCTCTATTGGGACGGGTCCGGCCTGTGCCTGTTTGCCAAACGGCTGGAGAAGGGCCGGTTCGTCTGGCCGCCGATCGTCGATGGCGCCCTGATCCTAACGCCCGCACAGCTTGCGCTGCTGATCGAGGCGATGGACTGGAGACGGACAGTAGCACCGCCGCCGACACCGCAGCCCATGCTGATCTGACAAGGCAGTGATTCGGCGTCGATTCTGGTCCGGCGCAGCCCGGTTTGGTAGGGTGGCGCATGTCGCTCGCCCATGCCGATCTACCCGCCGACCCGGAGGCTCTTCGCGCCTTCGCGCTGGCGTGTCAGGCCGAGCTGAAGGCGGCTGAGGCCTCGGTCCAGCTCCGTGCGCTGGAGATCGAGAAGCTGAGGCTCCAGATCGCCAAACTGCGCCGGATGCAGTTCGGACGGTCGTCGGAACGTGTCTCCCGCCAGATCGAGCAGCTGGAGCTTCAGCTCGAAGAGCTGGAGACAGACGAAGCGGTCAAGGCCGAGAAGGTTGGAGGCCAACCGGCGGAGCGCCAGTCTTCCAAGCCGAAGCGCCAACCTCTGCCCGACCACCTTCCGCGCCAGGAGATCGTCCATCAGCCCGAAGGTGAGGAGGCCTGCGTCTGCCCGGATTGCGGCGGCGGGATGGCCCGGCTCGGCGAGGACGTCACCGAGGTGCTGGACTACGTGCCGGGGCGTTTCCAGGTGATCCGTCACGTCCGGCCGAAGTACGCCTGCAAGGCCTGCGATACGATCACCCAGGCCTCAGCTCCGGCCATGCCGACGCCGCGCGGTCGGGCGACACCGGCGATGCTGGCGCACCTCCTGGTCTCCAAGTACTGCGACCATCTCCCGCTTTACCGGCAGAGCGATATCTATGCCCGGGAAGGTATGGATCTCGACCGCTCGACTCTATGCGATTGGGTCGGCCAGGCTGCCTGGCTGCTGCAGCCGATCGTCGAAGGAATCCGGCGCCACGTATTCGCGGCAGAGAAAGTCCATGGTGACGACACACCGGTCCCGGTGCTGGCGCCCGGTCTGGGGCGCACCAAGACAGGGCGGCTCTGGGTGTACGTCCGCGATGACCGCCCATGCTGCGGCACGGCGCCGCCCGCCGCGGTCTACTTCTTCAGCCCCGACCGCTCGGCCCAGCATCCGGCGCAGCATCTTGCGTCGTTCACTGGATTTCTCCAGGCCGATGCCTATGCTGGGTACGAAGCCTTGTACAGCCCGGCCCGGACGAAGCCGGGGCCGATTGTCGAGGTTGCCTGTTGGGCGCATTGCCGCCGGAAGGTCTTCGATGTCTGGCAGGCGACCAAGTCGCCAGTCGCCAAGGAAGCGTTGGACCGGATCGCGGCGATCTATGAGATAGAGGCCAAGGCGCGCGGCACCGCGCCGGACGAGCGTGTGCAGCGGCGTACGCAATCGGTAGCGCTGGTCGATGGCTTCTTCGACTGGGCGGATGGGATGCTCGCCAGACTGTCGGCCAAGTCTCCGTTGGCCGATGCTTTCCGATATGCTCTGACACGGCGCGATGCGCTCAGTCGGTTTCTTGCCGATGGCCGCCTCGAAGTTGACAACAACATCGCCGAGAACGCCATCCGCTCCATTGCGCTGGGGCGCAAGAATTACCTCTTCGCCGGTTCCGACACCGGCGGCGATCGCGCCGCGGCCGTTTACACGATCGTGCAGACGGCGAAGCTTAACGGCATCAACCCGGAAGCTTATCTGCGCGGCACGCTCGCGAGGATCGCTGAGGGCCACCCCATCAGCCGGATCGATGAGCTGATGCCGTGGCAAGGCACACACATGGCCAGGCTGGCCTAATGGATAGCGAGGCGGTGGTGACTTCGAGCATTGTTGTTGAGCCAACCGGATCAAAGGAACTCGGCACCTGTCCCTGCTGTGGTCGGACAAGCAGGCGTGTTTGGGGGCAGGCCCATTCCGACGGTAAGACGTTAGCAGCGTACTTCGTACACTGGACCGTGGGTCACGTCCCCGACCAAGGAGCCAATATCGACCTGATCATCGGAAACTGGGGAGACGGAACGATGCCAGAAGAACGCAAGGCCGTCGCACTGGCATATCGGCTACTCGATAGCGGCCCATCCATGATGGTCATCGATGCCAACACGCGCCCTTTCTCATCCAGCGAACTCGTCGGGCACGCGCTGTACCGCGACGACGTGATTGGCAGTCCAATAGCGCGGGACGCCTTTGCCATCGCTGATGCAATTCTCGAGCAAGATCACCGGATCGCCGAGTTACTCGGGCGGCGACTAAATTAGGGCGTCACACGCCACGGGGGAAGCCGAACGCTTACTCACCAATCGCGGTCAGTCTCGGCGCAGATGCGACGTATTTGTATGACTTTGCAGGCCAATGATTTCAACGAGTTAGATTTGTAGCAAAATGATCAAATTGCCTACAAAAGGGAGTGTGTCTCAAAGCGTGTTCGAGAT
>DASZSI010000009.1:0-3045 GCA_035548775.1 Hyphomonadaceae bacterium
TTTTGAGGTGCCATCCGGTGGCGTGTGCACGTTGCTTGGCGCAAGCGGGAGCGGCAAGACCACGACCCTCAGATTGCTCGCCGGCCTGGACAGGCCCGATTCCGGCGTCATCGAAATCGACGGAAAGGTCGTAGCCTCCGACACTGTGCTCATCCCCGGCGAACATCGCCAGATCGGGATGGTATTTCAGTCCTACGCGTTATGGCCACACATGACGGCTTTCGATCAGATTGCCTATCCGCTGCGGCTCCGCCGGACGGCCCGGAAGGCGCTGGTCGAGGCGGTCCGCAGCACTGCGGCCATGGTTGGTCTCGCCGACCTCCTCGAGCGATATCCATCGGAGTTGAGCGGCGGGCAGCAACAGCGCGTCGCCTTGGCTCGCGCTCTGGTGTTCGGCCCCAAGCTTCTGCTTCTCGATGAGCCGATGAGCGGCCTCGACGCGGCACTGCGCAGACGCACTCGCTATGAGCTGGAAGAGCTTCAGAAGCGCGTGGGGATAACGACGGTTTACGTCACCCACGATCAGGAAGAGGCAATGTCCGTGTCCGACATCGTTGTGGTGATGTCGAACGGACGCATCGAATCGATTGCGCCCCCGCGCGGTACCTACGACCATCCGGGATCGATCTATGTGGCGTCTTTCGTGGGGGCATCTAACCTGCTGCCGGGTAAGGTCGTTGCGGTCGACAACGGTGTTGCCACCATCCGGCTGTCTGACGGGATCGAAATCTCCGGAGTCGCGGGGCCGTCCGTGACGGTGGGCGCGCACGCGGTATGCGCGGTCAAGCCGGTTGACATCAGTATCGACGTGGCCGGCCAGACCCGGAACGTTCTCAAGGGCACTGTGAAATCGAGCACCTACCTTGGCCCTCAGGTCGAGTTGGTTATCGATATTGCCGGTGTTGAGGTTCGGGTCCCGGTATCGCGGGAGTCCGGTCACCGCACAGGGCTGACCGTCGACGTCCATCTTCCCATCGACCGCGTATCCATACTCGAGGGGTCGCTGGATTCGCGGGCCAGTGCGGAGATCGCCCCCGCCTGATCTTTCCCGCCAACGGCGCTGGATGCCGATTTTGAATTGATGCCGGGTGATAGGCGGCCCCGTGACAGTCCACTGTGGAACCGCCGTGCGGTCATTGAAGACAGGCAATCTGAACGTCCGATACGCAGGTGACGACAGCCGTCCCGCGGTGGTGCTCCTGCACCCGCTATCCACGACCGGCGAGATTTGGCTCCGATTTGCCGAAGAGCTGACGCAGGCCGGGTACCGCGTACTTGCTCCTGACTTGCCGGGTCCGCATAGCGCTGGCGCTGGCGCTCCTCTGTCGATCCCCGACATGTCAGGCCAGGTGGCTGGCGTCGTCGAGTCGCTCGGATTGGGCGCGGTGTCCGTGATTGGCATGTCGATGGGTGGCTGCATCGCCCAGCAACTGGCGCTCGACCATCCCACGCTCGTGGGCCGTCTGGTGCTGGCCGACACGACCAGCTCGTACGGTCCGGACAGGGTGGCGAAATGGGAAGACCGCGCCAACAGCGCCATGACGCCCGATCGTTCGGCTCTTCTCGATTTTCAACTTCAGCGCTGGTTCACGCCGGCCTTTCTCCGGGAAGATCGGCAAGAGTGTGCACGGGTTGCCGAAATATTCGTCAACGTTCCATCGGCGATCCACGCGGCATGCTGCCGTGCTCTCGGCGCGTTCGATACAAGCGCCAGGCTGGGCGAGATCCGTTCTCCAACGCTTGTGCTGGTGGGAGCCGAGGACCGCGCGACCCCGCCGGAAATGGCCCGGGCGCTCGCCACCGGATTGCCCGATGCGCATCTCGAAATCATTCCCGACGCGGGACACTTCGCCATGATCCAGAGTCCGCGAGCCCGGTCGCTCGCGCTCGCACATCTCAATCCGGCCGGCGCTTGAGGCGAGGCAGTTCCATCCGTTGCATATTCGGGAGAGTCAGTTGAGTGCTCTGAGAGAGATCGCCTGGCGCGCCTTCGACAACAAGCAGCAGGCGGGACTGGCCTATCAGTACGCCGAATATGCGCTTGGGCTGGACTATGAAGTCTTGCCCGAAGACGTGGTGCATCAAGCCAAGCGCTGCTTGCTCGATGCCTTGGGCTGCGCGTTTGGCGGCTACGATTCCCCCGCGCGAGCCATCTGTGAAGACACGTTGGCCGAGCTAGGCGGAACGCCCGAGGCGACGGTTATCGGATCGGGCATGCGCACCAATGCAGCGAACGCCAACCTTCTGAATTGCCTGATGGTGCGCTTCCTCGACTTCAACGATCTGGGAGGCGGTGGACACAACTCGGATGCTATTCCGTCGCTGCTCGCCATTGCCGAGCGCCAAAAGGCGAGCGGCCGCGAATTCATAACTTCGCTGGTTGCCTCGTACGAACTGGGATCGCGACTGAACGCTGGCGTCAACAACTGGCACGGCTGGGTACACGACACCCGCGCTGCCCTGATCGTCCCACCTGCGATAGGGCGCATGCTGGGCCTGTCCGCCGCGGAGATCGCGCACGCGATAGGCATCGCGGCCTCTGGCAACAGCGTCCTGAGCATTCTCGACGTGCCGGGCGAGGATAAGCCGATGCGCAAGAATTTGCGTTTCGGCTGGACCGCATCCGCCGCAATTCTAGCGACCCTGCTCGCCAGCAAGGGGTTCACTGGCCCGCTGCGCGTGTTCGAGGGTGAGGGGGGCATGAACGAGGTGATGTTCAAGGGCGAGGCCAACCTTGAACTGATGACCGATTTTCGCGGCTGGCTGATCCATGACACCCGTTTCAAGTTTCTGTGTGCGACGGCGCCCGTGCAGGGCGTTCTGCAGGCTACGCTTGAGCTCGTATGGGAGAATGACCTGAAGCCTGAGCAAATCGCGAAAGTGAGGGTCAGGATGTACGAAGGGGCATCCGCAATACGACCCGCAGTGCCGATCAAATATCCACGAAACGCCGAGTCCGCGGATCACAGCGTCTACTACCTGACGGCGATCGCCATAAAAGAGCGCGAGGTGTCCGCCGACTCCATCTCGCCGGAGAAGTTTACC
>DASZSI010000010.1:0-6925 GCA_035548775.1 Hyphomonadaceae bacterium
CAGCCCGGTCAACCGGGGGCACCACCGCCAGCATCGCGCCCGTCGAGAACGCCACCGGAGCCTTGGGGGCGAGACTATGGCAAGGACTGGAGCTCAGTCTCGACCGGAAGACCTTCAGTCAACAAAGGCCAACAGGCGAAGCACGATCCAAACCATCACTACTTCAAGCAAGGCCGCAGCGAGTTCACCCATACCGATCCGCAAGCGCTGGTGAACAAGTTCGCCGGAACTGGTCAACCGGCGAACAGCGTGCCACGCGGCCAAGCAGGTTTCCGGGAGCGCGTGGACTTCGGCGAGCGTATCGGAAGATACAACGGCGCGCCGACCCAAAAGGGCATTATTCACTACGCACAGGATGGTACCGTGCACATCGTGCCAGCGGCGCCATGAATCCAACCAACGGAGTCGAGAAATGACAGATGAACGAGCGACTGATGTGCTGCTGGCGATTCAAGATGCGCTACTCGGCGCGATTGCAGCCAATCTGCGGGCGATTACTGCAAGGTGGGATCAGTCGAGCATCCACTTTGACGCCTATTTCGATGGCGCAGTTACCGACGAGGACCGAGAGACAATGGCGATCGTCGATACCGAGGTGCTGGCGGGCTTCCCGGAGACGCACACCGTCACTCACACGGTGCATCGAGTCGATTTTCCCGCGCAGATTCCAAAATCGGGAAAGTTTGTCTTTCTCCGTTGGGAGGCTTTGCCTCCACTTCAGTAGAGGTGATCGATAGCGGGACCACGCGCGCCGGCTTACCCCTAGTCTCCATGTCGCTGAATGCGAGCCCGTCACAATCAAGCCGCCACTACGAGTGTGGAAGTCAGCAGTGGAAGCTTGCGCGCAGGAAAGCTTGCTCTGAAAAACTTGATCGATGAACAGGCCTATCGATCCTGATCCACACGCCGGAGACGACAGCATGAGCAGGCCGATGACCAATCCAAGTGATCGATACAAGAAGCTTCTCGACTCATATATCGATGGCAGACTTTCCACCGAGGAGTTTTGCCGACAGTACGACGAGGCTTTCCTCGCCGACGACACGATGTTCGAGCCCGCGCTGTACGATATCTTGAACGACCTGTTCGTCGACACAGATGCTCTGACGTCGAATCCAGCGCTCATTGCCGAACGGCCGACATTCTACGTGAACGAAAAGGAGTTCCGGGAGAGGGCCGAATTGGCAGCCGCCCGCCTTGACCGCTGGCGCGACGGTAAGAAGGCTTCTGGCGAATGACCGAGAACCCATTATCGATACTTCCCAGTAGAAAGCGGGCAGTGAAGCGCACAGGTCTCGGCGATCGGCGCCGCGGTTCATCGTGATCCCGAACGTGCGCGGAGCGTGCGCACTCGCTACGCGGCGGCGCTCGAGGATCACGACCGCGCCGCGCTCGACGCGCTTCTGACCGAAGCACAAGCTTGCGAGCGTGTGTCGGCAGCGAGCATCGAGATCCTGAACGCCGCGCCGCCCGACGGCGAGCAATCGACGCCGCAGTGGCGGTTGCAGCAGGCCGAAGCGGTCGCCGAGCCCGCCGTCCGCGCGGCCACGATCCGCCGCCTCGACAGCGCGGCCGCGGCCGACAACGCACGTGCCCGCACCCTGGCCGAGCAGGTGCTTGCACGCGTGCTGAAGAACGGCCTGACCGATCCATCGCAAATCCCGGTGCATGAGTGGGTAGCGCTCGACGTTGAACGCCGCCAAGCCATCGAGACACGCCTCGACCACAACGCCGCTGGCACCGAGCCCGCCCCAAACCCGGCGCTGGTCGACGAACTGGCGACTGAGATGACGCGAGCGCCAGCGGTACTCGATGCCTACCGCGAGACGAAGTCGCGCGAGATGGCGACGCTGGCTCAAGCACCCTGACAGCACGTACACCAACCACGGGCCCGCCCGTTACTTCACTGGATCAGGACGTCCCAAGGGGTTATCCGGCCAGGACCGCGAACGCAGCAAGCGCCGAGGCCCGGGCGAAGACCCGGATCCGCAGCGATAGTTTCTTCAGGTCAATGCTTCACGATGCAGGAGATTGTTGAAATGGATCGAGGTGAAGTGTTGCTTCGCTTCAGTCATCCGACGCGGGATCTGCAATTCTTGTCGGAGGTACTGGGCCTCACGCCCTCCACGACGTGGCTGGTTGGCGAGCCTTGGCATGCGCCATTTGGCCCGCCAACGGCGATCATCAACAAGGACAGCTACTGGTCCGCTGGTCTGAGATTCGAGCACCACGACGGATTCGGCGCTCAACTCAACAGGGCCGTGGAACTCCTCAGGCAGGCTGAAGCCACCGTACGCGACCACATCGCATCGGGCGGAAAGGTCGACATCTATCTTTATCTGACCGGTCGAGTGAATAACGGTGACGAAATTCCGCCATCGCTTCTGGCGCTCATGGCTGAGCTAGGCATCACGCTAGGCATCGAGGTATTCCCGAACTGACCTCAGAGAGCGGGTCAGGTCAGCGGAGCGGGCACCTGCAGTCCTTCTCTCCGTAGGACAGAAGCAGCCTTCGCGACATTCGTAGGGGCGGAAATCTTCATTTCGCTCATCCGGCCTTAAAGTCCGTCCCGGGCGGCACGGTGAAACAGGCGCCCATTCCACGGCGCCACGCCGTGCCCATCGAGAGCAGGACGCGAATGGCCGGCATCATCAAAATCGCACCGTACAAGCCGCTGGGCGTGAGCACGCAGGCCGTGCCCGGCGGCGGTTACCTCAACGTCGACGCCAGCGTCGGCAATTTCGGCCCCTCGCCCCTGGCGCAGCTCGGCCTGCAGGCCGCGCAGGGCGCGACCGGCATCGCCGGTGTCGTGGCCGAGCAGCTCGCCGGCGACAACGAAGCCACCGTCAAGCTCGCCGACACGCGGATGGGCGAGACCGAGCAGGCGCTGCTCTTCGACTCACAGAACGGCTACCTCAACCTGCAGGGCCAGGACGCGCTGACGCAGGCGCCAGCAGTGCTCGACACCTACCGCGAGGCGCAGTCACGCGAGATGGCGACGCTGACCGACGACGACCAGCGCCGCATGTTCGCCGAGCTCGCCGACCGCCGGCTGGCGACCCTGAGCACCCAGGTCGAGCACCACGCAACTGCCGAACGCCAGCGCTGGTACGACACGACGAGCGAGCGGCGCATCGCGCTGATGCAGGCCGATGCCGCGCTGCACTGGAGCGACGATGCCCTGCTGCGCCGCGCGCTGGGCACCGCGCGCGCGGAGGCGCGCGACCAGGCCGAACGCAAGGGCTGGGACGCCGCGCTGACCGAGACGACGATGCGGCGACAGACCAGCCGCGTCCTGGTGTCGGCGATCGAGGCCGCGGTCGAGCGCAGCCCCGAGCGCGCGCAATCCTTGCGCACCCGCTATGCCCAGCACATCGAGGAGAACGACAGCGCGGCGCTCGATGCGCTGCTGTCCGAAGCGCAGACCCGCGAGCGCGCGCAGGCGGCGAGCATAGAGATCCTCAACGCCACGCCGCCCGACGGCGAACAGCCGACGCCGCAATGGCGCTTGCGCCAGGCCGAAGCGATCGCCGAGCCGGCAGTCCGCGCCGCCACCATTCGCCGCCTCACCAGCGTCGCCACCGCCGAGGAAGCCCGCGCCCGCACCCAGGCTGAGCAGGCGCTGGCGCGTGTCCTGAAGGATGGCCTGACCGACCCGTCGCAGATTCCCGTGCGCCAATGGGTGACGCTCGACGCTGAGCGCCGTCAGGCGATCGAGACGCGGCTCGACCACAACGCGCGAGGTGACGAGCCAGCGCCGAACCCTGCTCTGGTCGACGAGCTGGCGACACAGATGACCGACGCGCCGCAGGACTTCGCGCGTCGCGATCTGGTGCCGGCGATCGCGCATCTGCCGCTGCCACAATGGCAACGCTTCCGCGAGCGCCAGGCCGGCATCCGCCGCGACGATCCCGCCACCCAGGATGAGATCTATGCCATCCGGCGGGGCCTCCAGCTCGCGCGCAAGATGCTGCCGGATGACGACAGTGCCACCGGCATCCGCGCCGAGCTGGTCGAGGAGATCGCCACCCGGCGTCGGATCGATGGCAAGAGCCCCACCGACGCTGACATTGCCGGCATGCTCGCGCGGTATGTCCCGACCGCGCCACACACGACGCAGACGCTAGAGTGGGATCCGCGTGTCGGGACCGAAAGTACGCAGCTCCGATTCGTTCCGCCACGCGCGCGTCCCGGCGATCGATCGGACATCCATCTCGCTCAGGCCGAGCTGCAAGAGCCAGCCAAGGCGCGCCGAGGGGTTGCGCCACTAACGGAGCCGGATCCGGGCAGCCCGGAATTTCAAGATGCGATGGCGGCGGCGAAGGTGATCACGAACCCGAACCCGGAGCTGGATCCGGACAGTAAGGCATTTGAAACCGAGATGGCGGCGCGGAAGGCGAGGCTGATCGCGGACCCGGGAAAGCCCGTGGTCTTGCCGAACGGCGAGAAAGTGCCAAGCGATGAACCCGACAGACCGCCATTCCTGATGTCGCCAGTCGCGGACCTCAGCGAGGTTGCCAGGGCCGGTCGGATAACGGGCGCGAAGCTCCGGATAAAGCTCGCGAGCAGGTTTTGGGAATTTCCGGGATATGCCGAGGAGTTGGTCGGCCAGGCCCTCGCCCAAGGCGGGCAGTTCGACTATCAGAGGACGCTAAATCCAGACGGCGCTCCGGGCTACGTGCAGTTGCGTCAGTTTCGTGATGTCTCGAACTTCAATGTGGGACTGTTCATGCAGCAGACCGGATTTTTTCCTCGCGTTGATGAGGTTTTGTGGATTGCGGGCCAGTATGCGAAGAAACATTCGCGTAACTACATGGAGAAAGAGCCCTACGGCCTGGATCCGCGAGTCAGACGGTGGATCGAACGTGGCTTTGCAGCGGGAGAGAGTGGCCTCTTCGATCCTCCTCCGCGAGACCCAGCTCCCTTGCCAGACCCAGGGCCGTTGGCGGTGCCCTGATGGGCGTGTCCTCGCACCTGCATGCCGGACGAGCCCTACGGTCTGGATCCGCGAGTCGGACGGAGGATCGAATGCGGCTATGCGGTGAGAGAAGGCGGCGCCTTCACTTCCGCCGTTCCAGGCGATCCTCCGCAGCCCAAATGGTCGTGACAATGGTCGCGACCACGACGACAGGCAGATAATGCCACAGGAGGCCGAAAGGGCCAGTATAGCGCGCAATCCCGATGAGGCTGTCGACGTGGTAGAGAAAGCACATCGACATGGTCTCCGACCCAAGCGGCGGATATGGCCAGAAGCAGAAACTCAACAGCCCGGACAACTCGTATAAAACGGACAGGACGAACAATAGGACGGCGAAGCGCAGGGCCGGGTGACGCAAGCGCGGCAAGGGCGCCATGTTCATGAGGCCTTTCTTCGAAAGTTTCAGGGTCCAGGCGATGGTGATCAAAAAGGACACGACGATCGCCGGCAGAAAATGCCACAGGAGGCCCGCAAGGTTGGCTTCTGCCAAGAAGCCGATCCCCACTACGACGCGAATAGGGATGCAAAAAATCGGCGGTCCTAACGGCGTGCTAAGCTGTGTTGCATTGAAACAGGAGGCGATCAGTGCGGTCAGGTCGATCTGAACGGACAGGACGACCGCAAGAACGACGAAGCGCGCAACGAAGCGCATTCCGTGGGATGCAGCAACCTGTAGTTGTATAAACATGAAACAAAACTAGCATACCTTAGAGCCCGACTGGAAACTCGTTATCAGAGGTGACCTGCAGTGAGAGAAAGCGGCGCCTTCACTTCCGCCGTTCCGGGCAATCCTTCCCGTCCCAACCCCAACTGTTCATGACAACGGTCGCGGCCACGATGACAGGCAGATAATGCCACAGGAGGCCGAGAAGGCCTTTATAGCGCGCAATATCGATGAATCCGTCGACATAGTAGAGAAAGCACATGGACATGGTCTCCGACCCAATCGGCGGATGTAGCTTGAAGCAGGAACTCAACAGTCCGGACAAATCGTATAGAACGGACACGACGAACAATAGAACGGCGAAGCGCAGGGCCGGGTGACGCAAGAGCGGCAAGGGCGCCATGCTCATGCGGCCCTTCGTCGAAAGTTTCAGGGTCCAGGCGATGGTGATCAACAAGGACACGACGATCGCCGGCAGAAAATGCCACAGGAGCCAAGCAGGCTTGGCTTCTTTCAAGTAGCCGATCAGCATTGCGACGCGAAAACGGATGCAAACAAGCAGTTTTAACAGCGTGTCAGGCCCTGTTGGATCGAAACAGATGGCGATCTGTGCGGTCAGGTCGATCTGAACGGACAGGCCGACCAGAAGAACGACGAAGCGCGCAACGAAACGCATTGCGTGGGATGCAGCAACCGATAGTTGTATAAACATGAAATAAAACTAGCATACCTAGAGCCTGACCGGAAACTCGTTATCAGAGGTGCCCTGGAGAATCTGGACAGGGCGATCAGTGGAGTTTGTGCCTGAAGGCGGCGAAGGTGCCGCGGATCAGGAGAGACGATGACGAGACGAACGCGACGGAACCACACGGCGGCGTTCACGGCGAAGGTGGCGTTGGCGGCGGTGAGGCGGATGGCTGGTTGTTGGCAGGATCGCCTCGCCGCCGCTATGAAGGCCGCATGACCCAAGACGTTCAGATCCGCCTCCTGACACCTGATGACGCGGCGCTGTACCGCGAGATCCGGCTCGAGGCGCTGCAGGCGGCGCCCGAGGCCTTCGGCAGCACCTACGAGCTGGAGCGCACCTACACCGCCCCGCAGTTCGCCGACCTGCTGGGCCGCTCGGACGTCTTCGGTGCCTTCCGTGGCGCGGCACTGCTGGGCATGGCCGGCTATCGCACGCAGGTCGGCCCGAAGCGTGAGCACAAGGGCTACCTGTGGGGCATGTATGTGCGGTCCGCCGCGCGCGGGCTGGGCGTCGGCAAGCTGCTCGTCGAGGCCGT
>DASZSI010000011.1:0-16190 GCA_035548775.1 Hyphomonadaceae bacterium
GGCGATGGAAGCAAGCCACATCATCGCGACTAATCACCAGCTCTGGCCCGGCGGCGGGGCCATGTTCGTCCAGCAGGCGCGCAAGGCGATTGATGCCGGCGCCTTCCACAATGATGTCGTCGCTGTCGCCAACGAAACGGCGCTGCTTTTTCATGCCGACGCCTTCGAGGAAAAGGACAAGGTGCTCGACAGCCTAAAGCGCGCAGCCGCTCAGAAGGGCTTCGAGCCGGTGTTGCTCGAGGCAAACAGGGTAAGCCTGCCCGATGCCGTCAAATCCTACCTGTTCAACTCGCAGATCGTTTCGCTGCCGGCGGGCGGCATGGCGCTGATCCTGCCGCATGAGGCGAAGGAGACGCTTGCGGCCAGGGCGTATGTCGACGAGGTGCTGGGGACAAATGGCCCTATTCGCGAGGCGCATTATTTCGACTTGCGCCAGTCGATGCGCAATGGCGGCGGCCCCGCCTGCCTGCGGCTGCGCGTTGTGCTGACACCGGATGAACTTTCGGCGCTTGGCGCGAGCGTCATTCTGGATGAAGCAAAAATCACAGCGCTGGAAACAATCGTGAAGCGCCGCTATCGCGACAGGCTCGCGGCCGCCGATCTTGCAGACCCGAACCTGCTTGACGAAAGCCGCGTCGCGCTAGACGAGATCGGACAGGTTCTGAATCTTGGTCCGGTGCATGACTTTCAGCGGGTTTGATCGCGCTCCCACCGTCGAGACGGAAAGGCTGCGCTTGCGCGCACACACCGCCGCCGATTTCGAGGCCAGCGTGCCGCTGTGGAATGACCCCATCGTCACCCGGTATATCGGCGGTCGCGCCTATACGCCGGAAGAGGTGTGGCAGCGGATCCAGCGCTATGCCGGGTCGTGGGCTCTGCTCGGCCACGGCTTCTGGGCGATCGAGGACAAGGCGACGGGCAAGCTGGTCGGCGAGATCGGCATCATGGACGCCAAGCGCGACATCAATCCTCCGTTTGGCGACAGTCTCGAAATGGGCTGGGCGCTGCATCCCGACGCACACGGGAAAGGCTATGCCGGCGAGGCCCTGCAGGCGGCGCTGGACTGGGAGGCCAAGCACCTCAAAGGCAAATGCCTCGTCGCGATGATTGATCCGGACAATGCGCCATCGATCAAGCTGGCGCGCCGGATGGGCTTCACCGAACGCGGACGCGCCACGTATCGCGGCCTGCCGTCGCTGGTGTTCGAGCTGCACAGGAGAAGCGCATGAAAGAAGGCGTGATCCTCGCCCTCGACCAGGGCACGACCTCTAGCCGCGCGATGGCCATCGGGCTCGACGGCTCGATCACTGCGTCCGCGCAGGAAGAGTTTCCGCAGATCTTTCCGCATTCCGGCTGGGTCGAGCATGACCCCGAAGCCATCTGGCGCACGCAGCGCCGCACAACGGAGCAAACCATCGCACGCCTGAACGGGCGCAAGATCAGCGCCATCGGCGTTACTAACCAGCGCGAGACCGTGGTGGTGTGGGACCGCAAGACGGGCGAGGCAATCCACAACGCCATCGTCTGGCAGGACCGGCGGACGGCGGAGAAAACGCAGAAGCTGGCCGATGTGGGCCACAGCGCGGCAGTGGCGGAAAAGACCGGGCTGGTGCTCGACCCCTATTTCTCGGCCTCGAAAATCGCCTTCATTCTCGATGCCGTGTCGGGTGCGCGCGAGCGGGCGAAGCGCGGCGAACTGGCGGCGGGAACGATCGACTGCTTCCTGATCTGGCGTCTCACCGGCGGACGCGTTCACGCAACAGACGCAACCAACGCATCCCGCACGTCGCTTTACGACATCCGTGCCGGGAAATGGGATCAGTCGCTATGCGACCTGTTCGGCGTGCCGATGTCGTTGCTGCCCGAGGTGAAGGACTCTGCTGCCGACTATGGCGTCAGCGACCTGTTCGGCCCCAGCCTGCCGATCCGCGGTGTGGCGGGCGACCAGCAGGCGGCGCTGGTGGGGCAAGCGTGTTTCGCGGCGGGCGAGGTGAAATCCACCTACGGCACCGGCGGCTTTCTGGTGCTGAACACAGGCGCCGACCTCATTCGCTCCAAGGCGCGTCTCCTGGGCACGATCGCCTATCGCGTGGCGGGGAAGACGACCTATGCGTTGGAAGGCTCGATCCTGTCAGCGGGTTCCACTATCCAGTGGCTGCGCGATGAGCTGAAGATCATCCGCGATGGCGTGCACGCAGGCGATCTGGCGATGAGTGTCCCGGACACGGCAGGCGTCCACCTTGTGCCTGCGTTTGTCGGGCTGGGCGCTCCGTACTGGGACTCGAACGCCCGGGGCGCGATCCTGGGCTTGCAGCGTGGCTCGACCATTGCCCACATTGCCCGCGCCGCTTTGGAGAGCGCGGCCTTTCAGACGGCCGAACTCTTGGAGGCCATGGCAAAGGACGGCGTCGCGCCTCAGCGTCTGCGCGTGGACGGCGGCATGGCGCGCAATGACTGGTTTCTGCAATTCATGGCCGGCGTGCTTGGGATTGAAGTGGTGCGGCCGAAGAACACGGAAACGACTGCCCTCGGCGCAGCCATCCTCGCTGCTGTCGGCGCGGGCGAGTTCGGATCGTTGCAGGAAGCGGCCGCCCTCTGGAAACTCGACCGCAAGTTCGAGCCCGACATGCCTGCGGCCGACCGCGGCGCGCACCTGGCCGCCTGGAAGGATGCAGTCGCGCGGGTGAAGACGATCTGAGGTTTCAAAGAAACCAAATTGAAACCTGACTGGTTTTCGGTTCAGTCTATATAACGAAGGGCTGATCCGATCAGGGGCTTCATGAAGGCTATCGCAGGTATCGCAGCGTTGGGCATCCTGCTGGGCGGGTGTGCCTATACCGTGGGCGATGGTTGGTTCTTCAAGCCGCAACCTCTGCCGACAAAGGCGAGACCTGCCGGCGATCTGAAGTGGGATCGCGAGGAACGGCTTTCCGCGACGGGTTCGATCATCACGATCGCGAATGGCTACATGCCTACGCTGGCCGCGCGCTTGCCGGCCAAGGTCACGCACGAGATTGTGGACGTGGGAAGTCAGAAAATCGCGATCAGCCGCGTAAAGGCCGCGAACGCCATAGACGGTGAGCCGCTAATCGTTGCCTGCATGGGGCAGTCGGGCACGCGGTTCAATTCGGGCGAATACTATGCAGAAAAGCTATTGCCCTGGGGCGAGGTCCTGTTGCTTGATTATCCGGGTTACGGCGACAGCTCAGGCAAGCCGACTGTCGACGACATGATGTTGTTCCAGCAGAACTTCCCCGCCTACATCGACGGCATCTCGAAAGGGCGACCGCTGGTGATGTGGGGTCATTCGCTTGGTGGCCCGATCTGTGCGGCGCTCGCGGGCGGCAGCAGGCAGGCGGAT
Source organism: Hyphomonadaceae bacterium (assembly GCA_035548775.1). Classification (GTDB taxonomy): domain Bacteria; phylum Pseudomonadota; class Alphaproteobacteria; order Caulobacterales; family Hyphomonadaceae; genus UBA7672. The sequence goes on from DASZSI010000011.1 coordinate 3,362, forward strand.
GCGGTTGTGCTCGAAACTACCGGGCGCACGTTCACCGACATCATGGCTGTCGGAAAACCCTGGTTCACGCCACCCTTCGTGAAGCTGGAACTGGACGACAAGCTGAAGACCTACGACATCGTGGGATCGCTGGCCCATTTCAACGGGCCTGTGATGGTGATCAATGGCGGCAAGGATCAGCGTCTGCCGGGTCTCACCAAGCCCGTGGCCGATGCGCTGAAGGCGCAGGGGCTGCATGTGGCCTACATCGATGTGCCGCAGGCCGACCACATGAATGCGGCTATGAACTCGCAGTTCGCCAAGGAAGCTTGGCCCTTTTTCCAAGCCCTGTCCGACACGCGGCATTGAGAGCCTGAAGCAGGGCTCGCCAGCCGGGCCAATCGGGCTAGAATGCCGGCCATGAACACACGCATTGAAATGGTGGAAGTTGCGGCCCGCGACGGGCTGCAGAACGAGCCAGGATTTTTCCCGACCGCTGACAAGCTGGAGTTGATCGAACGGGCCATTGCCGCCGGCTCGAAGCGCATCGAGGTGGCCAGCTTCGTTCATCCCGGTCGCGTGCCGCAGATGGCGGACGCCGAGGCCGTTTGCGCGGCGTTGCCGAAGCGCGATGCGAAGGATGTCACTTATATCGGCTTGGTGCTGAACAAGCGCGGCGCATTGCGGGCGCTTGAGACACAGGTGCATGAGCTTGGCGCGGTGATCTCCGCCAGCGACGGCTTCGGCACACGCAACCAGGGCCGGACCTCGGACGAAACGGTAGAGGATGCGATCGAGATCATCCGGTTGGGCAAGGAACATGGCCGTTCGGCGCAGGCAACGATTTCGGTGTCGTTCGGCTGTCCGTTCGATGGCGAGATCGCAGCTTCTCGCGTAGCCGACATTGCGCGGCGCGTCGCGGCGGCCGGCCCTCGGGAAATCGCGCTGGGCGACACGATCGGCGTGGCTGTGCCCTCGCAGGTGAAGAAGGTGATGGCGGCGGTGAAGGAAGTCGCGCCGGGCGTGCCGATCCGGCTGCATTTCCACGACACGCGCAACACGGCCGTGGCCAACGCGTGGGCCGGCTATGAGTCCGGCGCGGCGACGCTGGATGCGTCCATCGCCGGCATCGGGGGCTGCCCCTTTGCGCCCAACGCGACGGGCAACGTTGCGACCGAGGATGTGCAGTACATGCTGCAGCGTTCAGGCGTCGAAACGGGATTGAAGCTGGATGGCCTGATCGACACGGCCAAATGGTTGTCGGTCAAGATGGGACGGACGCTGCCCGGCCTTGTGAGCCGCGCCGGAGGCTTCCCCAAATGAACGGGCCGCTCGACGGGCTGCGCGTCATCGAGATGGGGACGCTGATCGCCGGGCCGTTCTGCGGCCAGTTGATGGGCGACATGGGCGCAGACGTCATCAAGATCGAAGCGCCGGGCGAAGGCGATCCGATGCGCAAATGGGGCCAGGGCGCCAAGCCCGCCTGGTGGCGCGTCATCGCCCGCAACAAGCGCTCGCTCGCGTTAGACCTGCGGCAGAAGGCTGGGCAGGACATCGCGCGCAGGCTGATCGCGAAGGCAGACATCCTGATCGAGAACTTCCGGCCCGGCACGCTCGAGAAATGGGGCATGTCGCCGGCCGCGCTGCATGCCGAGAACCCTGGCCTGATCATTGTGCGTGTATCTGGCTACGGCCAGACCGGGCCATATGCGGATCGCGCGGGCTTCGGGCTTGTCGGCGAAGCGATGGGCGGATGGCGCGCGATCGTGGGCGATCCGGACCGGCCGCCGGCGCGCATGGGTGTCTCTATCGGCGACACGCTGGCGGCGACCTACGGCTGTATGGGCGCACTGGCCGCGCTGCATCACCGCGCGCAGACGGGCAAGGGGCAGGTGGTCGATAGCGCTCTCTATGAGTCGGTTCTGCAGGTGATGGAGTCTCTCATTGCCGACTACGGCACGAGTGGGTTCGAACGCGATCGCACAGGTTCAATCCTGCCACGCATTGCCCCGTCGAACGCATATCGTTGCAAGGACGGCGATATCGTGATCGGCGCCAACCAGGATAATCTGTTCAAGCGCTTCAGCGAGGCGATCGGCCATCCGGGATGGGCGGATAACGCCCGCTATAAGACGCACCTCGCCCGCGCCGATCACCAAACCGAGCTTGACGAGATGATCACGGCATGGACGCGCACGAAGACCGTGGCCGAGGTCAACGACATCATGATCGCGGCGGCGATACCGGCCGGTCCGATCAATCGCCCCAGCAACATTCTTGCGGATCCGCACGTGAAGGCGCGCGAGGCGATCCATTGGGAGGAGCATCCCACGCTTGGCCGTGTGCCTATGCAGGCCGTATTCCCCAAGCTCTCAGGCACGCCAGGCTCCATTCGCCGCCCAGCGCCAGATACTGTGGGGCAGCACAGCGACGAGGTGCTGAACGAAGTTCTTGGCCTTAGCGCTGCTGACCTCGCGGCCCTGCGCAAAGAAGGCGTGATCTAGGCGGGCTCTCTGGAAAATCCGCAATGTTTGTTCCGCGGTTGTGGGCTTCCAGCCATCGTGCTCAGAGCGTTATGGTCCGCATCGGATGGATTCTTCTTGGGAGACGACAGCATGTGCGAACATCACATCAAGGCCGGCTCGGTTTCGGTCGACGGCATGCACCGGCGTGATCTTGTCCGCGGTCTTTGGACCGGCTCGCTGTTGCTGAGCACTGCGGGCTGCGCTTCGGCCGCGAAGTACCTTGCACCGTCAGATGACCAGCTGATGCAGATGTCCGCCGAGGCATGGACGCAGACCAAGAAGGATACGCCGGTTTCCAAGGATGCCGCCGGCAACAAGCGCCTGCAGACCGTCGGGCCAAAGATTGCGGCAGTCGCCAACATTCCCAATGCCCAGTGGGAATATGTCTTGTTCGATTCAAAAGAGCTGAATGCGTGGGTTCTTCCGGGGGGCAAGGTGGGATTCTACAAGGGGCTCATGGATTTCTGCGATAACGACCATCAGGTCGCGGCCGTGATCGGGCATGAGACTGGCCACGTCGCCAAGCGCCATGCGGCGCTGCGTGCGGGTGAACAGCAGGCCGAAAGCCTAGGTGTTGGTCTAGCCGGCGCCGTTCTCAACGGCAGGCTGAATGCGGATCAGTTGTCGCTCGCCACCAACGTTCTGGGCATGGGGCTCAATGTGGCGTCGGCGCTGCCATTCAGCAGGTCGCACGAAGCTGAAGCCGACCGCGTCGGCGTCGATTACATGCACCTAGCTGGTTACAATGTGAACGAGGCGGTGAAGCTATGGGAGAAGATGAGCGCGGCGTCAGCCAGCCGTCCGCCGGAATTCCTTTCGACCCACCCGGACCCGGTGAACCGCGCGCAGAACCTGCGCGACTACATCAAGGCGCAGAAATACGCCTGACGCCTACAGCGCCAGGCCCTCAGAGAGTCAGCACGATCTTCCCGAAGTGCTGGTTCGCCGCCATCACGTTCAACGCCTCGTTCAGCTGCACGAACGAAAAGGTGTGCGAGGTGGGCAGGCTCAGCTTGCCCGCCGCCAGCGCCGGACCGAGGTCGGCAAGCATCTTGCGGTTGATCTCGCGCACCTCTTCCTTGGTGCGCGTGCGGAAGGTGACGCCGATGAAGGTGATGCGCCGGCGCGCGTGGATGTCGAAGTCGAACTCCGCCTGATTGCCGGCAAGGCGGCCGACATTGACGATGCGGCCCAGCAATTTGGTGGCGTGAAGCGTCTGGCTGGTCAGCGAGCCGGTGATCTGGTCGATGACACTATCGACGCCCTGGCCGCCCGTGGCGTCGCGCACGTGGCTCACCCATTTCGGGTCGCTGGTGTCGACAGCGACATCCGCACCGAAGTGTTTCAGCTGAGCGCGCCGCTCGGCATTGGTAGAGGACCCGATCACAACGCTCGCGCCCTTCAGCTTCGCGATCTGCAAGCCCATCAGGCCGACGCCGGAGCTGGCGCCCAGGATCAGCGCCGTCTTACCCGGTCCGACTTCGCCATGCGTGACAACAGCGTCATGCATGGTCTGCAGCGCGACCGGCAGGGTTACGGCTTCGGCATAGTTCGTGTTGCTGCGCGGAATGGGCTGGGCGCGGCCGCTGTCCACGACGACGTATTCGGCAAATGCGCCGCCGCCTGAACCCATAACGCGGTCGCCGGGCTTCCGGTCTTTGACGGCTGCGCCGACTTCAACGACTTCGCCTGCCCATTCGAGGCCCAGCACCGCGCCTTGTCCGCCGGCGCCGCCATGGATCGCGCCGCGCGCCATGGCGAGGTCCGCCCGGTTGAGGGCGCAGGCGTGGACGCGAACCAGCACGTCTTCGGGGCCCGGTTTGGGCGCGGCAATGTCGGCCAGCTCCGGGCCCTTGGGTCCGAGGATATGAGCTTTCATCGCGCCTGCCTCACTTGCCGGGGTTCGTAGATCGCCCAGTGCTTGCCGCTCAGGATGAAGCGGCCGGCGGCGAGCATCTGCACGTCCAGCTCGACGATCATATGGCCCTTCGTCTCGGTGTTGCTCGCCACGAAGGCGCGCACTTCCAGCTCCTCGCCGTCGAGCAGGAGGCTGTGCAGGTTGATCGCGCTTTCGACGTGAATCCATGGACCAAGCAGCACATTATCGGCTAGCACATAGTTCGCCCGGCGCAGCAGCCATGCAGCGTTGGCAATGCGACCATCGTCGTAGAGCTTGGCCTCATCGCGCACCGCCGCGATGTGCTCCAGACCAATCTCTCTGGTGTAGCGCTCCCGTAGCGTGCCCAGCGTCGCGCCTTGTTTGAGGCTGTCCATCGACGCTTTCGGGCGCTTGTCCATCGGCGGCAGCTCTGCTGTGCCGAGCAGCTTGTCAGGCGCCACTGAGCCCTTGAGCTTCGCCACACCCTCGGCGCAATGGTCGCCCCGCGCGGAGATTGCGAGCGCCAATTCCTCCCCCTCCATCCTCGATGTCACGGTCGCCGTGTCGCCATCATAGACCGGCTTCACGAACCGGGCGCGCATGGCGCCGCCGCTCAGCCAGTCCTTGCCCCATCGCGCCATCGGCATGTGGGCCAGGTAGGCGAACACGTCGACGCCCGGCACCAACCCGCCGGTGAAGCCGAAGCGGCTCGCGACGCTGTCGTCGTGAATCTTGTTCTCGCTGGCGGTTGCGGTGTTGAAGGCAATGAGCGTGCGCGTGTCGGTCATGGCGCAACGCTATCCAAGCCCTAAGCGCCGGTCGAGCCTGTCAGGCGAAGGCGTTGCGGATTTTCGCGGTCAGCGTCTGCTTCTGGCTGAAATAGCCGGGCCAGGGATCGCGCTTCTGGCCCTTGAGGCGAGCATCGAGGTTTTCCATCGTGAACTTCGAGGCTTTGTCGATGCGGCCGAGTTCGGCCCAGGAGACCGGTGTCGCCACCGGGGCGCCGTCGCGGCGGCGGGGGGAGTAAGGCACGATCGCGGTCGAGCCGCGCTCGTTGCGCAGGTAGTCGAGGAAGATGCGGCCTTTGCGCTTCTTCTTGGACATGTTGACCACGTAGCGGTTGGGCGAGGCGGCTGCCAACTTTTCCGAAAATCCGTGCGCGAAGGTCTTCACCTCGACCCAGTCATTGCGGCGGGCTATGGGCACGATCACGTGCACGCCCTTGCCGCCGGTGATCATGGGGAAGCTTTCAAGCCCGACCGACGCAAGGACATCTCGTACCTCGAAGGCCGCTTCCTTCACGTCGTCGAAGTTTAGCCCCTCGTCCGGGTCGAGATCGAAAACGATGCGTTCTGGCTTTTCGATTTCATCTATCCGGCAACCCCATACGTGTAGTTCCAGCGCTCCGATCTGGGCGGTGGAAACCAGAGCCTCGCGGGAGCGGACGACGAGGTATTGCGCCTTCGAACCATCCTTCTCTCGGATGCTGACGGTGTCGATCGACTTCGGCGTCGAAGGGTTGCCATGCTTCTGGAAGAAGCATTCGCCCTTCGCCCCCTCCGGACAGCGGACGATCGATAGTGGACGGTCCTTCAGATGTGGCAGGATCAGGTCGGCGTGGGCGGCGTAGTATTCTGCCAGGTTCTGCTTGGTGAGCCCAACATCAGCCCACAGCACCTTGTCGGGGTGAGTCAGGCGCACTCCAAGAACGCCGATATTATCGCCATCCGGTCTTAATTTGGGGGCGATAGAAGGCTTTTTCGGGCGTATCGCCACGTTCTTCTACCCCGGCTTGTTGCGTTGCAGACAACATAACCCGGCCGGGGACGATGACCATCAGGCCGCTTCAGCAAACTCCGTCGCCGGCTCGTTTTCGGAGGTCCCACTAGGCGCTCCTGGAGCGGTAATGGTGGGGGGCAGCGTCGGGACCGTGCGAATAGCCACGATCTGCCCCTCCGCATCGTGGTGAACCACGCAGACCTGGGCGGCCCGGCAGTGTTTGAGAAGAGCTTCGCTCATCTGAAAGTGGCTGGCGTAGTCGGGGGCCGTCGCTGGCGCTTCAACCGTGCCGCCGCGCTCGCTGATCTTGTGCCACAGCCAGAGGGCGACCGAGACAATCACCAGCGCTGCTATGCCCCGCTCGACTGATGCGAGCGGAAACTTGCCAACGGCGACATGAGTGATCGCGTGGTGCGCGACGGTCTTGGCCTGAGGCAGCAGGCTAAGGCCATCGAAAACGCTAACGATCGGGCGACAAAGCCAGAGCCACAGGCCCCACAAGCTCGCGGTTGCGAGGTCCGAGGTAAGCCGGCGACGCCAAGGCAATTGGCGACGAACATCGATGATCAACGATTCGCTAATTTGTTGTCCCGTTGCCGTTTGCTCGGCACACGCTCCCAAGCTCAATAGCCGGGATAACTAGCTATCGCGGATGGCGGGACAATTGCTGCACCGTGACAATTCAGTTAGATAGCAGTCGCTTAGCTGCGTTCCAAAGTCACGGCGGGCGCACCCCCCGGTCCGGACTCACCCAGCGTGCACGCTGGCTTCCTCGTCTGAATCGAGTGGTCGGGTAAGCAACAACAGCCGTGCCAACGTTGATGATCCAATAGGCGAGCGGGTACCAGATTATCCAATAGTAATAGCGGCCGATCCCTTTTTCGTACCGGCTGTCCAGCCAAGCGCTGAAGGCGAACTGGATAAGGCAAGTTGCGACCAGCCAGATCGCGCCGCCCATTGGGATGAAGGGTGACTGGACCTCTGGCAGCCCTGCCTGCGGAAGCATCAGGCCGGTTAACCATAAGGCGCCGAAAAGCAGGATCAGATACGCCCACAGAACGCTGGCGCACATCTCGAGCAGCAGAGGCCACATCTGACTTTGCGAGGGTCGTCCGAGCACGCCAAAGTTGCGAACAAGAACCTGCGCGCCACCTCGAGCCCAGCGCAGTCGTTGCTTCCATAGGCCGCGCAGCGTTTCGGGCATCAGAATCCATACAAGCGCGTTAGGTTCGAAATTTACGCGCCAGCCCTTCCGTTCGAGTTTCCAGGTGATGTCGATGTCTTCAGTCATTGCGTCGGCGCTCCAGTAGCCGACGTCGTGAACCGCGGCGCGCCGGAATGCTGTGATCACGCCAGACACGGTCATCAGTGGACCGAAGGTCTTCTGGGCGCGCTTGATCATACCGACGATGGACGAGAACTCACCGACCTGCAGTCGGCCGAGTAGCGTGGATCGGTTGCGGATCCGGGGATTGCCGGTGACGGCGGCGACCTTTGGGTCGTCCATGAAGTGCGGAGCGAGCCAATGAGCGCACAGAGGATCTAGCAGGGCGTCGCCATCAATGCAGATCAGGATTTCATTGCGAGCCAGGAGAGCGCCGGCCTGAAGCGCCATGGCCTTGCCCTGGTTCTGGGCAAGATGGACTACCCGCAGCTGCGGATGTTGCTGGGCCAAGCGATCCAGGGCGGCGCCTGTATTGTCCCGGCTGCCGTCATTGATGGCGATCACTTCGAACGACGGGTAGTCGAGGGAAAGGGCATGACGCAGAGTCTCCTCAACGTTGTCGCCTTCGTTGTAACAGGGGATCAGTACGCTGACCGGCGGAGCATCAGGCCGGCGTCTCGGCTGGTCAGCCCGCGGCGCGGTTCGCTCGCGGCGGAGCCAGAAGATCATCGCGCCCAACATCCACAACCAGGACATGAATAGCGGATAGTAGAAAAGGAACCCCACCGCTCCTTGCCATATCTGCTGCAGAAACGGGGGCATGGCCTACGGCGCCGGCGTGTTTGACTTGGCCGCGAACGTAGCGCGCATCGGGCTCCAGGCCGGGTGGTTCTTGAACAGCTGGTCAGGGTAGTAGGCGATGTGCTGCACGCCCTGTTCGTACAGGCTTCGGATTGTCGACGTGATCTCTTCAATCGGGATCGGCCGGTTGTCGTGAGCCCAGTCGATTGTCTGGAGTTCGAAAATCACGCGCTTCAAGCCATCCGGCTTGGTTTTGATGCGGGCGATCAGGTCCTTGTAGAACTGTGCGGGGTCTGCGGCCTGCTCCATATAGGGCATCGCCATCACGGCGGTGAAGTCGTAGTTCTGGAGCGAATTGTCGAGCGCCTGCGAGTACCAGACTTCGCCCTTGGGCGTCAGCGCCACGCGGGCGTAGAGATTGCGCGCAGTCTTGAGAGCCGGTTGTTCGGATCGCAGTGTATCGGCCAATTCTTTCGCAAACTCATCGATCGCGTTGATCTTCAGAATGGTCCAGCGGCCGATAAGATCGTCACTCTTCCGGATTTGGTCGATCGAGTCTGGTAGCCCCCAATCCTTGTAGGCCTTGAGCGCGAAGGCGCTGGCGTCCTCGAAATCAGACAGCGTTGCGTCGTCGTGAAAGAGTATGCCTTCGAACGTCACTGAATGGGCGAGGTCGTCGTAGATGTCCTTGATGAGCTGTCGCGCCTTGGGAGAGAACAGCGACAGGCGCTTATAACCCATGCCGACGTGACCTGTCGTGTCGCTGGGTAGCGTAACCACTTTGTCATTGGCGCCGGGCTCGGTGGCCGGCGGCTCCCACGCCAGCAGGGGCATCCAAGCATAAACGCGGCGAACCTGCGTGCGGGTTTTGATCTGCCATGCGACCCGGTTGAACAGATCAGCGCGCATGGGCATGTGGCGATTTGGGAAATAGACGGCGTCGGCGGAACCATTGGCGTCGGGGTCCGCGAAAGCCTGCAAGTAGACGACGTTGACGGCCAGTTCCTGGATCCGATCGAGCAGGTGGCCGAGATTCTTCTCCTGCTGGGCCGGATCCTTGTCATAAATGTAGTCAAGATCGACATGCATGATCTTCTGCGGCCGATCGTTTTCAGTGAAGTTCTGGTTCCGCTCAAACATCTCCTGCCGGAGGTCCTGCAACGACATGTTGCTTTCAACCAGCACGCGGCGCAGCGCCCATAGTGGGGTGGATTCCACGTTGGCGCCATCGTCCAGCGTTAGCCCGATGGTCATGCCAAGCTTATCCGCGATGTCGCGTAGAGTGTAGCTGTAGCGGCCATACGGCCATGCGATGACTCGCGGCGCGACGCCGACGCGTTCCTTGATGATGTCTCGACTGCGTTTCAGGTCCGCGGACACACGCGCCTTGTAGGCCGCCTCGTCTTCGTAGGTCTTGCTATCTTGAAGCCAGCGCCGGGTCGTCGCTGCGGGCTGCATGTTGCCTTGCGGGTTGCCCAGAAGGCCGCGATGAAGATCGTAGGTGTGGCTGCCAATCTCGACGAGGCCTGTTTGCGCCAATTCGCGTAGCTGCGCCCATGTCATCAGCTTCTCGCGTGGTATCATCTTGCCGTCGAAGTTGACGACGCCCTTTTCCTCCTCCCAAGCACCGACCACCGCGACCACGGACGGGATCTTCAACATTCGAAGGAAGGGAAAGGCATGATCGTAAGCAGAGCGGTAGCCGTCATCGAATGTAATGAGCACAGCCTTCGGAGGAAGCGGCTTCTTGCCCGCCTTGTCGGCCATGATGTCGTCGACGGAGACGAAGTTGTAGCCATTGTTCCGCAGCCAATCGATCTGGCGCACGAACATGGTTGGTGTGACGGCGTATTCTGGAATAAGCGCGTCGGCCTTGTCCGCAATCTCGTGATAGCTGAGAACGGTGAATTTTTCGGCCGACGGTTCGGACTGTGCGCTGGCGCGCGAGGGGCAGATGACTGCGATGATCGCCACCATCGCCAGCACTAGAACCGGCCTAGCCCATGCAAGCCGCCACATAAGACGCCCTCGATCCTGGCAAGTCCCCGGCGCACTGTTTGGCGCGAGCGCCGTCTGGAGTAAAGGAGGACGGGTAGTCGCGGGGCCGGGTGATAAGAACTTGAGCTTTTCAAGGGTTTGCTTGCCATGTCGACTTTCCCCTCGCTTGGACACCACCGCTTTCGCCGTGCTTGTTTCGGCTTCGGTTTCGGCTTTCTAGCCGTGGCTGTTGCTTGCAATCTAATGCCGACGGCGAGTGCTCAGGATGGGCAACGCGAACGCGCGGCGTGGCGGTTTGGCGCCGTTGCGCACAACCTCCACATCGGCGGCTACGGGGACATGCAGAGCCATGAAGGCGGGGCCAACCTGGAGGGTGAGCTGATCGGCCGGCAGATTGACTGGCTGAATGCTGTCTGGAGCCCGCGACCTTATGTGATGGTCTCAGGCAATCTTGGCGGCGACACCAGCTTTGTCGCGACGGGGCTCTATTGGGGCTTGCCAGATGTTTGGGGATGGCAGCCTGAGCTAGGCTTTGGCCTCGCCTTGCATGATGGTGAGTTGCACAATCCCTATCCGCTTTCCGATCCTCGCGCTGCCGACTATCAACGCGAGCATCAACTGCTCGGCACGCGCACCCTGTTCCGCGACACCATCGCATTCGATCATTCGATCGGTCGCGGCCGCTCCGTCGGAATCGTGTTCGAGCATCTTAGCAATGCCGGCAACCTTTTCGGCCATCGTGACAATGAGAGCCTCAACGAGCTCGGCCTGCGGTTCACGGTGCAGATCCGTTGACCTAGACGCGTCGTTAAGTGTGCATCCAGCAAATCTGCTGCGCGAGCGAGCGAGTTAATTGGCTAATCAGCCACGTTACGACGGCGCCACGAATGCACCTTGCAACATGGAGTAAGCAGAGCACTTAGGTGGTCCATGTACAACGACGAGTTTGACAGCTTCATTTACCATGACGCGATCGAACGGTGCGGTTTGAGTGTACGGAACGCATGCGCCAAGGTTGATCATTACGGTTCCTGGATTCAGCATGCGATTGTGCGTTTGGGGTACGCCCAGACCGCTGCTGAAATGCGTGCGGCGCAACAGGAGGTTGAGCAGGACATCCGGATCATGGAGGCCAAGCTCGCCTGGGACGGGCAGCTGATGGATGCATTTCGCAAGCGGCACGCAGAAGCGTTGCGGTTGGCATCCTCCAATATTTCGGGCTGGGGGGCGGCTCCCGAGCCGAGGGCGACGCAGGGTCTAGAAGCCCTCAGAGGGCGCTAGCGGAACATCGCCATGCGATCCTAGTTGACAGCCGGCACAATCCGCCAAGGATACCGACAAACCGGGGTGACACCGGTATCAATAGGCGGAAAATGGGTTTTTCGAAGAACCACCAACTCGCGCACCAAGGCGTTCCCCGCTCAGGAGCAACCCGCAGGGGCTTTTTGCTTTCCGGGACGGCCGGCTTAGCCGTCGCCGCGTCCGCATGCGCTACGTCAATGCGGACCGAAGGCAATGCATGGGGCGCCGCTGACGAAATTCTGAAGCGCATCCGTGCCCCGTCAATTCCCAACCGGAATTTCTCCATCACCTCGTTCGGCGCCAAGCCGGACGCCGACTGCACCTCCGCGATCGCCGCCGCGATTTCGGCCGCCAGCGCCGCAGGCGGCGGGCGCATCGTGGTGCCCGATGGCGTCTGGCAGACAGGCGCGATCACGCTCAAGAGCCGCACTGAGCTGCATGTCGCCAAAGGCGCAACGCTAAAGTTCAGCCGTGACCCCAATGCGTACCTGCCTGTCGTGCTGACGCGGCACGAGGGCATCGAACTGATGAACTATGCGCCCTTCATCTACGCCTACGGACAGGAAGACATCGCGATCACCGGCGAAGGCACGCTCGATGGCCAGGCCGATGCAGAGCACTGGTGGAATTGGGCGAAGCGTGCGCCGCCGGGAACCGTGAGCGATCGCCAGCGCTTGGCGGACATGGGCGAGCAAGGCGTGCCCGTCGCGCAGCGCGTTTTCGGCGCAGGCAAGACCATCCGGCCGAATTTCGTGCAGCCTTATCGCTGCAAGAACGTGCTGATCGAAGGGCTGACCATCGTCGCGTCGCCGATGTGGGAGATCCATCCGGTGGAATGCACCAACGTCATCGTGCGCGGGCTCAACATCCGCAGCCTCGGGCCGAACAATGATGGCTGCGATCCGGAGTCGTGTCGTGACGTTCTGATAGAGAACTGCACCTTCGCCACGGGCGACGACTGCATCGCCATCAAGTCCGGCCGCAACGCCGACGGCCGCCGGCTTCATGCGCCCACCGAGAACGTCGTCATCCGCAACTGCCGCATGATGGACGGCCATGGCGGCTTCACGCTGGGCAGCGAATGCACAGGCGGCATCCGCAACGTGTTCATGGAAAACTGCCGGATGGACAGTCCGCACCTCGACAATGCCATGCGCTTCAAGAACAACGCGATGCGCGGCGGCACGCTGGAAAACATCTTCGTCCGCAACATCACCATCGGCCAGGTCGCCGGCGCGGTGATCAATGTCGATTACAGCTATCAGGAAGGGCCGAACGGTCCCTTCATGCCGGTCTTCCGCAATATGGTGATCGAGAACGTCACCAGCCAGAAGAGCAAGCGCGCGCTCAACCTGCAGGGCTACGCCAACGCGCCGCTCGATGGCGTCACGCTGCGTGACT
>DASZSI010000012.1:0-3323 GCA_035548775.1 Hyphomonadaceae bacterium
TGCGCAGGGTCTGGTAGACCACGCAATAGCGCTCGGTGAGTTCGATCAGCTTCTTGAGCTGGTCCGGGGTGAGGTTGCCCTTCACGTTGAAGACGAGACGAATTTCGCGGAAGCCGACCGGCGCCTGCTTGTCGACGCCCAGCGTGCCCCGGAAGTCGAGATCGCCTTCGGCGCGAACCGTGGCTTCTTCAACGGCCAATCCCAGCGATGTCGCCACCGCATTCAGCGTGACGCCCGCGCACGCCACGAGCGCTTGCAGCAGCATGTCGCCGGAACAGGCGTTGATGGGCGGGCCGCCGCTGGCCGGGTGAAGGCCGGCTTTCACCAGCGCGCGGCCAGTTTCGACGGAGCAGGTTACGCCTTCGCCGGTGCGGCCCTCGGCATGGAGGGTGATCACGGCGGCGTTCGGCTCGTCGCGATATTTCTGCTTCAGCGGCGCCTGGAGGTTGCGGAGGTCGTCGGCTTTCATGGGATGTCCTCGGGATCGACGCAGTATGGTCCTGCGGGCCGCGTCAGGAAATCGGTCGGTGAGCGGAAAGAAAGCGTTGGCCGTCGGAGGTGACTTTCACGTCGCGGCCTTCGTGGCGGACCAGACTCGCGTCGACGGCATCTTCCCAGACCGTGAGGCGGGGGCAGGACGTGCGCCAGGCCTTCATGACTTCGGTGTAGGGGCGCGGGCCGTCGCCTATCCATTCGATGAGGTCGAGCACGAGGGCCTGGTTTGGAAGGGTCATTTGGCTACATCCAGACAGGTCTCAAATGGTCATGGGGCGGCGGTTCAGCAAGGCTGTCGGCTTGCCTCCCAGAGCCATGCTTCCTAGGAAGCCTGATCGCCCGATTCCGGAGAAAGCATCATGTCCCGCATCGCGTTCATCTTCCCCGGCCAGGGCAGCCAGGCTGTCGGCATGGGCAAGGAACTGGCGGACGCGTTTCCGGCGGCGAGGGCTGTGTTCGAGGAGGTGGATGCGGCGCTGGGCGAGAAGCTGTCGAAACTGATCTGGGAAGGGCCGCTGGAGGACCTGACGCTCACGGCCAACCAGCAGCCGGCCCTTATGGCGGTGAGCCTCGCCACGGTGAAGGCGCTCGAAGCGAACTTCGGCGTGAGGGTGGATCGGGCGGCCTTTGTGGCGGGACACTCTCTCGGCGAGTATTCCGCGCTGGCGGCGGCGGGTGCGATTTCTATTTCGGACGCAGCCAGGCTGCTCCGCAAGCGCGGGCAGGCGATGCAGGCGGCCGTGCCGGCTGGCCAGGGCGCGATGGCTGCGTTGATCGGGAAGGTCGATGTCGGTGTCGCCGAGGCGATCGCGGCCGAAGGCGCGAAGGTGGCGCCGGTCGGCGTGGCTAACGACAACAATGCGGGCAACGTGGTGATCTCGGGGACGAAGGCGGGCGTGGATGCCGCTATCGCTGCGGCGAAGGAAAAAGGCGTGCGGGCGATACCGCTGTCTGTGTCCGCGCCTTTCCACTCCGCGCTGATGGCGCCGGCTGCGAAGGCGATGCAGGAGGCGCTGGCGACGGCGGCGATCAAGGCGCCGGTTGTTCCTGTGGTCGCCAACGTGACGGCGCGGCCGGTGAACGATCCCAACGAGATCCGCCGGCTTCTTGTGGAGCAGGTGACAGGTCGCGTTCGTTGGCGCGAGTGCTGCGAATGGATGGCTGGCGAAGGCGGGGTCACGAAATTCGTCGAGACCGGCGCGGGCAAGCAGCTGTCGGGCATGGTCAAACGCAATGCGCCGAATTCGGAGCAAGTGGCCTTGAACTTGCCGGCGGACCTAGAGGCGTTTGCGAGATCAATAGGCTAAAGAGTGAAGGGGGGACGCTGTGAAGGTCACTTTATCTGGGTTGGCGAGTGCGGTTCTGGCTCTGACTATTTCGGCGCCGGCGTCGTTTGCCCAGAATGCGCCGCCGACCGCGCGGGAGCTTGCGGTCAAATTCGTCAGTTCTGGAGACGCCAGCACCGAGACGATGCTGCAGACTGCGCGTGAATCCATTACGGAGGCGCTAGAAGAAAAGGGCGCGAGACTGCCGCAGGACGTAAAGGACTGGATGGCCAACGCCTTCGCCGGCGCCGCGGAGCAGGTGATGAACGACATGACCCCACAATTGGAGCAGCGTCTCATAGACCTTTACGCGACGAACTTCACCGCCGAAGAACTTCAGCAGGTGCTGGATTTCCAGGTGTTTGTGCGCCAGCCCCAGATTGCCGCGGTGATCGACAAAGCGACCAAGGAAAAGACCTCGGAAGCACGACTTCAGGTGATGCAATCGGAGTTGTCGCCGGAAGACTTCAACAAGATCATGACCTTCACGCTGAAGCCGCCTATGCTCAACGTCACGCTGCTGACGCTGAAGGAAACCAAGTCGGTCCTCGCTGAGTTCACAACGCGGTTCCAGACGGCGCTATTGCCTTATTGCTCGACTGCCCCCAAGGGCGTGGCGCTGTGTGACAAACAAGGAAGGCAGCCCTGATGTTCAACCTCACCGGAAGATTTGCCCTGGTGACCGGCGCCTCGGGCGGGATCGGCGGTTCGATCGCCAAGGCGCTGGCGGAGGCGGGCGCGAAGGTGGCGCTGTCGGGCACGCGCGTGGAGGCGCTCGAGGCGGCGGCGAAGGATATCCCCAACTCGATCATCCTGCCCTGCAACCTGTCCGATGCCGCGGCGACGGCCGCGCTGGTCGGGCAGGCCGAGGAGAAGCTGGGTGGTCTCGACATACTTGTCTCTAACGCCGGCCTCACCAGGGACGGCCTCCTGATGCGGATGAAGGACGAGGACTGGGAGCAGGTGCTCAACGTCAATCTCGGCGCCTACTTCCGGCTGGCGCGCGCGGCGATGCGGGGCATGATGAAGCGGCGCCATGGTCGGATCATCGGGATCACGTCCGTGGTCGGAGTGACGGGCAACCCTGGCCAGACCAACTATGCTGCCTCGAAAGCGGGCATGATCGGGTTCACCAAGTCGCTGGCGGCCGAAGTCGCCAGCCGGAACATCACGGCAAACTGCATCGCCCCGGGCTTCATTGCGACGCCGATGACAGACGTTCTCAAGGACGACCAGAAAGAAGCCCTGTTGAAGGCGATTCCCGCCGGCCGGCTGGGGACGGGGGCTGACATTGCCGCTGCGGCGCTCTATCTCGCCTCGGATGAATCCGCTTACGTTACCGGGCAGACCCTGCATGTTAACGGCGGGATGGCGATGATTTAGGCCCCCTCCCAAGGGAGCCTATGGTCAAAAAAAGACAGGCGTGTTACCGCGCCGCAACGAGGATTTCCGCCGGTTTTTGGCCGGCCGCGATACTGGAAGGGAATGATATGTCCGACGTTA
>DASZSI010000013.1:0-10547 GCA_035548775.1 Hyphomonadaceae bacterium
CCGCTCGTCCCGACGAACGTCGGGACCCAGGGCAGGTTTCAAGTCTTGTTCCGATTTGCAGCTTCAACTCCGCACAAGGTGCGAGACGTTTCCTGGATCCCGACGTTCGTCGGGACGAGCGGTGAACGTTGCTAGAGATCATCCGCTCTTTCCAATCCCTTTGGTCCATCCGGACCAAGCACGATCTTCTCAACCTTGAGCTCGGCTTCTTTCAGCTTCTTCTCGCAATGCGCTTTCAACGCAGCGCCACGCTCATAGATGCGGATCGAATCTTCCAGCGGAACATCGCCCTGCTCCAGCTTGTGCACGATCTGCTCCAGCTCAGCGAGCGCGTGCTCGAAGCTCATCGTCCCGATGTCTGCAGCCGCCTTTGGCTCCGGCATTCCGATCTCCGAAAACGGGCCACCATAGGGAGGCTGAGTCAGGGGAGCAAGCACATAGGAAGGGCCGCATCCTACCGCTTCTTGTAGATCCGGTACGACCAGTACTTGTCGCCGCCGTCATGCACGCAATACCAGCCGAGCTTCATGAGCTGCGGGCGCAGCATCCGGTTGAACCAGCCGTGAGCGGCCAGCACAACATCGCGGCCGCCTTCGGCTGCATCCGCCAGCTTGGCCGCCGCCTTTGCCGCCCGCGCCCGCGAGTCCCTGATGTGTTCATCGCCGTCGTGGTGGCCCATCAGCCAGGCCGCCCGGGCCAGCTTGTTCCAGGTCTTGGGCAGATAGCGTGCACCCAGGCGCGGCGGCGGCAGCGGCGCCTCGTTGAAGGTTGGATCCCGCGTGACTTCCCTCCCGCGCGCAAAAGCATCGGCGGTCTGCATCGCCCGCGGTCGTACCGAGGAAAAGAGCACCGCGTCGTCCTTCACCTCGGCGATCAGCGCTTCCGGGCATTTCTGATCGTGCGCGAGCGGGCTTTGCTCGTAGCGCTGCCACCAGTCGCGATAGGACCGCCAGTCGAGCTTCGGGCCTTCATTGCGGTTCAACACCGGCCGGCCATGCCGAACCACGATGATGCGTCCCGGCATCCTCGCGGCTTTGGCGCGTTCATCGCTTTTTACAGCAGCGTCCATGGTCCTCGAACCAGTCGAGCCCGCCGTCTCCGGAGGGCGTCCCCGGTGGTCCTTAGATCATTGCGGCTGAAATCCAAAACCGCTTTTAATGAACAGCCGCTTGCACCTGCAAAAAGTGGCGACAGCAGGCGCCGAATCGGATCGCGACCGCCAATCCCGCTCTTTATATTACTCCAGCGGCTTCCACAGCGTGGATGCGGGGCATTCGGTACCGGGGGCCTTCTTGCAGCCGTGCAGTGTGAACAGCACGGTCTCGGCGCGGCCGATCAGGTAATCCAGCGGCACGAATCCGATGGCGTCCTGGGTATGATCGTCGCTCAGCGCGACAGTGGCGCCCCAGGCATTCGGGAAGGCAGCGGCAAGGTCGCGATGGCCGGACGGCGCGCGGCTATCCTCGGAATTGTCCCGGTTGTCGCCCATCATGAAGACATGTCCCGGCGGCACCTTGAAAATCGGCGTCTCATCAAGACCGGCCGTGTCTGACCACTCGTGGATCAGGTGCGGATGCTTTTCGCCAGGCAGTTGCTCGCGATACTCCGTCGCTGTCACCAGAGCGCCGTCGCCGCCGCCCTCGCCGGAGGAGATATAGGTGGTCTTGCGCACCTCGGTGCGCGGCACTTCCTCGCCGTTCAGGAACAGGTGGCCGCCCTTCATCTCGATCGTGTCGCCGGGCAGGCCGATGCAGCGCTTGATCATCACCCGCGGATTGTGCGGGTGCTGGAATACGATGACGTCGCCACGGTGCGGCAACGAGCCGAACAAGGTCTCGTTCGGATTCTTGGGATCATCGCCCAGGAACAGAGTGCCCAGACCGAACGGGATCGAGTTGCGGTTATAGCCATAGGCGAACTTCGCCACCGCCACCCGATCGCCCACCTGCAGCGCCGGAACCATCGATTCCGACGGGATGGAGCGCAGCTCATACACAAAGGTCGAAAACAACAGCCAGAAGGGTACGAAGATGGCGATGGTCATCGCCGTCTCGCGAATTTCGTGCAGCGCCTTCTTGCCGAAGCTCTTCTTCTCTTCAGCCGGGGGGCCTTCGCCCGCCGGCGGGTCGGTCACCGGCTGCGGCGTGGTGGCATCGTTCATGAACAGGCCCTCGGCGCCCCTTCGGGCGAACAATTACAAACCCCAACCGGGGGTTGGCGCTATACGTTATGCGTCTCCCCCTGCCGTCAAGACGCCCGTCTGTACAGCGTTGTCCCATTGTCATGTACGGACGTGATAAGCCCGCGGCCACGCAGACAATTCAGGTGCGCAATAGTCTCTCCGGTCGCCATTCCCAGGCTGTCCTTATCGATTGTCCGGGCAAACAGGGCGGTGAAAAGCTCGACCGCGGGCCTGGGTTCCTCCAGCCGGGAAAGCAGGCGCCGCATGCCCAGCTCGTGTCCTTCGATAAGCGCCTCCAGCCGCTTGTGAGCGCCCCGGAACGGCTCGTTGTGGGCCGGCAGCACGGTGATATCCGCGGGAAGCATCGCCCGCAGCTTGGCGCATGACTTCAACCAGTCGGCGAGTGGATCGGCGTCCGGCTCGGTCGGGAACACCGAAACGTTGGACGAGATCCGCGGCAGGATCTGGTCGCCCGAGATAAAGATGTTGAGGTCTTTCTGCCAAAGGCAGGCATGTTCGGGACAGTGGCCGCTGCCCGTGACAACCTGCCACGTCCGGCCACCGATCTTGATCTCATCGCCATCGCTCAGCCGGTGGAACGCGTCCGGTAATTGTGACACCGCCCGGCCGAAGCCTCCGAAGCGGTCGACATACTTGTCCAGGTCTTCCTGCGCCCAGCCCGCCGCGCGGTAGAACTTCACGCCCGCCTCCGGCGCCTCCTTGCCGGTGTCGGAAACCAGCATCCGGCAGGTGACGTATTCCAGTCGGGTGATCCACAGGTCGCACTGCCACTTCCGCGTCATCCATCCCGCCAGCCCGATATGATCGGGATGCATGTGCGTGACGATCACCCGCTTCACGGGCCTGCCCTTCAGCACGGTGTCGAAAATGCTCCGCCAGTGCGCCTTGGTCTCCGAATTGGGAATGCCGGTGTCGACCACGGTCCAGCCGTCGCCATCCTCCAGCAGCCACAGGTTGATCCATTTCAGCGAGAACGGCAGTGGCATGCGAACCCAGTTCACGCCGGGCGCGACCTCTTTCACCGTTCCCGGCGCGGGCGGGTCGCCGAACGGGTAATCGTACTTTGTCCGCTCGGTCTTGCCTTCAAAGCCATCCATGTGACTGCCCAATCAATGTGCAACGCAGCAAGTCTAGACCTGCATCCTGCCCACCGGCAAACGCCCGACCGCAGCGCCCCAATCGACGCCCACCAAAACCCTCGCTAGTGTCCCGCAAACTCGGGGATTGAGGGACATGCGGGATCTCATCGGACTGGTGATCGGGCTCTATCTGACTGTGGCCCTCGTGGTGTTTGGCGGCGCAGCCTATGGCTTCATCTCAGGTGAACAGGCGCAGTTCGCCACCTGCGCGCGGCCCGGCAATCTCAAGGTGCAGGCCGCCTTCAATCCGGAACTCGCAGGCGGGCCCAACTGGATTCCCTGGGCGCTCTATCGCGCCATCGCCTGGCCCAAGACCTATTTCGACGACATCGGCAAGACCGACGGCCTCGTGGACTGGCTGATGGTCCACTACAACCCGTTCCCGGAAACCTGCAAATAGGGCGAGCCGCCTAACGCGCCTTCCTGCTGATCCAGCGATGCATGGTCGAGGCTGCCTCGACAGACGCGGTCATCAGGTGAAAGGCCGACTCACGCGCATCGTCCCCGGTGATGCCTTTGGCGCTCAGTGCAGCGGTCAGCTTCTTTTCGAACGCATCGTCGGCCTGCTCGATGCCGGCGAGGATCATGTCGAGGTCTCCATCGCTCAACGTGTCGAGCACTTCACGCACGCGGTCTGACGGTTTCACCTTGAGCGACTTGGCCGCATCGTCGAGCAGGTAGACGCTGACATCGTTGACGACGCCCGCGATGCCGATCTGCGCCGCCATGTCCTTGTCGTCGCCGCTCCACTTGTACTGCGTCATGCACTTTGACAGCGCCGCGTCGAGAATCTTTTGCGCCGCCTCGACGTTCTCATCCGAATTGCTCGCGTCAGTGTAGACGATCGCCACAGACAAGGCGTCCTTGTCGTCGATGCCGTCATAGACGCAGTACATTTCATCCCGCTGTGCGGGCGTCAGCTTCGACAGGTCGAAATCGTACTTGCTTTGCGCCGCAGCCGGCGCGACCGCCGACACAGAGACCAGGGCGCAAGCCGCCACAGCGGTTGCAAATGCCAGACCGGTTTTCATGTTCGTCCCCTTGCGCGGCAGGGACATCCTGCCGCCACGCAGCGCCCCATCACCTTGTGCCGTGTGAGGCTACCGTGCGCGCGCGACCTTCGCCAGCCGCGTTCATGTTCCCCCGAAACTCCGCAACCAGATCAACTTAGCGTCAGCTGTCAGCGCGGATCGAACAAGTCTTTAGGTCAGCCACACCTTCATGCGCCCTTCCCTCCTTGCAGCGGCAACTTGCATTTGCAACCTGAAGAGCGAGCCCGCACGTCCCGGCTTCAGGAGACCAGAATGCGCAGCCTGCTTGTCGCGATCGGCGCCGCCGCCTTTCTTGCAGCCCCCGCCTTTGCACAGACCACGGCGCCCGCCGGCGCCTATGCCTCCGACAGACCTCACACCAGCATCACCTGGCAGGGCCTGCACAATGGCCTCGCCTGGTACACGGCCCGCTTCACCAACTTTGACATCCAGCTCCAGTTCAACCCGGCGGACGTGACCAAGTCGAAAGTCACGGCCACCATCGATCCCAAGTCAGTCGAGACCGACTTCGCCCGCACGCGGCCCGTCACCGACAAGCGCGACTTCAACGAGGAAGTCGGCACGAGCGAGCAGTGGCTCAACGGCAAGAAGTTCCCGACCATAACCTTTGCTTCCACATCCATCACCAAGACCGGCGAGGCCTCCGGCAAGATGACCGGCAATCTCACCTTCCTCGGCGTCACCAAGCCGGTCACGCTCGATGTCTCCTATGTCGGCAACCGTCCGGACCCACGTACTGGCAAGCACAAGGTCGGCTTCCAGGTCTCGGGCTCCTTCAAGCGCTCTGAATGGGGAATGCCCATCGGCGGCCCCGTAGGCGACGAGATCCGCATCCAGATCAACACCGAGATGCTGCAGAAATAGCATTTCGGCCCTGTCCCCTCATATTCCTGTCAGCTTCCGTTCAGAATGGGGCTGGCAGGTTGAGTTCGCAGGCTCGTGCGCAGTATCTTTGCGCGGGGGTCGCCGGTTTAGCCGGCAGGGAAAGAGGGGATAAAATGAAACCGCTTCGCGCACTGGCCGCTGTTTCGGCGCTGACCGTTCTTCTTGCAGCCTCCGCGTCAGCCGACCCGCCGCGCGGCCCGTTCGGCCCCCAGGGCGGGTTTGGCAATGGCGGCTTCAACAATGACGGCTATGGGAGCGGTCGCTTCGATCCTAACGCCCTCAAGGGTCTCACCGTCGACTCCGCGAAGGACCGGCTGCGCTCAGGCGGCTTCGCGTCGGCTCGCAACATACGCAACAACAACCAGCAATGGGACCTCTGGCAGAAAGTCGGCCGTGACGACCAGTGCATCGGCTTCACATCCTACAGGGGCCGGGTCAGCGACGCCGACCGATTCCAGATCCGGGAATGCACTGGCGAAGGCCGCGATCCGTCCTTCCGCATTCGGTCCATCGAAGGTCTCCGTGTCGACGACGCCAAGAACCGCCTTCGCTCGGCCGGCTTTGCCCCGGCCCACAACATCAACCGCAACAAGCAGCAGTGGGATCTCTGGCAAAGTACAGGCCGTGACGGTCAGTGCATCGGATTTACGTCGTACAAGGGCACGGTAACGGCGACCGACATGTTCCGCGACCGCGAGTGCAACTGACCAGTCCTATCCCTACCCCGACCATGGTTGAGTGAAGCGAGGGCCGCACGATATCTTGCTGCGGGGACTAGGAGACTCGCATGCGCATCTTCGCACTCGCCCCGCTTCTCGCGCTCTGCGCCTGCGGCCTCACCGCCACGCAGACGCCGCAACAGCTTCAGTCCTTGCCCGCCGGCGCCTACCAGATGGAAAAGCCGCACGCCTCGCTGCTCTTCCGCATCAAGCACATGGGACTCTCCTATTATACCGGCCGCATGACAGACTTTGACGCCACGCTCGATTTCGATCCCAAGAACCCGACCGCCAGCCATGTGAAGGCGATCATCAATCCGCTCTCGGTGCAGGCCGACCATCCGACCGACAAGGACTGGGACCGCCGCATCGGCGAGGATTTCTTCGAGGGAAAGGACTTCCCGCAGATCGTCTTCGAATCCACCAAGGTTGAGACCACCGGCGAATTCACAGGCAAGGTCACTGGCAACCTCACCTTCATGGGCGAGACCCATCCGGTGACGCTCGACGTCACCTACAATGGCGGCATCGACAATGCCCCGCTCTACCAGATGCGCAGCGCTGTCGGTTTTTCCGCCCGAGGCAAGTTCGACCGCACTGACTTCGGCCTCACCCGCTATTCCTCGATCGTCTCCGACGAGGTCGAAGTCATCATCGAGATCGAATTTACGAAGCACTGAAAACTGGGGGCCGCCGGGCGCCCGCCCGGCTTCTTGTTTCAACGCTCACGAATGAGCCTGGCGAAGCGCTTGGCCGGGCAGGAGCCCGGCGATCCCGAATTCAGCACCAGCGCCAATAACCCCACAACCGCATGGACCTCTGCCCGCCTGGGTTGATTTGCCATTGTCTCGCCCCACCCAACGCGCCAAATCACGCTTGAACTCGCAGGACGATAGCATGACCGCCGACCCGGCCCAGCAACAGCGCTACACCAGCGTCGCCATCGCCCTGCACTGGCTCATCGCCCTGGGCATCATCGGCATGATCGCCCTGGGATGGAGCTTCGACTATCTGCCCGGCGGCCCCGGCGGTATCCGCGTCGAGGCATTGCAGATCCACAAGTCGATCGGCATCACGATCCTCCTGCTGTCGGTCGCTCGCCTCGCTTGGCGCCTGATGAACCCGCCCCCCGCCGAGCCGCCGATGCCGGCCTGGCAGGGTCTGCTCGCGACAACCGTGCATGTGGGCTTCTATGTGCTTATCATCGCGATGCCGCTGACCGGCTGGATTCAAGCTTCCCTATCGACAGCGCACGAGACCCGTTTCTTCGGAACACTCAATGTAGCCGCCGCGCCGCTGGCGGACCTGCCCGACGAAACGCGGAAGCCGCTCCAACACACCTTCGAATTCGTCCACTCCAAGCTTGC
Organism: Hyphomonadaceae bacterium; assembly: GCA_035548775.1. Taxonomy (GTDB): domain Bacteria; phylum Pseudomonadota; class Alphaproteobacteria; order Caulobacterales; family Hyphomonadaceae; genus UBA7672. The sequence continues at coordinate 7,366 of DASZSI010000013.1, forward strand.
ATGGGTGATCGTCGTGATGCTCGCACTGCACGTAGCCGGGGCTCTCAAACACCAGGTCATGGACAAGGATGGGCTCCTCGCCCGCATGGCGCCCGGCCTGTTCGGCCGTACCGCCGGCCCTCCTGACAACGGCCACGGCGCCTTCTGGGCCGTCGGCGCCTCGGCTCTGGTCTTTGCGCTAATTGCCGGCTCGGCCCTTATGGGAAGTCCCACACCTGGCCCGAGCCCAACGGCGGTTGCGACCGCTGATCAGGCCCCCGCAACTCCCGCACCGGGTCAGCCAGCTCCGGTAAAGGCTTCCCCGGCCCCAAGTTGGACGGTTGATCCCCAGCAAAGCTCTATCGTCTTCAAGTCCGCGTACATGGGCCGGGCCTTTGAAGGCCGCTTCACCGGCTGGACCGCCGCTATCCAGTTCGATCCGGCCAAACCCGAGGACGCCCGCATCAAGGTGACGATCCCGATGACGGATTCGGCCACCAAGAAGTCGAATATCGCGACGGGACAGCCCTATTTCGACGACAACGTCACGCAGGGCGACTGGTTCAACGTCGCCAAGTTCCCCGAAGCCACCTTCTCGGTGAACGAGGGGGTCTTCAAGAACCCCGACGGCTCCTACGAGGCCACCGGCGTCCTTCATCTCAAGGGCCAGGACTTCCCCCTCCGCCTGCCTTTCACCCTCGCGATCACCGGCTCGCAGGCCAAGATGCATGGCGAAGTGAAGCTCATGCGCACCGAACTGGGCATCGGCAAGGACACCCGCACCGCCGCCAACCCCAAGAGCGAGGACGAGGAGTGGGTGCAGGACGCGGTCACCGTCGTGGTCGATGTGGCCGCCACCCGGCAGTAGGGTCGAGGGCTCTCCTTCGTCCTCATGACCCTCGTCGACTCGCTTCGACGTCCTCTCGCGAGTCGATTTCGCGTTGCTCGTGGTCGTCTCTCACTGCAAAAAGTGTGACCCTGCGGTCACAGCGCGGACACGAAATGCAAGCCCACGACTCATGCCCGCGAGGTCTCTCGCGCTACCGCTCGAAGCAGCCCGGCGCCGTTCGCGGGCGCCGCATCCTGGCCTTCGATGGACTCGAGATTCGATGAACTCCGATTCAGGAAAGCCCCCGCGCGGACCCGCTCCCACTATCGGGGCTTCGCCGGCCGACATCGCCCGCGCGGCCTCGGTCATCCGCTCCGGCGGCCTGGTCGCGATGCCGACCGAGACGGTCTATGGCCTCGCCGCCGACGCCACCAACCCTCTCGCCGTCGCCTCGATCTACGCCGCCAAGGGGCGCCCCTCGTTCAACCCGCTCATCTGCCACGTCGCCGGTCTCGAGATGGCCGAGACCCTGGCCGATCTCTCCCCGCTCGCGCGCCGCCTCGCGGAAAAATTCTGGCCCGGCCCGCTCACGCTGGTCCTGCCTCGCAAGCCCTCCTGTCCGGTCGCGGATCTTGCGACGGCGGGCCTGCCTTCGATTGCCCTCAGATCGCCAAAACACGTTGCAGCACTTGAACTTATCCGCGCCGTGGGTCGCCCGCTCGCCGCCCCCTCGGCCAACATTTCGGAACAGCTTTCGCCCACGCGCGCCGACCACATCAGCCCCGAGCTCGCATCGAAGATCGATCTCATCATCGATGGCGGACCATGCCCCGCCGGTCTCGAGTCCACCATCGTGGCGCCGGGCGAAACCGGCGCCGTCCTCCTCCGTCCAGGCGCCCTCGCACGCTCCGAAATCGAATTGCTCACAGGTTCATTGAGGGCGCCCGAGGCCGCCTCGGGCGTGGTCGCGCCCGGCATGTTGAGGCGCCACTACGCACCCCGCGCGAGGCTCCGTCTCGACGCCACGAGCGTCGCTCCGGGGGAGGCCTTCCTCGGCTTCGGCGCCCCGCCAACAGGCGTTTCACCTTCTCTCAACCTTTCGATTCGCGGCGACCTCGCGGAGGCTGCATCGAACCTGTTCGCGATGCTGCGCACGCTCGATGCGAGTCACTCATCGATCGCCGTGGCGCCGATTCCCGACGTCGGACTCGGAGAGGGAATCAACGATCGCCTCAAACGAGGTGCTGCACTCTCGTGACAAGATAGTGTATGAGTGGATTCGTTGAGTCGGAGTCTGACAACGACGACGCGCTCAACGGAAACCGGACGAGGGTTCGATAGCGGACATCGTCCTAGGGACCATCTAAGGAGACTGAACATGGCCATGGCCAAAAAAGCGAAGAAAACGGCGAAGAAAGCTACCGCGAAGAAGAAGAAGTAGTAGCCGAGTTCTCTTCGCATTCGGCAGCCAGTCCTTGGCCAGAGCCTCACTTCGATGAGGCCGCCGAATTCCCAGAGACAAGAGTGCATTTCTCGCGCCCATCCGGTCTCCGGGTGGGCGCGAACTCTTTCTGGCCCCTCGTTCGAGCGCGGTTTTGAAGCTCCGAAGGCCGGTTTCGACCATCATTCTGTGCATAACTGATTGGCACTGGCGCCTCATCCGGCTGGGGGCGCCTTCGCGACATCGAGCGCATGCCGCGGTTCAGAGCCGCTTGGCTTCTGCTGGAAGCAGAGACCTGCGCCCGCTCGGTGTGCGAAACCCACTCGCGTCCACTTCCGTCGCATTCGTGGCGGAGGCAAACCCGCTGTCGTTCAGCGCGTTGCCTTGCCTCCCTCACTTGCCATGCAGGTGGGAGAAGCAGATCGGGGCGTCCTGGTCGCGAGACGGAGGGGTCTCGCTCAGCGCGTCGCACCGACCGTCGTTTCCGCGCCTCACGGCATCCGCTTATGAGGGCTCGGAGCACGCGCCTCATAGTAAATGTCAGGTCCTGACCTGCGCCCGACCAGCAAAACGCCCTGGCCGCTCCGTTATTACGCAGAAGACATTCGGCTTTTGGAAGAATTGGGCAGTCTCGACCACGCCCGGGCGGTGTTTTTGAATTGTGGGCGTCATGACGCGGGTCTAGGCTTTGGCCGCCGCACTGGGCGCGTATGGTTCGGGGACTTACCGTGATCGAGATCGCTGTCATCGTCGCAGCCGTTCTGTTGGCCGCGCTTCTCTTCTTCCTGGTCTACCGCGCCGCGCGAACCTACGACGCGGGCGCGCACGCCACCTTCATCACGACCAAGCACGGCGACTTCTACGGCGCGCTGCGCAAGCCGATGACGATCTGGGACCCGACGATAAAAGTGCTGCGTGAGCGCCATGCGCCGG
>DASZSI010000014.1:0-6629 GCA_035548775.1 Hyphomonadaceae bacterium
CGCGAGGCTGTAGAGCCGCCGTTCGCGATCGGCATCGACAAGTCGGCGCAGAAACAGCTTGGCGTGAAGCTGGGCGACCAGGCGACGGTCAACGGCCGCACAGTGCGTGTGGCGCTGATCATGGATGGCTACGCCAACAGCCAGGCCCCCAACGTGGTGATGTCGCGCCAGACCCAGCGCCTGATGGGCCGGCAGAACGACGACCAGCTCGGCCTGCTGATGGTGCGCATCAAGAACGCCAACACGGAGAAGGATGTCGAGCGCATCCGCGACGAGCTCAACGCCATGTCGGGCGAGCAGTACCGCGCCTGGACCAAGAAGGAGCTGTCGGTCTCGACCATCCGCGACATGATGCAGGAAGGCCTGCTCGCCATCATCCTGGGCTTCATGAGCGTGGTCGGGTTCATCATCGGCGTCGTAATCACCTGGCAGACGCTGCGTGGCGCCATCCTCGCCAACATCAAGGAATTCGCCAGCCTGCGCGCGCTGGGCGTTTCGATCGGCGACCTGCGCGCCGTGGTCATGGAATTGTCGTTCTGGGTCGGCATCCTCGGCATTGCGACCTCGGGTGTCCTGATGGTCGGCATCACGTTCGCGGCGAAGTCGTTCAATATTCCCATGGGCTACCAGATCGGCTCGCTGGTCCAGACCGGCATCCTCCTCCTTGCCATCGCCATCGGTTCGGGCGCGCTGACGCTCGGCGCCCTCAAGAAGGGCGAACCCGCGGATCTCCTTAAATGAGCAACGCCCTGAAACGCGCCAGCGACACCATCGAAGCCGAACGCCCCAATGCTCGCGAGCCCGTCGCCGACGCCCCCGGCAAGACCTGGGCGATCGAGGCGCGCGGCATCGTGAAGAGTTTCAAGTCCGGCCAGATGAAGGTCGAAGTGCTGAAGGGCATCGACCTGCTGATCGAGCCGGGCGAGATCGCGCTGGTGATGGGCCCGTCGGGTTCGGGCAAGTCGACATTGTTGGCGGCGGTGTCAGGCCTCCTGCGGCCGGACGAGGGCAAGGTGGTCTCACTCGGGCAGGACATCTGGAAGCTTCCGAAGAGCAAGATCGACAAGTTCCGCCTGCAGAATTGCGGCTTCATCTTCCAGGGCTTCAACCTGTTCTCGGCGCTGTCGGCGAGCCAGCAGGTTCAGATCGTGCTGAAATATCTCAAGCTGAAGCCGTCCGAGCGCAAGAAGGCTGCGGAAGCTGCGCTGACCGACGTGAACCTCGGCCATCGCCTGAACAACCGGCCCGATCGCCTGTCCGGCGGCGAGAAACAGCGCGTTGCCATTGCGCGGGCGCTCGCCAAGAAGCCGAAGCTGATCTTCGCCGACGAGCCGACTTCGGCGCTCGACGGCGAGAACGGCCATATCGTCATGGAATTGCTGCGCAAGTGCGCCAAGGAACAGGGCGCAACCGTGCTATGCGTGACGCACGATGCGCGCCTCGCCGTGTTCGCCGACCGCATCATCACGATCGAGGACGGGAAGATCACCTCGACCAACGCCGATCCCGCCCAGTTCAAGCACTAGAACCAGCTCAAGCACTAAAGAACGGAAGAACCCGTCATGACCCGCCTCCCCAGAACGCTGATCGCCGCCGCGCTGCTGGCGTCGGCTGCATCGCTCGCCGCTTGCGGCGGCCAGCCGGCGGCTGGCGCCTCGGCCACGGCTGAGAAGGATCCGAAGACCGGCAAGCCGATGGCGTCCGCCTCGTCGGTCAACACGCCCTACGCGACGATCTCCGCCGGCAAGGTGGATGTCGAAGGCGGCCTGGTCGACATCGCCGCGCGCTCGCAAGGCATCGTGCGCGAAGTGATGGTCGAGGAGGGCGACAAGGTCAAAACCAACGAGGTTCTCGCCAAGCAGGAGGACGATGACTCGCGCCTGTCGCGCAACCGCGTCGCCGCCCAGCTGGCGCAGGCCGAAGCGCAGATCCCGACGCTTCAGGTTGACCTCGCCGCGGCGCAGCGCGAGCAGGCCCGCCTTGCCAGCCTGATCAAGGAAAACGCGATCGCGCAGCAGACCTATGACCAGGCGAACGACCGCGTGAAGTCGCTGGAAGCCCAGCTCGACGCCCAGCAGGCCGCCGTGAAACTTGTGCGGGCCCAGCTGGCGGAGGCCGACTATCAGGTCGAGTTGCACATCATCCGTTCGCCGGCCGACGGGACGATCGTGCGTCGGTACGCCAACCCGGGCATGGGCGCTTCAACGCTGAACGTCACGCCGATGTTCCAGCTGCAGCCCGACAGCCAGCGCATCGTTCGCGCCGAGGTGGAGGAGCGGTCGCTCAACCAGGTGAAAGTCGGCCAGAGCGTCGAGATCGTGCCGGAGTCCGACCAGGAGAAATCATATCCGGGCAAGGTTCTGCGCATCGCCGGCGTGATGGGCGCCCGCAAGCTGCGCTCCGACGATCCGAGCGAGCGGGCCGACGAGCGCGTGGTGGAGGTGGTGGTCGACGCCGAACAGGCGCCGGTGCTGATCGGCCAACGCGTGCTGGTGAAGTTCCTCAAGGACGACGCCAAGAAGTCGGGCGAAGACACCTCGAAGACGGCTGAACGCTAGCCTTCAGGGCTCGATTTCGAAAACCTCGCCGCTGTTGAGGTTTACCATATAGACGTTGAAGTCGGCGTTCGTGCCGAACGCGACGATGTTTGCGAGCGTGCCTGCGTTCGGCGCGAAATCGGTGTTGCGGCGGGTCAGCGCCGTGTTGGGTTGGGTCGAGCCCACGACCAGGCTGGATGACGGAATCGTCCAGACATTGCCGGATATGTAGTCGCCAAAGATGTACTGGCCCTGCAGATCTTCGACCGGGCCGCGATAGACCACGCCGCCAGTGATCGAGTTGCCTTGCTGTGCACCTGAACCGTGCGGATATTCCACGACAGGCCTTGTGAAAGCCGCGCTGTCGGCGCCGCCATTGTAGGGCTGAGTGCCCTCGCGCCGGTTCCAGCCATAGTTGAGCGTACCCGAGGCATTGACCGGAATGCGATCCACTTCCTCGATGGCGTCCTGACCGACATCGCCCACGAAAATGTCGCCGGTCACCGGATCGACGCTGCCGCGGAACGGGTTGCGCAGGCCGAGCGCGAATATCTCGGGCGAGCCGCCGCCGATGGCGAACGGATTGCCCGCGGGGATGCCATAGTCCCGGTTGTTGTCGGTCGGGAAGGCGTCCGTCGTGGGGTCAATGCGCAGGAGCTTGCCCATCAGCACATTCGGATTCTGTCCATTGCCCGGCGGATCACCGCCCCCGCCGCCATCGCCATAGCCGGCCAGCAGCCGGCCCGACTTGTCGAAGGCGAGGAAGCCGCCCTTGTGGTTGGTGGTCGCTTCCTGGGTGAAGGAAAGAATGGTGTTGGCGGTGGAGGCGTCGGCCTGGTCGTAGGCGGTCGACAGCGTGTGGTATTGGCGGATCTCCGACGTGTTCGACACGTTCGGGTTCATGTGAAGGTAGAAGGTGCGATCGACCAGGAAGTTGGGCGAGAAGGCGATCGAGATCAGGCCCTTCTCGCCGCTGGTGTCGATCTGGCTGGTGATGTTGAGAAAGTCCGTTGCGGCGATTGCTCCGGTTGAAGGCGTCACCACGCGAATGCGGCCGGCGCGTTCGACCACCACGATGCGGCCTGAGCCATCCGGCAGGCCGGTCACGTAGATCGGCGCGCTGAGACCACTGACGACGCGGCGGACATGAAAGCCGTTAGCGACGTTGCTGACCGTTATGGCCACGTTCTGCGTTACGGTGCTGGTTCCATCCGAAGCGGAGAAGGTGAGGTCATAGACATTGTTGCCGCCGACATCGGCGGGCGCTTCGAAGTCGGGCTGGGTGACGAAGCGCACTTCTTGCGTGACTGGATTCATGCTGAAACGCGCGGCGTCGGGCCCGGTCATCGTGTAGGTGATCGCATCGCCATTCGGGTCCGTCGCGACGGCGCGATAGACGACACCGGCGGCATTCTCGCGCACGGTTACGGCGACAGGCGAGGTGAAGCTGGGCGGGGCGGCCGGGCCTGCCGGCGGCGGGGGCGGCGGCGGTGGCGAGGTCGGAGGAGCGGCCGGCGGCGATGCGGGTGGGCTGGAGCCGCCGCCTCCGCCACATGACACAACCGAAGCAAGGGCAAGAGCGGCAAGAAGGCTGGTCCGGACGACCCTGATCATCGCATCCTCCAAACCAGCCGAAGGCGAGACTAGGCCGCCAAACTGCGACGGAAAGCCCGAATTCAACGATTCCTGTTGCTATTGAGAATGCTTCTCAATATACGTGGGGAATGGATACGGGGTCGCTCAGCATGGGTCTCGACCGCTTGCCGAAAGGCATGACGGGGCGCGTTTCCGGCTTTGCCAATGGCGACGCCAAATTGATCGCGAAACTGCGCGAAATCGGCTTTGCCGAAGGCGATGAAGTCGAACTGCTGGGCCGTGGCTGGCTCGGCGGCGCACCGCTTTCGATCCGACTCAATCGTACGATGATCGCATTGCGACTCGGGGAAGCCGCACTGGTGAGGGTGGAGCCGGCGCGGTGACCGCCGCCGCCTTGCGACTTGCGCTGGTCGGCGCGCCTAACAGCGGCAAGACCACACTGTTCAATGGGCTAACCGGCGGCCTGGCCAAGACGGCCAATTATTCCGGCACCACGGTCGAGACGCGAACCGGGCGGTTCGAAACGCCAGGCGGATCGTCAATCACGCTGGTTGATCTGCCCGGCATCTATGGACTTGAAGCGCGTTCGACGGACGAGCGTGTGGCGGTGGAGGCGATCCAGGGCAAGCGAGGCGACCCGCCGCCGGATGCGCTGATACTTGTCGCCGACGCGGCCAACCTCCGCACCCACCTTCACACCGTCCTGCAGATGAAGGCGCTGGGCCTGCCCGTGATCGTTGCGCTCAACATGATCGACCTGGCCGAGCGCGATGGCGTGAAGATCGACGTCGACGGACTGTCGAGATTGCTCGGCGTACCCGTGGTGCCGACGCGGGCGACACGCAAGGCCGGTCGCGAGGGGCTGATCGCCAAGATCGATGAAGTGCTGAAGACCATGCCGCCGGCGCCTGCGCCCACCGCGGGATCGGTCGACCTGGCAACGGGAGAAAACCTGCGCACGCTGCAGCGGCGGGCGAGGGAAATCGCCAACGAAGCCATCCTGTTCGAGCCGGCAATGAACAGGCTGACCCGCCAGCTCGATGCGGTGTTGCTGCATCCGGTCGGCGGCGTCATCACGCTGACCGCGGTTCTGTTCGTGGTGTTCCAGTCGGTGTTTGCCTGGGCCAAGCCGCTGATGGACAGCATAGACGCGGGCTTTGCGGCGCTGCAGGCGTGGGTTTCGCCGATGATCACCAACCCTATCCTCAACGGCTTCATCGTCGATGCCGCGATCAATGGCGTCGGTTCGGTTGTCGTGTTCCTGCCGCAGATCCTGATCCTGTTCGCCTGGATCCTGTTCCTCGAAGCCTCCGGCTACATGGCGCGGGCCGCCTTCCTGATGGACGAGCTGATGCTGCGCGTGGGGCTCAATGGCCGCGCCTTCATTCCGCTGCTGTCGTCTTTCGCCTGCGCCATTCCGGGCATCATGGCGGCGCGGACGATCGAGGAGGAGCGCGACCGGATCACGACGATCATGGTGGCGCCGCTGATGACCTGCTCGGCGCGCCTGCCGGTCTATACGTTGCTGATCGGCGTGTTCATTCCGCCGACCATGGTCGGTCCGCTGAACCTGCAGGGGCTGGTGCTGTTCGGCCTCTATGTGGTGGGCGTCATCAGCGCGGTTGCGGTTGCCTTCGTGCTGAAGCGCACGGCGACGCGCGGCCCAAGCCAGCCGCTGATAATGGAACTGCCGACCTACAAGCTGCCGGTGTGGAAAGACTTCTTCCTCGGCCTCGTCTCCAAGGCATGGGCGTTCCTCAAGCGCGCCGGCACGATCATCTTCGGCACGACCGTGGCGCTGTGGGTGCTGGCCTATTTCCCGAACGGCGGCCTGGGTCTCGAAGGCTCGTTCGCCGGCATGATCGGAAAGGTGATCCAGCCGATCTTCGCGCCCATCGGCTTCAACCTCGAAATGGTGGTGGCGCTGATCCCCGGCATGGCCGCGCGCGAGGCGGCGGTGTCTTCGCTCGGCCTCATCTACTCGCTGGGACCGGTCGACGAGACCAGCCAGGCGTTGCAGGTGCAGCTCGCCAATGCGTGGACCCTGCCGATGGCCCTCGCTTTCATCGCCTGGTACGTCTACGCGCCGCAGTGCTTTGCGACGCTGGCGACGGTTCGACGCGAGACCAACTCGTGGAAATGGACCGGCCTCCTGTTCGCCTACCTGATCAGCCTCGCCTACCTCGCGTCGCTTGCCACCTTCTGGATCGCCACCTGGGCCGGCCTGAAATAGAGCGCCCAGCCGGCTGACGCGGATCTACCGGAACCCTACGGCCAGGCTGAGCGTCAGCGCGCTCAGCAGCAACAGAGCAAGCGCGAGCGGCGCAACGAAGCGCAGCCAGCGCTGCAGAGGCACCCGGCCGATCGCAAGCATGCCCACGAGGGCGCCCGATGTCGGGGTCACCATCTGCACGATACCGGAGCCAGCGACGTAAGCGGTGACGATCGCATGCCGCGGAGCGTCAGCAAAATCGGCCAGAGGCGCCAGAACAGGCA
>DASZSI010000015.1:0-9281 GCA_035548775.1 Hyphomonadaceae bacterium
AAGGCCGAACTGCTTGGATCGGTCGTCGAGCATGTCGACATCACCTCGTTCGACGCGCGCCCGATCATCGACTCGATGCGCAAGATGTCGTTCTCCTCGCGCGACACGGCGCGCGCGGCCGACATCTTCAACATGGCGCTGAAGGAAAAAGGCTGCTCGACCTGGCTGATCCTCGCCGGCTCCACCTCCGCCGGCGGCTGCATGCACGTCTACCGCGACATGGTGAAGTTCGGGATGATCGACGCGGTGGTCGCCACCGGCGCCTCGATCGTCGACATGGATTTCTTCGAAGCGCTTGGCTTCAAGCACTACCAGGCCGCGGGCCAGGTGGACGACAACGTGCTGCGCGAGAACTACATCGACCGCATCTACGACACCTATATCGACGAAGAAGAACTCCAGGCGTGCGACCACACCATCCTGTCGCTCGCCAACTCGCTGGAGCCGCGCGGCTATTCTTCCCGGGAATTCATTCATGAAATGGGAAAATGGCTGGCCGCCGGCAACGCCAAGAAAAAGGGCTCGCTGATCCAGACCTGCTACGAGGAAGGCGTGCCGATCTTCTGCCCGGCCTTCGTCGATAGCTCCGCCGGCTTCGGACTGGTGAAACACCAGAAGGAACGCGCCAAGGCGAAGAAACCCTACATGATGATCGACGCGGTCGCGGACTTCCGCGAACTCACCGACGTCAAGATCGCGGCGGGCACCACCGGCCTCTTCATGGTCGGCGGCGGCGTGCCGAAGAACTTCGCGCAGGACACGGTCGTGTGCGCCGAGATCCTTGGCGAGGAAGCCGACATGCACAAATACGCGGTGCAGATCACGGTTGCCGACGTGCGCGACGGCGCCTGCTCGTCCTCGACGCTGAAAGAGGCGGCCTCGTGGGGCAAGGTGCAGACCACGCACGAACAGATGGTCTTTGCCGAAGCCACCACGGTCGTGCCGCTGATCGGATCGGACGCCTACCACCGCGGCGCCTGGAAGAACCGCAAGAAGCCGCGCTGGGCCAAGCTGTTCGAGTAGGCGGAATGACCTGCAGCCAGCGTCCTGTCAGCAGGACGCTGGCGTCAGCTTGCGCGGGTTCCATGCGCCTCTAACCTCCATTGATACGTGGCGAGCGCAGGCTCGCCCGAAAGAGGAGAGGCGGCGATGGCGCGGCTGAATTTCGTGGAACTGCCCGTGAAGGACATCGCGGCGACCCGAACCTTTTATGAGGCTGCGTTTGGCTTCGGGATGACGGCGTTCGGCCCAACCTATGCCTGCACCATGACGGGCGATGTCGATCTCGGTCTCCAGGCCGACAAGAGCGAGGCCACGAAAGCGCCGCTGGCTGTCATTCAGGTCGATGATCTTGAGGCGGCCCTGGCTGCCGTGCGCGCCGCCGGCGGCAAGGTCACCCGGCCAATCTTCTCCTTCCCCGGCGGACGGCGTTTCCAGTTCACGGATCCGAGCGGAAACGAACTGTCGGCAATGCAGCCCGACGGCGATCACTGACGCGCTGCCGCCAGCGTCGTGTCAGCATGTTCGCACTTTGTGCTTGCGCCGTTGGCGCGGCAGTCGCACATGACTCTCCACAACACGGGAGGACACCCATGATCGGTTACGTACTGCTCGGCACCAACAAATACGAACAGGCCAAGGAATTCTACGACAAGGTCTTCGCGCCTGTCGGTGGCAAACGCGCAATGGATTTCGGCTCCAGCCTTGTCTGGAGCAACGGCAAGGGCCCGCTGCTCGGCGTCGCCCAGCCCTACAACAAGCAAGCCGCGACAGCCGGCAACGGCACCATGGTAGCGCTGCAGATGCCGTCGAAGGAAAAGGTCCACGAGGTCTACGACGCGGCGCTCGCCGCCGGCGGCTCGGACGAAGGCCCGGCCGGTCCGCGTGGCGACACGTTCTACGCCGGCTATTTCCGTGATCTCGACGGCAACAAGCTGTGCGCCTTCTACGCGCCGGGAATGTAATCTTGCCCGGCTGGCTGTGACGTGATTCCTTCCCTGCCAACGCAGGGAAGGAAGTTTCATGATCGGCTACACCACGATCGGCGCGAAAGACTTGAACAAGGCGCTGTCCTTCTACGACACGCTGCTGGCCGAACTCGGGGGCAAGCGCGTGATGGAAACCAAGAACGGCCAGCTCTATGGCTTTGCGCAGGGCCCGCTGTTCGGCGTCACCAAGCCGTATGACGGCAACACCCAGCATTGCGGCAATGGAAATATGATCGCCCTGCGCTGCCCGTCGAAGGAAAAGGTCGATGCGGTGTACGCCAAGGCCATTTCCCTGGGCGGTTCGGATGAAGGCAAGCCGGGCGACCGGGGCGGCAACTTCTACGCAGCCTATTTCCGCGACCTCGACGGCAACAAGCTTTGCGCCTTCACCATGGGGTGAGCCGCCGAAGGCTAGCCTCTCAGCAGCCCCTCGCTAAGCCGTTTCACGACTGAAGTCTGCGCGTCGGTCGGCGCGCCGCCCAGTTCGGCGGCCTCGAGCGCCATGTCGACCAGCTGCTGGCGTTCCGGCCCCGCCAACGCGCCCTGCCAAAGCGGCATGAAGCGGCGCACGATCTCGTTGGTGTCGGCGACCCGGCCCGAAGCCCACGCCGCAAAGGACATCGCGTCCTCGCGGTCCTTCATGTTCATGCGGCAGACGGTTTCGAGCATGTGGTCGATCTTGTCTTCGTCGGAAAGTCCGAGCGGCCGCTTCATCGCCATCAGGCTGTAAACCAGGGTGGCCGCCGCCATGCCGGGACTGTCGACGCCGGCGAGCACGGAGCTTCCGGCCTTGTGCTTGAAGCGTGCGCGGCTGACCGCGCCCTTGGCCTTGCCTGCGAGGTCGAACACGCCGCTAGCCGCATCGCGCATCATCTGTACGCGCCACCACCAGTAGGCTCCGCCGCCAAGGACCGCGACGATCAGCGCCAGGAGCGCCATGCTTCCCCCCTTTGCATCCGACGCGGGCGAGCTAGGCATGGCTGGCGGCTCGCGTCAAACGCTTGCCGCCTTGGCGCGGATGGGGCCTAAGCCTAACACTGCGCTAGGTTGGAGAAGATCGGAGCCTAGCCGATGCCCGTGCACGCCCAGATCGTCTGTATCGGCGGCAACTGCCTGTTCGCGTTTTTCTTCATGGTCGCGGCCGGCATGTCGTTTCCAACCGGCGACTTCGGCCTGGCGGCCTTCATGGCGGGGCTGGCGGCAGCTGCACTCTACAGCGCCTGGGTGCTGCTCAAATTCCGCAAATACCTCGGTGCCGAAGCGACGATGGAACGCGAGCTTCACATCGAAAAGCTGAAGGAAGAGATCGAACGGCTGAAGACGAGCGCGCCGACCACGTCGCCTGCGCCCTAGAAGCCGAGCTTGCGCCAGGTCTTGCCGAGTACGGATTCGGCAGAACCCGGGCAGCGGACAAGGTCGATGTCCTTGCCGCGCTGTTGCAGCCGCTTGGGCGCGGGCATCGGCGCCATCTTCACCTCGCCCTCGGCGATCTTGGCGGGCACGCCGTTGGCGACATCGACCGCCTTGCCGCGCACGAACTCGTCCAGCGCCTTGAACTCGAACGTGCCGTCAGGCTTGATGTCGGCCTTGGTTCCGACCGTGAACAGGCCGACCCATGGGCCGCCGCCCTGGCGCTGGTGAAGCCAGAAATCATAGCCGTCGCCGGTTTCGGATTTGAGGCCGTCGATCACCAGCCCAGGTCCTTGGCAGTCGGGAAAGGCGTAGAAGCCGGGAGTTTCGCCGACCTTCCCGAACATCGCCTCGGGCGAGATCGGTCCGGAGGTTTGCGAAGCCTGCGTTGTGGGCTGCGCGCCGGCCATTGAAACCAGCGACGCCGTGGCAAGAGCCGCAGCGACCGCGATCAGGGCGTGAATCCGATAACCGGTCATGGGCGCGCACCCTGCCCGAAAGGGAGGCAAGTGCAACCGCCAATATCAGTATCGTGGCGCGTGCCGGCGAAATCAGTCGCCGGCGAGCGCGCCCTGCTTGCGGGCCAGCGAGTCGAGCGCCGAGCGGGCTTCCTGGTCCCCGCCATTGCCGCCGCCATTGTTGTTGCCGCCATAGCTTGCATTCTGGCGATCGCCCTGCGGTCCATCATGATGCCGCCGGCGTCCACGACGGCGGCGCCCGCGGCCATGACCCTGTCCGCCTTCCTGGCGGTCATCCTGCCCACCGCCGCCGGCATTGGCGCTGGCTTCGACTTCTTCGCCTTCGCGACCGTCGTCGCCCTCATCGCCTTCGAAGTCGTCGCCGTCATCGCCGCCCTGGTCATCCATGACCTTGAGCGGATCGTTCGGCTGTTGCTGGTGCTCCTCGCCCGGCAGGCCGGCCGGCCGTTCTTCCCCGCCCGGCTGCTGCTGAGGCATGCCGCCTTCCTGAGGCTGGAAGATGCGATCGCGCGGCATGGTGGCGACCATGACGCGGTAATAGTGCTCGGCGTGCTGGAGATAGTTCTCGTATTTCACGCGATCGCCGCCTGATTGGGCGTCGCGAGCGTATTGCGAGTACTTCTCGTAGATCTGCGCGGCTGTGCCCCGGATCTTCACATCCGGTCCGTTGCTCTCGAGCGGCCTGTTGCCGTGGTTTCCGCCACCACCGCCGCCACCCGGCTTACGTCCGCGCCCCCGCTGACGCTTCATGTAACCATCCTGATCTTCAGAATATCGCCCCAATTGGACGGATTTGGGGTCTGCCATCGCAGGACCCAACTGAACGCTGGCTGACGTCCCAAAATACTGCTTCGTGGGAATCGCCTGCAGTTCCGTGAAAAAGACGCTAGCCCAAGTGATTGCGCCCGCCAAGCCATTTCATGAGGAATTTCCGGGCGAACACGCACCGTTTACCCTGTGGCCACGATCGTTACAGCGGCCTGCGACCGAATGCAGCGCGGGTATGCCCCGCCAGATCCTGGAGCATTTCAACGCCAGTGAGGCCCGCCCCGGCCATGAGTTGGGAGACAGCCTCGCCCTGGGTTGATCCGAATTCGAAGCCGATGGCGCCGCCCGGTTTCAGCCAGCCCGGCATGGCGGCGAGTATGGCCCGATAGGCTTCAAGCCCATCCTTCCCCGACACCAGAGCCAGCCTGGGATCGTGCTCGCGCACCTCGCGATCGAGCCCGGCGAATTCTCTCTCGGCAAGATAGGGCGGGTTCGACACAGCCAGGTCGAATGCGCCCCCGAAACGATAATCCCAACTTCCTTCGACTAAGGTCGCCCGATCCTGGACAGCCAGGCGTTCGGCGTTCCGGCGCGCCACGCCGAGCGCATCAGGGGACAGATCGAGGCCGACACCAGTGACATCATCTCGCTCCGCCAGCACCGAGAGAAGGATACAGCCTGAGCCGGTTCCCAGATCCAGCACACGTCCGCCGCGCGGCAGACGCTTCACGCCTTCGCTGACCAGCAGCTCCGTCTCCGGGCGCGGATCGAGCACGGCAGGCGTCACGAGGAAGGTCCGGCCATAGAACTCGCGCCGCCCGCGGATGCGCGACACCGGTTCGCCATTCAGTCGCCGCGCCACAGCCTGTTCGAACTCGGTCAGAGTCGCAGGATCGACGGCGTCGGTTTCGCGCAGGATGACCTCGACCGGTTCGACGCCCATCGCGTGCGCCATCAGCAGGCGGACATCGCGTAGCGGATGTTCAATGCCCGCCTCGGCAAGGCGCCCGGCGGCCTCGCGCATCATGTCTCGCCAGGTGCAGTTGAGGTTCATGCGTTGGCCGGGTTGTCCTGCACGATCCAGCCGCCGTGATCGACGGAAAAATAATTGCCGAGGGTGTCGCGGCCGAAATGCTCGCGCAGCCGGCCGACCATGTCGATGTCACGCTCGCCGGTCTCGAGATTCACGTGCGTCGCGATGCAACGGACAATCGGCTTGAACATCGAGAGGGTAGCTTCGCCCAGCGCCAGCTTCGAGCCGGCGACCCATTCATCCTCCGCCCAGGCCGGCCAGCCTTCGACGTAGACGTTGGCCCGGAAACGCAAGGGGTCGACCGGCTGGCCGATGGCATGCGCAACCGCTCGCACGCTGGCGAGATTGATGACCGACACATAGCCTTGCGGATGGTCCATGAACCGCCAGGCGCCAGGTCCTTCAAGAACCCGCAGCTGCCCGCTCGCCTCCTCGCCGAGAAACGCCTGCAGGAAACGCTCGAGCGCCGCACGGCCTTCCGGCGTCACCAGATCGGTCTCGATCCCGAAGCCATGCGCGTCGCCGATATGGAAGATGTTGGTTTCGTCGTCGAGCCGGGTGCGCAACCGGGCAAGCGAGGGAAAGCGCGCCAGCACGGTGAAGCGCTGCTTGGAAATATGCTTCGGCTGGGCCGGATCAAAGCCGCTGTCGCCGACCTCGACGGCATATTCCCGGTCGCGTGGAAAGTATTGGCCCGCCTCAAGATGCGCGCCGGCCAAACGCTCAGGCGTCAGCCCTTTCACCGGATGGCGATAGATCTCGGCGATGCGCCCGCGCATGTTCATGTCTGTCCCCGGCTCGCCGCCGAATTGCGCCGTTCCGCTGCACATGGCAAGGCAATCGGGCGATTGCAACCGACGAGTTTCTCCCATGTCGATCCGGCCGCCAAGCAAGACCGCTTTCGCTGCAGCGGGTCACCGCGCGGCGCACCAGGTGGTGGAGCAAGGCCGCGTCTTCTCCGATCCGTTCGCCGTCCGCATTCTCGGCGTCTCGCCTGACATCATCCGCACGGAGACGGAAGCCAATCCCGGCCGCGCCGCCATGCGCTTCTTCCTCGCCAGCCGCAGCCGGATCGCGGAGGACGCCATTGCGGAAAGCGTCGCCACGCGCGGCCTCTCGCAGCTGGTGGTTCTCGGCGCAGGCCTCGACACCTTCGCCTATCGCAATCCGTTCGCAGGCAAGCTCCGAGTGTTCGAGGTCGACCATGCCGGAACGCAAACGTGGAAGCGACAGCGTCTGGCCGAAACCGGCATCGATATTCCGGCGGACATCTCCTACGTGCCGGTCGACTTCGAGCGCGACAGGCTGATGGACCAGCTCTACGCGGCAGGCCTTGACCCGAAGAAGCGCACGTTTTTCATGTGGCTGGGCGTCGTGCCTTATCTGACGCGCGCAGCGATTGCGGCCACGCTGAAAGCCGCCGCGAGCGTGCCGGGCGGCGCCGAGATCGCCTTCGACTACGGCAACCCGCATGACAGCCTGCCGCCGGAGATCCGGGCCTCCGCCCAGGAACGCGCCGAACGGGTCGCGGCGCTGGGCGAGCCGTTCCTGAGCTTTTTCGAAGACGCCGAGATGCACGCTCTTCTGAAAGAGGCAGGCTTCACGAAGATCGACGACCTCAACCCAGCCGAAATCGCCGAGCGTATCCTGCCGCCTGAGGTGATCGCTGCGGCGCAGGCGGCCGGGCGCAGGCGCCCGACGGCCGGCGGCCATATCGTCGTTGCAATGACGAGCTGATTCAGCGGCGACTGCAGAAAAACAATGGACAAGGCATCCGTTTTTACGTCAGTGGCGGCGCATCCGGAGGGGACCCACATGAAACGCCTTGCCGCCGTCGCCTTGTTCGCCCTTGTCGCCGCCTGCTCGCCCAAGCCGGCGGCCACCCCTGCGCCGGAGGCGAAAGCCGCCGACAGCGCCCCGGCCGTTCCCGCCAATGGGCCTGAAGCCGCCGTGGCAGTGATCTACAAGACGCTGGTCGACTCGAAAGGACAGAAGACCACGCCGGTGAGCGATATTCCGATGACGGCAGATCTCGATGCGCTTCTGAAGAAAGTGCAAGCCGCTTCACCCAGCGACGGCGATGCGCCGGTGTTCGACGGCGACCTCGCGGGGAACTGCCAGGATTGTTCCGACTTCGGAGACCTGAAGGTCGAGCTTTCGAAGGCGGCCGCCCCACAAGGCCACACACTGGTCGATGCGCACTTCACGCTGTTCAAGACCGAGCCGCACACCGTCACCTGGGACATGGTCGAGACGCCCGAAGGGTGGCGGGTCGACAACATTGTCGAGGGAACAGATTTCGACGCGCGCAAGATCGCCAATGAAGGGATCGCCGCCGCCGCGAAGACCAAGGCGAAATAGCCTTCAGCTGTCCAACGCCGCCAACCGCTCGGCCTGGTCTTCCGCGTGAAGCGCGTCCAGCAGATCGTCGATGTCGCCTTCGATGAACTCCGACAGGTTGTGCGCGGTGTAGTTGATGCGGTGGTCGGTCACGCGCTCCTGCGGGAAATTGTAGGTTCGGATGCGTTCGGAACGGTCGCCGGAGCCGACCTGCAGCTTGCGCGCGGCGGCGCGGGCGGAATCCTTCATCTCCCGCTCACGCTCGTAGAGGCGGATCTTCAGCTGCTCCATCGCCTTGCGGCGGTTCTCGTGCTGCGACTTCTCGGACGAGGTCACGACGATGTTGGTCGGCAGGTGCGTGATGCGCACGGCGGAGTCGGTCTTGTTGACGTGCTGGCCTCCAGCTCCCGAAGACCGATATGTGTCGATGCGGAGATCCTGGTCACGGATCTCGATGTTCACTTCTTCCGGCACGGGCAGGATGGCGACCGTCGCCGCCGAGGTGTGGACACGCCCCTGTGCTTCCGTTTCCGGCACGCGTTGCACGCGATGGACGCCGCTTTCGAACTTCAGCCGGCCGAACACGCCCGAGCCGTTGATCTGGGCCACGACTTCCTTGTAGCCGCCCTTCTCGCCGTCGGTGGACGAGACCAGTTCGACCGACCATTTCCTTCCTTGCGCATAGCGCTGGTACATCCGCCACAGGTCGCCTGCGAACAGCGCGGCCTCGTCGCCGCCCGTGCCTGCGCGGACCTCGATCACGGCCGAGCCTTCATCGTCCCGGTCCTTGGGCAGCAGCATCAGCTGCATCTCGCGTTCGACATCCGGCAAGCGCGCCTTCAGGTCGGCGCGTTCCTCAATCGCCATGTTGACCAGCTCGCGATCAGCGCCGGCGTCATTGGCGAGCACATCCGCCTCGGCCAATTGATCGCGCATGCTCATCACTTCGCGCGCTTTTTCCGCGACGCGCTTCAACTCAGCATGGTCACGCGACAGCTGCACGATCTCTTTTGCATCGGTTGCGACGCCCATGCGCGCCTCGACCTGTTCGAAGCGGTCGATCATCTGCTTGAGGCGGCTTTCGGACAGGGCGGCCATAGGGGTCCTTCAGGGAAGGCGCTCATATGGGGCAAGCCCGGCGGCAGGTCCAGACCCTGCTGTTTCGATCGCAGACCAAAGGCCTATTGGGGTAGCGGCGGGCAATCGGCGTCGCGGTCCTGATACCCTGTACAACCGAACTTGTCCGCATTGCGGATCCAGCCG
>DASZSI010000016.1:0-11290 GCA_035548775.1 Hyphomonadaceae bacterium
GCTTCGCCCAGTCCCACTTCCGTTCCCAGATGATGAGGCCGACGATGGTGGCGCCCATCACCATCGGCGCGATCACGCCCTTGAGCAGCACGCCGATCGACAGCGTCACCCAGAACAGGATGGCGAGGCGTTTGTCGCTTCGGTTTCGCAGGTGGGCGAGCGCGGCCATGCCGAGGGTGAGGATGCCGCACTGGGCCGCGTCCGTCTTGCCGATGTGGGCCTCGGTCGAGAGGAGGAGGCAGCTGCCGACAATGACGGCGCCGATGAAGGCCGCGCGGCGGGAGAAAAGGGCGTTGCCGCCCCACAGCGTGGCCATGGCCGCCAGCATCGCGCCGAGCAGGGAGGGCACGCGGTAGAAGGCCACTTCCCGAGCCTGCGGGTTGGACATGATGCTGACCGCGACGGACTGCATCCAGTGGATCGCCACCGGCTTCTTGTTCCGCATGTGCTCGTGATAATTGATGACGACGAAGTCGCCGGTCTCCATCATTTCCGAGGAGGCTTCGACGAAGCGGCCCTCGTCCCGGTCCATGACCGGCATCGCCAGCAGCCCCGGGATCGACAGGAGGAAGACCATCCCGGCCAGGAAAGCATAGGCCCAACGGGTCTCGATGAACCGGTCGAACGAACCCATCACGCGTGGAAAACCCTTGCCGGACGGCCGATTCGGGGAAGCCCCAGGCCAGAATTGCCGGGACCATATCGGCTCTTGAAGCGGGCGTCGCCGGGTTTTGTTCCCTTGAAAAGCGAACCCTCCCCGAGCGTTGACCAGCTGGGGCCTCGCTACCGGCCAAAGGGGCGGTTATAGGGGGGTGTCATGGATGCACGCGTGCGAACAACGGACGGGAAGATGGCGAACGGCATGGAAGGCCGCCCGGAATTCAGCGTGGTGGTGCCGGTCCGCAACGAGGCCGACAATGTCGATGCCCTGGCCCGGGAAATCGCCAAGGTGCTGGCCGGCCGGGCCTATGAACTGATCTTTGTTGATGACTCCTCGACCGACGACACCCGTCCGCGGCTGTTCGGCCTCAAGGACAGCATTCCGGCCCTGCGGGTGCTGGGGCATCGCAAGAATGCCGGCCAGAGCCGCGCTGTGCGCACCGGGGTGGACGCAGCGCGATCCAACATCATCGTCACGCTGGACGGCGACGGGCAGAATGACCCCGGCGACATTCTCGGTTTGGTAGGTCAATTGACCCGGCCGGATGCGCCTTCGGACCTCGCGTTGGTGCAGGGACGGCGGGAGAAACGTTCTGACTCGGGCTGGAAGCGATTCGGATCCAAGGTCGCGAACTCGGTGCGCGGCTCGATCCTCAAGGACAATGCGCAGGACAGCGGCTGTGGCGCGCGGGCGTTCCGGCGCGACGCCTATCTCCATCTTCCGTATTTCGATCATATCCACCGCTACCTGCCGGCGGTGATGCTGTCGGACGGGTTCCAGGTGGAAAGCCGGCCGGTGAATCACCGGGCAAGGCAGCATGGGCGGTCGAACTACACCAATTTTGGGCGGCTGGCGGATGCCTGGTCCGATCTTCGCGGCGTCATGTGGCTGCGGCGGCGGCGCAGGTCGCCGGGCGGCGTCGACGAAATCTAGGTTGCCGGTGGGGACTGGCGCGAGGGTCTGGCGAGCGGGGCGGAGGGCTTTCAATTGGGTGGATTATTGGGTACCGCTCTCGGCGTAGAGGCGTTGGAAAAACGCGCCCGCCAGAGGCGCGGGGGAACCGGCGGACCGAACAGGGGATCACCAATGCGCGCAATCTTCGGGATATTCCCGCTACTTGCCATTCCGGTCATCATCTACAACCTGATGGCGTTCGCCACGAGCGGCGAGATCGACGCGAACGGCGTGTCGATGATGATTCACCAGCTTTCGGATCCGGCGAGGGGCACGCACCTGTTCGGCGCGTGGATCGTCACCTCGGGCGACATCCTGGTGATCCTGTCGATGCTGTTCTTCTTCGTGGAGATCCTGAAGTCGACCTCGACCGGGGCCTCGACGATCGCCAACCATGCGGTGTCGATGATCGTGTTCATCGTGGCGCTGATCGAGTTCCTGCTGCTGCAGAACTTCCAGACCTCGGCCTTCTTCATCCTCACCTTCATGTGCCTGCTGGACGTTCTGGCCGGCGTGGTGGTGACGATCATTTCGGCGCGCCGCGACTTCACGGTCGGCGACGGGGTGCGCTGAGAGCATTGCGTCTTGAGAATACGCCAGGGGGCTGGCGTGTGTCGGGGATCGGGGCCGCGTTGAGGGGCTGAGCTGACCCATGGGACTTTTTTTCGACCAGGACTGGTTTGACGAGCGGCTGAAAGCCGCCGGCATGTCGCGCGCGTCGATGGCGCAGGCGGCGGGCATGACGGTTGATGAGATCGAGATGGTGTTCGCCGACCGCCGGGAGCTGGAAGGGCCGGAAGTGGCCGCGGTCGCACGCGTGCTGCGCGTGGACCCGATGGAGGTGGCGAACCGCGCCGGCGCCGCCGATCCCGGGTTGTCGATGTCATCGGGACGCGCTGCGGCGCGGGCCTCGGCGCCGACGGGAGAGTTCCAGGTGACGCGCGAGGTGATCGCGGGGATCCACGAACGCATGGACCGGCTGGAACGGATGCTCGAACTGGTGCTGGCGAAGCTGGACAGGCGGTAGCGGTTAGGCCGTCTTCACCAGGCTGGGCCGGAGCGGCGTGAGGGCTTCGGGCTGCTGGTAGGCGCGTTCGGCGCGAGCGGGAACAACCGTCTCGGGCGCGATCTGGCCGAGGATCTGGGCGCCGAAGGCCGGCGTGAACCAGAGATGGGCGGCGTGACGGGCGCGGGGCTGTTCGACTGGATCGACGCGGCGTTCCGCCCTTGCACGCCGGTCGGTAAACCGGCTGCGGCGGTCCTCGTTGCGGAACACGTGAGGGGCGGGTTCGACGCGCATGACCCGCCTGCTGCAAGCAGGGGGCCAGCAGGGCTGGCGGCCGTTAGGGTTAAAAAGCCGGGACCGCCGGGCTCCTGCCCGGCTGTTGTCGCGAAGCGACAAAACTCGATCTGCGATTATCGAACGTTTTCGCGCTAGCGCGCGAACTGCCGGGCGGGAGCCCGGCGGTCCCAGCCAGCTAGTGATCGTCCTTGCGGTCGGTCGAGGGCGTGTAGGCGCCGGTGGCGAGTTGGGCCAGCTGCTTCTGCATGTCCATCATCTGCTGCTGCAGGGCGCGGATGGCGTCGAGGCCGGTGGGCGGAGCGGCCGGCCTGGCCGCGCCGTTGGCGGCAGGTTCGTCCGCACGCGGAGCAGCCGGGGCGGTCGGCATGGCGGCCGTGAATGGCGTGAAGAACCGCATGGTTTCCTCGAACATCGCCATGTTCTTGCGGACCTGGTCTTCGAAGGCCTTCGCCTTGTCCTCGCCGACGGTGGTGGTCATGTACTCCCGCCACTTCTCCTGCTGCTGGTTGAACGTCTTCATCGACAGTTCGAGATAGGCTGGCAGCATGGTCTGGAAGTTATCGCCGTAGAACTGGATCAACTGGCGCAGGAAGGAGACGGGCAGGACGCCTTCCTTCTTGTTTTCCTGTTCGAAGATGATCTGGGCCAGCACCGCGCGTGTGAGATCCTCGCCGGTCTTGGCGTCCTGGACCATGAACTCCTTTCCCTGCCGGGTAAGCTCGGAAAGGTGCTCTAGCGTCACGTAGGCGCTGGCGGAGGTGTCGTAGAGTCGGCGGTTCGCGTATTTCTTGATGATGATCTTCTCGCCGTCGGCGCCGTTCGATTGCGTCAAGACCATCTCCCTGGGTCGCCGCTCATGTCGGCAGCCACATTAATTCCCGTTCAGTGGAGCCTTGTAGCACGTTCCTTACGCAGCTGCACACTCATTCGGCGGGTGCAGCATGAGCGCAGCATTTTTCTCTCGCGGCCCGAGACTCGCGAGACCTGTGGTTAAGAAATCGGCTATATCGATCACGGCGCTGCGAGCACGGGTGAGGAGATACGAATGGCCAGGGTTGCTTTGGTGACGGGCGGGACCCGCGGCATCGGCCGATCGATCTCCGAACGCCTCGCCAGGGATGGCTACAAGGTCGCCGCCAACTATGCCGGGAACGAGGACGCCGCGCGGAAATGCTCCGAGGAGCTGGGGGTGACCTGCTACAAGTGGGATGTCGGCGACTACGACGCCTGCGAAGCCGGGATCGCACAGGTGACCAAGGAGCTGGGACCGGTTGACGTGTTGGTCAACAACGCCGGCGTGACCCGCGATGCGACCCTGCACCGGATGACCCGCCAGCAGTGGGACGACGTGATCCGCATCGACCTCACCTCGGCCTTCAACCTCTGCCGCCTGACCATCGAGGGGATGCGGGAGCGGAACTCCGGCCGGATCATCAACATCTCGTCGATCAATGGCCAGAAGGGGCAGGTGGGCCAGGTGAACTATTCGGCCGCCAAGGCGGGCCTAATCGGCTTCACCAAGGCGCTAGCCCAAGAGAACGCCAAGAAGGGCATCACCGTTAACGTCATCTGTCCGGGCTACATCGACACGGAAATGGTGGCCGCAGTGCCCGCAAAGGTTCTGGAAGGCATTGTCGCTACAATCCCGGTTGGCCGGCTGGGAAAGGCCGAGGAAATCGCCGCTTGCGTGGCGTTCCTCGCCGGGCCCGACGCCGGGTTCATCACGGGAGCGACGCTGACGGCAAATGGCGGGCAGTACATCACCGGTTAGCGCGTCCCAGGCGCGGCTTCGCAAGGGGCCGATGCACCCGTGCAACGACTCTTTTCGACCCTCTAACGCCCTGTTTTCGTTGGGTCTGCCAGGCTTGTCAGCGCCGCTGAAAGGCCCCATCGTGGCCCTTGGGGCTCGGGTTTCGAACAAAGAATCGCCCCAGTCCGCATGCCTTCTGGCGGGGATGATGGTGACTAGGATTCTTAGCACTGCGGGTCGTACCGCAGCGACTGCGGCTCTCGCCGCCACCGCCTTGGGATTCGCCGCTACGGCCGCCGCCCAGCAGCCCCCCGCGCAGGCCCCGGCCACGACCTTTGCCCAGGGCAAGGCGGCCGCTGCTTCCCGCGCCCAGACCCCGGCCCAATCCAACGCCAGAGGGGGCACGCGCTATACCGACGTGGCCTCCGACAAGAACTTCATCCTCGAGAACCGTGGCGACGACGTGCTCTTGCAGATCGAGGGCGATCCGGAAGTCCGCACCCTGGTGCCGGTGCCGGCCCAGCGGGGCGATGTGTTCTTCAAGGACGACCGGGGCCAGATTGTCCTGCGCGTGACCGAGCAGGGCAACGTGGTTTCCTACCTGGCTAACAAGACGGGCGCGCCGGCGGATCTGGTCGGCTATGTCGCGCCGCTGTCGGCGCCGGCGATGACGTCCTCGCTGAACGAATTGCGCGTGCATGCCGCCCAGCGGCTGACCAAGCTGGCCGGGCATGAGGTTACGATCTTCGGCACCTCGGAATTCTCGCGCAACGAAGCGTGGGCCGCGGACGCGCTGAACAACGTCATAGCCGGCGTGGAGCGCGCCAATGGCCTTGCCGGTAAGGCGGCGACCAAGCTGACCACCGTGCGGCTGGTGCCGGCGCCGGCGCCGAGCGTGGCGTTCAAGGACGGCGAACTTGTGCTGGGCGTGAACCCGAACGAAGAGTTCGGAGGACGCGTCTCGTCCGAGGCGATCACCAACGCGCTGACGGCTGCGCGGTCGAGCGGCTGATCTTCTAGGCTGGCGGCGACCAGCCCGGCGTGGCCATTTCAAATCCTGAGAATTCGAAGCCCGGCGAGACCGTGCAGCCGACGAGGGTCCATGCGCCTGTCGTACGCGCGGCCTGCCAGTGGCCGGGCGGGACGATCGCTTGCGGGCGCTGGCCGGCCGAGAGGTTCGGGCCGAGAAGGTGGGTGGCGACGCCCCGGCCGGGCGACAGGGAGAGTTCCAGCGGGGCGCCAGCGTAGTAGTGCCAGATCTCCGTCGCATCGACGCGATGCCAGTGCGAGCGATCGCCTTCGCCAAGCGCATAATAGATAGCCGTGCCGGCCGAGCGCTGGCCTTCGGGCGCCGGTATACGGTGCGTCTCGGCGTAGAACCCGCCCTCGGGATGGCGCTTGAGGCCAAGCGCGTGGATGACGTCGTCGAGGGACATCATTCTTCCCCCGTGAAACGGGGGAAGTACCCCGAAGGGGGGATGGGGGCGAGCCTCATCCGGACTGTCGCCTGGCTAGCCAGTGTTCTTGCTCCCACGCAGCGTTACGGATCGTCTCGATAACACCGTTGAGGTTTTCGAAAACCTCTCGGTTGTGAAAACGGACGACGCGCCAGCCTTGCTGCTCGATGAAACGGGTCCGGCCTTTATCGTAGGCCATATCCTTGGCTGATCCGTGTGTCGCGCCGTCGACTTCAATCGCGAGTTGGACTTCGATGCAGGCGAAATCGAGCACGAAAGGGCCGAGGGGCTTCTGACGAAGAAATTTCCAACCTTGCGCGCGGTCTTTCAGCTTCCACCAAAGTAGACGCTCAGCCGAGGTCATGTTCCGTCGCAGCTGGCGTGCAAAGCGAGTTTTCTGGCCGTCGCGCATTCCGATCCCCAACAAACGTAGTCTGTCGGTGGATGACGGAGAGAGCAAGGCTCTTGGCTCGCCCCCATCCCGGCTTCGCCGTACTTCCCCCGCAAGCGGAGGAAGAATTCTAAAACCTGTTCTTCCGTTCGCGCACCTCGGCGAAGGTCGCGATCGCGTCGCCGGCGTGGCCGACGAAGGCTTGGAGTTTCGGATCGTCGGCGCGGAGGAAGGGGTTGGCTTTTTTCTCGCGGCCCATGGTGGTGGGGACGGTGGGGATGTTCTTCGCGCGCCTGGCTTTCACCTCGTCGGCGTAGGCCTGGAGGTCGGCGTTGCCGGCGTCGACGCTCAGCGCGAAGTTGGCGTTGGCCTGCGTGTACTCGTGGGCGCAGTAGACGGCGGTGTCGTCAGGCATGGCGCGCAGCTTGCCGAGGCTGGTCCACATTTGTTGCGGCGTGCCTTCGAACAGGCGGCCGCAGCCGAGCGCGAACAGCGTGTCGCCGACGAAGGCGATGTGGTGGTCGGGCAGGTGATAGACGATGTGGCCGGCGGTGTGGCCCGGCGTTTCAAGCACGCGCGCCCTGAGACTGCCGAGCTCGACTGTGTCGCCTTCGACCAGCTGGCGTTCGAGGGTTGGGATCTTAGCGGCCTCGCCCTTGGGGCCGACGATGCGGCAGCCGGTGGCGTCCTTGATCGCCTGGTTGCCGCCGGCATGGTCGGGATGCCAGTGCGTGTTCCAGATTTGCGTGATGGTCCAGCCTTTGGACTTGGCCTCCGCGAGGATGCGATCGGCTTCCGGCGTGTCGATACAGGCGGTCTCGCCCGTATCCGGGTCATGGAGCAGAAACCCGTAATTGTCCTTCAGGCAGGGGAATTGGTGGATGATCGGAGCGGCCAAGGGTTTGCCTTTCGGGACGGTTTGAAACCTATATAGCCTGCGAACGACAGGACAGCATGCGCTTCGACATCGACAGGCTGCAGGCCTTCTACGGCGGGCCATTGGGACGGCTGGCGCAGGACATGGTGGCCCGGCGTGTGGGCGCGCTGTGGCCGGCGGCGGACGGCATGGATGTGCTGGGCCTGGGCCAGGCCGACGTACTGCTGGAGCGCTATCGCGCCGGCGCACGGCGGGTGGTGTCGGCCTCGCCGGACCTGCAGGGCGCGATCCGCTGGCCCGCCGAGGGAAAGAGCCTTTCGGTGCTGGTGGAAGAAGAACGGCTGCCTTTTCCTGACGCGCTGTTCGACCGGGTGATCCTGTTCCATGGGCTCGAGGAGGCGGAGAGCCCGCAGCGCCTGCTGCGCGAACTTTGGCGTGTGGCCGCGCCGGAAGCACGGATTCTGATCATTGTCGCACACCGCAGAGGGCTTTGGGCCCGGGCCGAGTCGACACCCTTCGGCCACGGGCGTCCCTATACCCGCTCCCAGCTCAACCGCCTGCTGGAGGAGGCCGCATTCAATCCCACCGCTTCGGCGCGGGCGCTCTACGCCCCGCCGATCGACTGGGGCCTCATCACCTCGGCGGGGGATGCCTGGGAGCGTATCGGGCGCTTTGCCTGGAGCGGGTTTGGGGGTGTGCTGATGATCGAAGCGATCAAGCGGCTCTACATCGAACCCGGCAAGCCCGCCCGCGTGAAACGGGTCGTCAAAGCCCCTGCAAAGGGCCGGATTCCGGGGAATTCTCGTGAGCCGGTTGACAACGAGCCCGTTTAGGTGTTGAAGATGTGTAAGTAGAGCAATATATACACCCCGAACCCGCCGAGGCCCTGGAAGCCCTGCGGACCCGCCCAAGGAGAGTTTCCAATGAAATACATCACCGCCGTCTTCAAACCGAGCCGCCTGGACGCCGTGCTCGACGCCGTGACCGCCGCTGGCGCTTCGGGCGTGACCGTCACCGAGGTCCGTGGCTATGGCCGCCAACAAGGCAAGACCGAGGTCTATCGCGGCGCCGAGTACGAAGTGCGCCTGCTGCCGAAAGTGCGCATCGAAGTCGCCGTGACCGACCAGGTGGTCGAGAAAGTGGTCGACGCGATCACACAGGCCGCCAACACCAACAAGATCGGTGACGGCAAGATCTTCGTGCTCGATCTCGAAGCGGTGCTGCGCATCCGCACGGGCGACAAAAACGAAGCCGCGCTGACGTCGTAAGTCTCTCCGCGCGTCTCCAACGACAAGTATTTAGCTGCGAAAGTCCACAGACTGTCATCCCGGAAGCGCATAGCGCTATCCGGGACCCACTTCTCAACAATCGAACTAGGAGAAGATTGGTTCCCGGCTCTCCAGCGCTTCGCGCTTCCGGCCGGGATGACAACTCGAGTCCTACCACTCCTGCTGGAAGCGCAGGCCGATGAGATCGAGCGTCGTGCCTTCGTTGGCGCCGATGCCGGGCAGGGTGTTGGTGCGGTTGTCGGATTCGGCGTGGACGTAGTTCAGCATGATGCGGAACCACGGGTTCCAGTACCAATTGAGCGCCGCCGTGTAGTCCGTCTCAGATCCGCCGCGGATGCCGATAAGGGTTGCGCCGTTGACCAGGTTGGGATCGGCGTCGAGGTCGATCGTGCTCCAGCGCGCGGCGACTTCCCATGCGCCCCAGGTGCTGTCGGCGGGTGAGAAGTTGGCCCTGGGCGAGAAGCGGGTGAAGACGCCGGTGCGCGGATCGTAGGAGCGGCTCTCGCCGGTCAGGAACCAGTTGAGGCCGACATAGGCGCCATCGAAGGTCGACGATGGGCGGCCGCCATAGCGCTCGACATCCATCTGTCCGGCTTCGGCCTGGAAGCCGACGGGACCCAGGAACCCTGCGCTTTCAAGGCCGACCACGCTGACATTATTGGCGAAAGCGATATTGCCGGTGTCGACGAGGCGGGCAGCGTCGATGGTGCTTTCGGGCTGGGCGCGTACGCGAAGCTGGGAGAGCCCCGTCGAGTCGGTCGCGACCTTGCGATCAAACCCGCTGATCCCGAAGTGGAGGAGCGACGTGGGCGAATAGATCGGCGCCCAGGTGAGACGGGCATGAACGCCTTCGCCTTCCTCGCCCGGCGTCGCCACGCCGTTGTTGTTGAGGTCGTCGCCGAACCAGCCGACGCTGGCCGACCAGTTATCGCCGCCGGTGTTGATACGCAGGCCCACATTGCGTGCGCCTGTCGCGGTGTACATCGAGGAGAGCATCGAGCTTTCGAGATAGGTCTGCGCGTTCGAGCGGTCGCTGAACGAGGTCTCGAGGCCAGTGTAGGGCTTCACGTTGCCCAGCGTGATCGAGAAGGGGCGGAAGCCGTTGTACTGGACGTAGACGTCCTTCGCGGCTGAGGCCACGCCGCCGGTGGCGGCAAGGTCGATCTCGGCCTGGTAGGCGAAGTCGCTGAAAGCCGTTCCCTGGACGCCGATGCGCGCGCGGCGGATTTCGGAGCCGCCGTGGACATCGGGCGCCGAGGGGCCGCTGTCCTTCTGCTCGACGGCGCCGAAGCCGACCTGGGCGGCGCCGATGAAGGTCATCGAATTGCGGGCGTTGGGACCTTCGATGCGCGGGCCGGGATTGGTGGCGATGACCTTGCCCGAGTCCGTGGCGTTCTCGACCCGGTCGACGCGGTTCGACATGATGGTGGTGAGCTGGTCGAGCTTGTCTTCCAGTTCCTTGATGCGCGCGTCCTGCGCCTTGAGTTGCGCCTGGAGCTGCGCGGTGTCGGAGGGGGGCGGGGGCGGTTGCTGCTGCGGCTGTCCGGGCGTGACGGTAGTCTGGCTATCGGCTTGTTGCGCGAACGCGGCCTGGCCCAGCCCGGCCACTGCAAGGCATGCAGCAAGCGCAAGCCTGCTCGTGGAACTCAGCATTGTTGTATCTCCCCGGAGAGTGCCCCGATTATTGGAGGATGAAACCCAGGCGTGTGAAGACGGCCTTGGCTTCAGGCGTTTGCAGGAAAGCTTCGAACGTCGCCGCCTCGGCGGCGTTGCCGCCCTTCACCGCCGCCATGGGGTAGGAAATCTTCGGATGGGTGATTGCCGGAAAGACCCCGATGAGCTTCACGGCTTTATCGGCCTTCTGGTCGGTGAGGTAGACGACACCTGCCGCCGCCTCGCCGCGATCCACGAACAGCAGCGCCGCGCGCACGTTGTCGGCGCGGACGACCGAGGCTTCGACCTGCGACCACACGCCAAGGGCCTGCAGCGCCGCCTTGCCGTACTTGCCAGCAGGCACACTGTCCGGATGGCCCATCGCCAGCTTGCCGCCCTTGAGGGCGCCCAACAGGTCCATGCCGGGCGCGATCTTGATGTTCATGGTGCTGTCCGCCGGCGCGACGAGGACCAGCTGGTTGGACAGCATGCTCTCGCGGGTGGCGGGATCGATCAGCTTGCGCTCGCCGAGATAGTCCATCCACGGTTCATCAGCCGAGAGGAAGAAGTCGGCGCTGGCGCCTTGTTCGATCTGTTTCGCGAGGATCGAGGAAGAGTTGTAGTTGAACTGCGGCTTGGGGTGGCCCCGGCTGGCGTACATGTCGCCCAGTTCTTTCATCGCATCGGTGAGGGAGGAAGCCGCGAACACCTGAAGCGGCTTGCCTTGCGCCATCGCAGGCATCGGGCCGGAGGCGAGTCCGGCCAGCGCCATCATTGCAAAGGCAAACAGGCGGCGCGTCAGGCGCATGGCAAAATCTCCCCGTTATCGTTATAGGACTATAGCGCGACAAAATCCGTGCCCGCAAGCATGCGTAATGTCGACCGGCGCCTCCGTCTGGAATTCCCTCAATTGTCATCCCGGCCGCAGCGAAGCGGAGAGCCGGGACCCACTCAT
>DASZSI010000017.1:0-2537 GCA_035548775.1 Hyphomonadaceae bacterium
ATCTCCTTCAGTTTCACCATGTCCCGGATCACTTCGAACTTCTTGTTGCGCTGATCCTTGTCGCCGACCGCGGCGGCATCCAGGAACTGCGTGAACATGCCTGTCCAGAAAGTCTCTTCCGCAGCCGCGCGCTCGCGAAACGCCTTCGATCGCTGAAGCACCTCGTCGGTCAGGCTCGTGATTGCATTGTTCAACACCACCAGCGCGGCAAGCACGGCGCCTATGCCCGTGATGCGACTGGTCAGAAGTCCCAGGACATGATCCAGGCCCGAGCCGTCATGCGGCGCCGCAGGTTTGCCCTTGCGTGCTTCGTGGCTCTTGTCCGGAAGTTTGCCGCGATCATCGTGATCAGCGATCGGACCGTCGTCCCCCATCGTGCGCCCCCCGGCACAATACCCAGTTGTCGTCCCCACATCATGTTGGATCAGGCTACTAGCAAAGTCAACGAAGCTTCGCGCCTGATTGGTCGCGTCCGGCTTCGCCCAATCGCAATCGAACCTAGGCCGGCTTCTCGCCGACGGAGCGATACTCCACCGTCAGCGGATGGCAGGGCTTGTTGCCGTCCGCCTTGTAGACCATCGCGCTTGAAGCCTGCTTCACCGCGTAGGCGTCGACAGCCGGATCACCGCTGGATTTGGTCACGGTTGCGGACTGCGCCGTTCCGTTCTCGCCCTGGCAGACGTCAAGTTGCGTCTGGTAGGTCTTGATATTTGCACACCCGCTGATCGCGACCGAAGCCGCAAGCAACACACCGGCCAACAGGAAGACGCGCATGGCCTTCTCCTCCCTGGAATATTCAGGGAAAATCTAGGCCCGCACGACCGAGCCGGTCAACACGCCACTCAGCCCAGCCCAGCCTCGAACCGCGCAATGATCTCTTCGAACCGATCGACCCTCGCGGCGGTGGCAATCACGGCCTGTTCGGTAATATTTGTCCGGTCATTGTCGAGAAGCCGGAAAATCTCGCGCTCGCCTCGCTCCAGCTGGTTGAGCTCGGTCACCGCCTGGTCGCGCTCAAATCTCAGGAATTCCAGTACCGCCTTCCGCATGCGCAGGGTCCCAATCTGCATCGGCGGCGAAATAGTTTTGGGATTTGGCCGGTTCAAGGTTCGCCGCCCTCCAAAACCATGAAATTTTTCAAGGAACCCCAGGCGTTCCGAGGGCGTTTCCAACCCTCGCGACTCGCCTGGAAACCTGCTAGACGCCGCCCCGAAGAGGCCGCCATGAAATCCGCCGTCATCGTCTTTCCGGGCTCCAACTGCGACCGCGACGCCCAGATGGCGCTGCGCGAGGTGACGGGCAGAGACCCGGCCATGGTCTGGCACAAGGACGGCGCCCTGCCGGATGGCCTCGACCTCATCATGCTGCCTGGCGGATTTTCCTATGGCGATTATCTCCGCTCGGGCGCCATGGCGGCCGCTTCGCCGGTCGGAGAGCAGATCCGGAAACACGCCGCACGTGGCGGCTATGTGCTGGCGGTGTGCAACGGATTCCAGGTCGCGACCGAGCTGGGCATCTTGCCCGGCGCGCTTCTTCGCAACGCCTCGCTCAACTTTGTCTGCCGCCCCCAGCCGCTGGCCATCGCGACCAACTCTGCGTTCACGTCGGCTTACGGATCAACGCGCGAGGTCAGCTACCCCATCGCCCACCATGACGGGAATTACTTCGCGGACGCGTCCACGCTGGACAAGCTTGAAGGCGAGGGCCGTGTGGCGTTCCGCTATCTCGGCAATCCCAACGGCTCGGCGCGCGACATCGCCGGCGTCCTTTCCGAAAACGGCCGCGTGCTCGGCATGATGCCTCACCCCGAGCGGGCGATGAACGGACAGGAAGGCGGCGGCGACGGCCGCAAGCTGTTCGAAAGCCTGCTGGCTGCGGCCTGAACCGCGTGGCGGGCTCACGCGTATCAACGCCATGAGTTCCTCTCCCCAATTCGTCACGGCCGAAGGCGTCAGGGTCCACGTCTCCCGACGCGGCGCTGGCCGCGACGTGCTTCTGATCCACGGCGCCTCGTCCGATATGGGCGTGTTCGAACCGACGATCTTCCCTCTGTTGGAAAAGCGTTTCCGTGTCACCGCCTACGACCGTCCGGGCATGGGTGACACTGCGGGCCGCCCGCCGGACGCCGAGACGCTGGCGGTGCAGGCAAGGGTTGCGGCCGATATCATCAAGGCGCTGGATCTCACCCGGCCGATCGTGGTCGGCCACTCCTACGGCGGCTCGGTGGCGCTGCGCCTGGCGCTGGATTTTCCCGAACTCGTTTCCGGGCTCGTGCTGATCGCCGCGGTCGCCTACCAATGGGATGGCGGCGTCAGCTGGCATGTGAACTGGTCGGCCAATCCGCTGGTCGGCGGCTTGTTCAATCATGTCCTGACGCGGCCGTTCGTCGATGCGGCGGTGAGATCGGGCACGGCCAGCGCGTTTGCGCCATCGCTGCTGCCGCCGGATTACATCGCCCGCGCAGGGGTGATGCGCGCCACACGGCCCGGCGCCATGCTGGCCAACGCGCAGGACGTCGCCGCCCTGAAGGGCCAAAT
>DASZSI010000018.1:0-9292 GCA_035548775.1 Hyphomonadaceae bacterium
ACGATCAACGGCGTCGACATCATCCACTGGAACGAGGCGGGGCTGATCACGCGCTTCAAGGTGATGGTGCGGCCGCTGAAGGCGATCAACATCCTGCGCGAGAAGATGGCGGAGTACCTCGTCAGCATCGGGGCGATCCCGGCGGCGGCGTTGAAGAAGTAGGGGGCTCGCGAACGGCGGCTGCCCCCACCGTCTCGCGACGAAGACGTCGCGATCCACCTCCCCCGGCAAAGCCGGGGGAGGAAAAGCACCGCCGGCGCCTTTCCTCCCTCGCCTGAAAGGCGGGGGAGGTGGATCGCTCGCGCTTGCGAGCGAGACGGTGGGGGCAGCCCGAATTCAGAACAGGAGTTGAGGTCCGCCCTGGGTCCCGGCGTTCGCCGGGATGGGCGGGCGGGGGCGTGAGGTTGGCGGCATCCAATCCAGCCGGGTTGCCGGGCGGGGGGCGCTGATTTCTTTCGATATTCGTCCGGTGTGCCCGACACCCCTGCGGACGGGGTGATGATGGCGGTGCTGAATGGAGGCGCCAATGGCAAGATCAGGATCGGAATTGATGGGGCTGGCGTTCGAGGCCGAAAGGCTGGTGCGCCTGGGCGAGAGCCGGGCGGAGGTGTCGCGCAGGCTGGGCGTGCATGTGTCGACGCTGTCGCAATGGGCGCTGCGCGGCGGGTGGCGGAAGAAGGACCTCGACATGGAGCGAACCGTCGCCTCGACGCGCGCGACCATCCTCGCCATCCGGGAGGGCAACTCCCGGGTCGACCGGCGGAACGCGCTGCGCGGCAGGCTGGCTGAGGTGTGGCAGGAGGCGCTGGAGCTGCTGGCCGAGGGCTCGGAGGCGTCGCTGGACCGGGTGATGTGCATGGTCGGCGGGATGGAGCAGCAGGGGAGGTTGGAACCGCCTAAGGTTGTGATGCCAGTCGATCCCCTGGTGGCGAAGATCGGCAGCCTGGGCGACGCGGACCTCGGGGGCGACCGCACCATCTATCAGCTGGACGAGGAGGACTATGACCCGGACTGAACGGCGGCCGCTGACCGGGCCGGGAAGGGCCGGATTCATGGGCTTTTTCAGCGTCGCCAGATTTTCCGGTGGATTCTGCACACCGGTTGCGAGAGCGGACTCGACGTGACGGAGCGAGCCCCTACATTCGACTCCCATGTCCGCTTCTGTCACCCGTGAAGCCGCCCTGAAATCGCTGCGCGACCGGCGGGAAAACCTCGCAAGGCAACTGGCCTCGCTGGAGCCTTCCGGCGCGCTGTCGGCGCGGGAAGTGCTGACCTGGCGGACCCGGATCGCCCAGCTGGACGGCCGGATCGCCAGCTACGCCAAGGCCGGCTAGGCGGCTTTCGCCAGGCGGCGCAGGGCCTGGGGCGGCTGGCCGAACGCCCTGACGAACGCCCGCCGCATCCGCTCCGGATCGCCAAATCCCACATCGCGGGAAATGACATCGATCGGCTCGGGCGAACGCTCGACCCGCTCGCGGGCGGTTTCCAGGCGCAGCCGCTCCACCGCCTTGGCAGGCGTGACGCCGGTCTCGGCCACGAAGGCCCGGGCGAAGTTGCGGGGCGACATGTTGGCCTTGAGGGCGAGCTGTTCGACCGTCAGCTCCTCGTCCAGGCGCTCGCGCATCCAGCCGAGGAGGCCGGTGAACCGGCCCTCGGTGCGCTCGATGTCGAGCAGGGCGGAGAATTGCGACTGGCCGCCGGGCCGGCGATGGTAAACCACCAGCTCCTGCGCCGAGCGGCGAGCGACTTCCTCGCCCAGGTCGTCGGCGATGAGGGCTAGGGCGAGGTCGATGCCCGCCGTGATGCCGGCGGACGTCCAGATCTTGCCGTCGCGGGTATAGATGCGGTCGGGCTCGAGGCAGGCGTTGGGAAAGCGCTTCTGGAAGTCCGGCGTGCGGCCCCAATGGGTGGTGCAGCGCTTGCCTTCCAGGATGCCGGCGGCCGCCAGCACATAGGCGCCCGAGCACACCGAGCAGAGCCGGCGCACCTGTCTCGCCTGGGCCCGCACGAAGGCCAGCACCTTTTCGTCCCGCATCACCTCGCGCGTGCCCACGCCGCCGATCACCACCAGGGTATCGAACTTGGGATGGTCCGGGATCGCCTCGGCCACCATGGCCACGCCCGAGGATGACCTCACCGGCCCGGCCTGGGGCGCCATCACCGTGATCTCGTATGGCGAGGGCGTGATCCCGCGCATCGGCATCTCGAACGCCGAGATCGGACCGGCGGCGTCGAGCAGCTGGAAATTCTCGAAGATCAGGAAACCGATGGAGCGGGGAGAAGGCCTGCGGGACATGAGGAGGATCTTTCGTCTTCTTGGTGTGATGGCAGGAAACGCGGGAAACGGCAGTTTGTCAAGAAAGGAGGGAAGTATGTCATTTCAGCCAACAGGGATTTGAGCGAGAAAGCCTCGTCGTCACTCGCGAAAGGGACCCTCCCCCCATGGCCAATCCCATGACCGCACCCTCCCAGATGTCGAATGGTTCAACGGCGCAACAGACGCCCGGCAAGCCGTTCCGCATCGTGTTCGCGATCTATCCGGGCATGACGCATCTCGACTTCACCGGCCCGCACCAGTTTCTCAGCCGCACGCCGAACTCCGAGACAGTTGTGGCAAGTCCTGCGGGCGGGCCGGTGGAGTCGGACGGTCTCACTTTCGCGGGCACGAAGAAGCTCGCTGATGTGGACCGCTGCGATCTCATCTGCGTGCCGGGCGGCATCGTCGCCACCAAGATTGCGCAGGACCAGGCTTTCCTCTCCGAACTGCGCCGGCTTGCGGGCGGGGCGCGCTACATCACTTCGGTCTGCACCGGCTCGATCATCCTCGGCGCGGCCGGTCTTCTGAAAGGCAAGCGCGCAGCGAGCCATTGGGCCTGGCGCGACATGCTGGAACTTTTCGGTGCGACGCCTGATCCGGCGCGTGTCGTGCGCGACGGCAATGTCATCACCGGCGGCGGCGTCACGGCCGGCATCGACTTTGCGTTGACCGTGCTGGCCGAGATCGCGGGAGAAGAAACCGCGCAGACGATCCAGCTCGCCCTGGAATATGCGCCCGCGCCGCCGTTCGATTGCGGCCGCCCCGAACTCGCGCCTGCCAATATCCGCGACTACTACGAAGTCATCCGCCAGAAGATGATGCCGTCACGCTGGGAAGAGGCGAGGGCTGCGGCCGGGATGATGGTAGAATAATCGGTCGCGGGCTCAACTTCTCGCAAACACTTCGATGCTTCCGGAGGTGCGAACTGCCTCGAGCGCGGTGGCTTTTTCCTGTCCATGGAAATCGAACAGGGTTCTTGCGGATCCGAACGCATCGTTCCAGCGATCTCCGCGATCGGAGATGAACAGGCAGGCCCCGAGCCAGGTCAGTGTGTGCGTTTGGCCGTCGCCCCTCGCGGTCAATCCCTGCCCGGCCGAAGCCACGGTGAGTGGGCCGAATTGTCCGGTAAACCTTCCGGCTGCCTCGGGATCGAGGATGCGCGGCGTCAATGCCCACCAGCGGTGACCGGCTGGATCCAGCAGCACGCGCAATCTGTTGAGGATGGGCATCCCGGCCGAGGCGAACTCGCCGGGAAAGAAGACCACGTCGGGATCGTTCAACGTAACGGGACCCACCCGCACGACGCCGCCAAGCTTTGCCTTGGATACTTCCGAGACAGATCCAGCACTGATCTGCCGCCCGCTGCCGTGGTCGCTCAGCGCCAGCCTCTCCTTGAAACGCATAGGCAGAAGCAGTTGTGCATTGGCCCCGCTGTCGAGCGTTCCAAGGACGCTTTCGCCGTTCGGAAGCTGAACAGTGAGCGCGGGCGTTGAATTTGGAACGCCGAAGTCATGATAGGGGTAGGCCGGCCAGTCCGGGATCGCTTCTTGCGTCAGCTTGCGCACGCGAAGTCGCCCCATCTCGAATTCGAGATAAACCAGCTGGTCCCAGAACATGTTCGGGCCAACGATGCCGACTTCATCGCGGGGACGGTAGCCGTAGACGGACGCCACCAGGTCGCCGACCGGATAGCCGGAGAATTTCGCATTCGGGATCCTAGTTTCGAAAGCTTCGATCGGAAGCCCTGTCCCGCCGTCGGTTACAAGCGCATCTCCGGTGCGTTGAAGTCGTGTTGTCCGCCAGAACTGGATGTCCAGGGCATTGCCGCTGGTGCCTGTGTCGAATGCCACGCGGACAGGTTCATGACCCGGCCATTCGAGCATGAGCCTCACCCGCGAAGAAGAGACGACAGCGGGCACAATTCCATTGAGCCCCCCGGTCGGCGAAGGGCGGAACACGGGCGATGGCGAGCACGCAGTTGCGGCTCCCGCTATTGACGCCAGTGTGAACCCTCGCCGCGTCAGCATGCCGCCTCTGGCACATTAGTGCGATTCGTACTATTATCGGCCTCAACCAACTTGGCAAGAGGCCTTGGGCGCCAGTGGAGCTCGCGCGTGCTGACTGAACTCGAAGGCGCCATTCTGAGCGAGATCCACCACCGTGGAAATCAGACTGCGTTCCAGGTGCGCCGGGCATTCGAGCGTTCACCTTCGATGGAGTGGAGCGGAAGCGCTGGGGCGATCTATCCGGCCGTTCGTAGAATGACCGCAGCCGGTCTCATTCGTTCGCAGGCAACGGGTGAGCGTCGCGGAACGCGCCGACTAAGCCTCACTGTAGCGGGTGTTGCCGAACTCGACGCCTGGACGACCGATGTCTCAAGGTCTGTCACGATAGGCGTCGATCCCTTCCGGCTTCGGCTCAGTCTTTGGGAGGCAATGCCGCGGGCGGAATGGCGCACGCTTCGCGGAAAGCTCACCGCAGGATTGCTCGCCAGCACCAAACAGCTCGAAGACTATATCGCGCAGTCGGACCCCGTGGAGCATCCCGGCGCGCGCATGGCGATCGCGCTGAACAAGGTTCGCCTTCAATGGTTGCAATCGCTTTAGCGAGCCCGCCGACGATATCGGTAGGAGGCTATTCGTTGGCAAGTCATGCGGTTGCGTTGGAAGGAGGTCTGGACCGCCAAGCCGGCGGCGCCTCACTTCTTCCCGCGCTCGGGTACAAGCTGGTAGAGCGCCAGGCCGATGGCGACGCCGATCGTGGTGGCCAGGACGAGACTGATCGATATTCCGGCCGCGTTGACGCCGAAGTCCGCGATGAAGCCGGCGACGCCGCCGATCAGGCAGAAGCGAAATAGCCTGGAGGGGTTCATCTTCGTCGACATGAAGCGGCCGCCGAACGCTTTCATTACGATGAACCAGAGAGCAAAGACGACCACCGCGGCGGCAATCGCGCCTATGACGCTGCGGGTGAGAAGCCCCGTCAGCGCGGCCGCGATGATCAGCCACGGCACGACGGTTTCGTTTCCGAACTTTCCGGTTGTGAGGAATGGCCGCTCGCCGCGTTCGGAAGGCGACTTCAGGCTGTTGAGGAAGTCTTCGTGGTCACTGGCCATGACATCCACCGTCCGACGGCGATCTGCGACGGAGAATAGGCCATAAGGAGCGTAAAGTCTCGCCGGCGGCCGTGAGTGATGCTGCTTCTGCCGCTACGTGACCCTTCCTGGCGCCCTGGCCTTAGCCGGTTGCTGGGGCTTCAGCGCGCTGATTTGAAGTCGGGATGGTTGCAATAGCCGGCAAAGGCGCGGACTGTTGTGCGGCATTTGGAGGAGATTGCGATGAGAGGATCGCTTTTTGTGTCGGCCGCGCTGGCGGCGTGCCTGTTTGGCTCTCCGGCGTTGGCTCAGAACTCTGGCGCGGCCAAGGACGGGCAGGGCAAAGCCGCCGCGCCGGCGCCGCGGACCTATCTTGATCAGGCGCTGGCGACGGGGGCGAGCACGGGCGTCGCCTTCGCTGATGAAAAGGCGCCGATCGAGGGACCCAAGACCATCGCGGGCAAGACTTCCTACGTCTCGCCACTGCCGTTCTTCAAAGACCTCAAGCCGTGGGATCCGAACTACAAGCCGCCGCGGACGCCGGACGGTCACCCGTCGTTCGATGGCGTGTGGTCGTCGGCCTCGCTGACGACGATGACGCGCGGCGGCAATGGCGACAAGGTCGGGACCGACCTGGTCATTCCGGCGGAGAAGGTCGCTGAGCTGACGAAGAACGCCGCCTATACCAAGGCTGCCGACGCCAGCCAGAAGCGCACGGATCCGAAGGCGGGCGTCTACACCGACAAGAACGCCGAGGCGGGCTATAACGCTTTCTGGATCGATCCCGGTTCGGAATACGCCAAAGTGAACAGCGAGTGGCGCACCTCGTGGATCACCTCGCCCGCAAACGGCCAGGTTCCATTCTCGAAGGAAGGCATGGCGTTGCGCGGGCAGCGCATGGCCAACTTCAAGACGGTGAAGAATACAGGGCCGGAAATCCGCCCGCTGGGCGAGCGTTGCTTCATCTCGTTCGGCAGCCAGGGCGGACCGCCGCTGAACAACGCGATGTATAATAATAACTACCAGATCGTGCAGACGCCGAAGTCGATCATGATCGACATCGAGATGAACCACGATGCACGGGTCATCAACATCGTGGACAAGTCCGGCGTCGGAGAGCGGCCGGCGGCGCTGAAGCAATGGTTCGGCGACGAGATCGGGCACTGGGAGGGCGATACGCTGGTGGTGGTCACCAAGAATTTCAGCCTGACCCATCAGCAGGTCGCGTCATTCCCGATTTCGGACAAGGGCCAGGTGACGGAATGGTTCCGGCGCGTGTCGGATGACGTGATCGACTACAAGTTCGAGGTGAAGGATCCCGTCTACTACACGCAAACCTGGACGGGCGAGATTCCGCTGCGCCGTTCGGCGGAACGCGTGTTCGAATACGCCTGCCATGAAGGCAACTACGCGATGCCGGGCATCCTGCGCGCCGACGCCCAGGGTCGCGACACGGCGATCCAGGCCGAGGGTGAATAGGCGACTACGCTTAGCTGATTTGCCGTTGGGGTTATTGCGCTCGACCGTCGCGGGTCGAGCGCATTAGGCGTGGGCGCCAGACAACAATTCGTCTCCGGCCAACTGGGATTCCCGATGCAGGCCGCCTATGTTCGCTGCTGAATTTCATCGGGGAGCGGCGCATGTTTCGAGCATTGGCGGTTTCGGCTGGGTTGATGGCGCTTGCGGCGCCAGCCCTCGCGCAGGTCAAACCGGATGAGCAGGCGTTCCGTGATCTCTACAAGGAGCTGGTTGAGACCAACACCTCGCTGTCGGTAGGGTCTTGCACCGAAGCGGCGACCAAGATGGCGGCGCGGTTGAAGGCGGCCGGCTATTCCGACGACGACGCGCGCGTGTGGACCGAGCCGAGCCATCCGAAAGAGGGCGGGCTGATCGCCAAGCTCGCCGGGTCCGACGCAAACGCAAAGCCGGTGCTGATGCTGGCCCACATCGACGTGGTGGAGGCCAAGCGCGAGGACTGGACGCGCGATCCGTTCAAGCTGGTGGAAGAGGGCGGCTATTTCTATGGCCGAGGCTCGTCGGACGACAAGGCGATGGCTTCGATCTGGGTCGACACGCTGATCCGCTACAGGAAGGAAGGCTTCAAGCCGAAGCGCACGATCAAGCTGGCGCTGACGTGTGGCGAGGAAACCAACGGCGCGTTCAACGGCGCGGAGTGGCTTTCCAAGAACCACAAGGACTGGATCGACGCGGAATTTGCCATCAACGAGGGCGGCGGCGGGCAGCTGGATGCCTCGGGCAAGCCGGTTTTCATGGGCATCATGGTCGGCGAGAAGCTGTCGCAGAACTACACGCTGGAAGTGACCAATCCGGGCGGCCATTCCTCGCGGCCCCTGCCGGACAACGCGATCAACCAGCTGGCCGAGGGCCTAACCAAGATCGCGAAATACCGCTTCCCCGTCGTCTTCAACGACACGACGCGCGGCTATTTCACCGAGATGGCGAAGATCAAGGGCGGCGAGACAGCCAAGGCGATGACCGCCCTCATGAAGAACCCGAAGGATGCGGCGGCGGACAAGACGCTTTCCGCCAATCCGGATTACAACCGCATCCTGCGAACCACCTGCATTGCCACCATGCTGGATGCGGGCCACGCCACCAATGCGCTGCCCCAGCGGGCGCGCGCCAACATCAACTGCCGCATCTTCCCCGGAACCACCGTGGAAGAGGTGCGCAAGCTGCTGGAGACGATCGTCAAGGACAAGGCGATCAAGGTCACCGTGCGAGATACGCGCAACGCGCCTGCGCCGCCGCCGCCGCTGAATCCCTCCGTTATCGATCCCGCACAGAAGCTG
Source organism: Hyphomonadaceae bacterium (assembly GCA_035548775.1). Lineage (GTDB taxonomy): Bacteria > Pseudomonadota > Alphaproteobacteria > Caulobacterales > Hyphomonadaceae > UBA7672. The sequence continues at coordinate 8,225 of DASZSI010000018.1, forward strand.
GCGAAGGAAATGTACCCGGGCGTGCCGAACCTGCTGACCATGGCGGCCGGCGCAACCGACGGCGCCTTCCTGACGCCCGTCGGCATTCCGACCTACGGCATCTCCGGCTCGTTCGGAGACAACGATGGCAATGGCGTGCATGGGCTTAATGAGCGCATCCGCGTCAAGTCGCTGATGGACAGCCGCGAGTATCTCTATCGGTTGATGAAGGCGTACGCGGGCTAAGCAGGCCGCCACCGTCTCAAAGCAGAAACCCCTTCCCAGCTGGCGCCGGGAAGGGGCCTACGCCGAGCGATCTCAGGGGAGAGATTCTCGGGGCGTTCTGTCAATTGATCTGCAGGTCCCTCGCATTGACGCGGCAGGCGGGATCGCACGTCTTGTCCTTGGCGAGATAGCCGCGGATGGTCACCGAGGCGCCAGCGAGCAGCTTGCGGTACATCTCGTCGCTGAGGGCGGCGGGCCGCGGGCCGTCGGCCAGCCAGAGTTTTTCCCGTCCGTCGGCGGCGGCGCCGCGCACCAGGACGCGCGTGTAGGGCAGGCCGATCTCGACTTTCTCGATAACGCCTGCGATACGCACGGGCGCGTTTGCATCGAACTTTGCCGCAAAAGCGTAACCGCCGTTCGGGAACGGCTGGATCGGATTGACCTCGAACGTCTGGTACATCAGGCCCGCTTGCTTCGGCGCCGGGATCACATAGTCGGGCGCGTACATCTCGCACGCCGTGGCGCAGTTCTGGCCGGCCTTGGGATAGCCCCACATGTAGAGCGTCTTGCCGGTCAATTCGGCGGTGATTTCTTCAGGCGAGGACGTGCTGCCGCCGGTGTTGACGGTCCAGGTGCGCGTGTCCGGCACGGCCTGGCCGTCGATCGAACGGCTGGTCGCGGCGACTGTGAGCAGGATGCCGGCCGGCTCGATCTTCACGCTTTCCACCTTGCCTTTCAGCAGGAACGGATTGGCGCTGTCATAGGCGCCGTCGGGGGCGGGGCTCTGGTAGAAGACCGGCGATGCGCGCGGCTTCGTAACTTCGACCGAAACCTTGGGGTCCCTGAGCACGCCGTTCTTCAGCT
>DASZSI010000019.1:0-3215 GCA_035548775.1 Hyphomonadaceae bacterium
CCTGATGCTAGAGCCGGACGTTCCAGGGCGACCTGGGGCCATCCGGTCGGGGCGCTCAGCACGAGACGGGGGACGCGGAGCCCGCGTAACCTAACGAGCGATCCCGCCGCAAGGCGGTGAGCAGGACTACCCCACGCGGGAGCAACCCCGCGTCCCCACGCCCTCCACCTGTCCGGAGGCGCACCCCTCGTCTTGGCCGAAAGCCCGCAAGGGCCGAGCCAAGACACAGCATCCCAGGCGGTGTCCCACCGGCCTGAGGGAGAGGGTGCGTCTTATCTCACCTTGTCGCCGTTGACCGTCACGCGCCGCATATGCCGGCGCTGGCCGTGATAATCGTTCAACGCATAGTGCCACACGCAGCGATTGTCCCACATCGCCACCGAGCCCTGTCTCCAGCGGAAGCGGCAGGTGTAGGACTCCCGCCGCGACACCTCGAACAGGTAACTGAGCAGTGGCCGGCTCTCCTTCGCGCTCCATCCCGCAAAGCGCAGGGTGAACGCCGGGTTGATGTAGAGCCCCTTGCGTCCCGTCTCCGGATGCGTGCGCACGACCGGGTGCTCATACTCCGGCACATCATCGCCCACGACCTCTGACTCCATCGACACGCGCTTGGCGGACGAATGCCCACCCGCGCCATACTCCTCCGCCGCCGAATGGATCGCGTTGAGCCCCTCAAGCGTCTTCTTCAGTCCCGGCGACAGCGCATCCCATGCCGCATACTGGCTCGCAAACAACGTGTCGCCGCCAACCTCGGGCGCCTCGATGGCATGGAGGATCGAACCCAGCGCAGGCTCCTCCAGGAAGCTCATGTCCGAATGCCAGCCGCCGCCGAAATTCACCCGGTCGCTCGGCTCCTTGTTGATCTCAAGGATCTCCGGATGGCTCGCCATGCCCTTCACATACGGATGCACATTCAGCGTTCCCCAGCGCCGCCCGAACGCGAGATGCTGGTCCGGCGTCAGCGCCTGGTCGCGGAAGAAGATGACGTGGTGTTTGAGGAATGCCGAATGGATGTCGTCGAACTGTGCATTGCTCAACGGCTTCGACAGATCGACGCCCTCGATCTCCGCCCCCAGCACAGGCGACAGCGGCTTCACGGTGATGGTCTTGTAGTCGGTCGCTGCAGTCATCGGGGCGCCCTCGTCCTTCGACGGACGGGCCCTTCGGGCCCTGCTCAGGATGAGGGCTACCACTTTTTCGGTATGAGTTAAGCCCTCAGGGTGAGCAGCCGCGAAGCGGCGCCCGTCGAACCACGAGGGCGTGCTTGCAGACCTGGCGTCAGCCCTTGGCCAGCAGCGCCTTGAACTCGGCCGGCGGCAGCGGTTTCGAAAGGAAGAAGCCCTGCGTCTCATCGACCTTCAGCCAAGCCATGAAGTCGAGCATCTCGCGAGTCTCGACGCCTTCGGCCACCACACGCAGGCCAAGGTCCTTGGCCAGCCGTACGCAGCTGACGATCGCCGCCTTCGCAAAGGCCTCTTCCATCGCCAGCCGGGTGAAAGCCGGATCGATCTTCACCTCGGTGAAGGGATAGTTCTTCAGCCGGTCGATATTGGTCGAGCCCGCGCCGAAGTCGTCAACTGACAGCCCGAAACCCAGGGCCCTCAGCGCTCCCATCGTCTCGAACGCCTTGGCGCCATAGTGCGTCTCGCGGTTGTCGGTCAGCTCCAGCGTGAACTGGTTGCACTTGAGCCCGGCCTCGCCGACCGCCTGCGCCAGCAGCTCCGCGAACTCCGCGCGCTCCAGAGAGGACGGGCTGATGTTGATGGAGCAGGGCAGGTTGCGGACGGCGTTAAAACTCGCCACGTGCTTGGCTGTCGCGCGCGCCATGGCCAGCGTCAGCGCATCGATGCGGTGGCTGCGCTCGGCAAGATCGACATACGGTCCCGGCGCCGCCAGTGTCTGGCCGCTGGCGATACGGGCCAGCGCTTCAGCGCCGGCGATCTTGCCGGACTTCACCGAAATCTTGGCGTGGAAAAATGGATGCAGCCCGCCGCGCTCGATCGCGGCGTCGAGCAGGCTGGGGTTCGCAAGGTTCGGCCGTCGGCCGCCCGGCTCGGCGCCGGTGTCTTGAACGATCATGTGACGTACACCACCCGACGCCCCGGTTTGCCCCGGAGTCCTCAGGATGAACTACGCCACATAATCCTGTCGAAACCGCTAACCCGGCCTCGTCAAACTGCGCGGACCGCCAGCACGAACGCCCTATTTCGCGTCGGAAAGGGCCTGGTTTGCGAAGTCCCAGTTCACCAGCTCGTTGAGGAAAGTGTCGATGTATTTCGGGCGCGCGTTCTGGAAATCGAGGTAATAGGCGTGTTCCCACACATCCATCGTGATCAGGGGCGTAACGCCTTTTTCGGTGATCGGCGTTTCGGCATTGCCGGTCTTGGTTACCGAAAGCTTGCCGTCTTTCAGCACCAGCCAGGCCCAGCCGGAGCCGAACTGGGTCGCGCCCGCCTCGGCGAAGGCCTTCTTGAAGTCGTCAAAGCCGCCCCAGGCCTTCTTGATGCCGTCCGCCACCAGGCCGCTCGGCTGGCCGCCGCCTTTCGGCTTCATGGAGTGCCAGTAGAAGGTGTGGTTCCACACCTGCGCCGAGTTGTTGAACACGGGCATCTTCTTCTCGGACCAGCTCTGGCGGATCACTTCTTCCAGCGACTGGCTTTCCATCGGCGTCCCGGCCACAAGCTTGTTCAGATTGTCGACATAGGCCTGATGGTGCTTGCCATAATGGAAGTTCAGGGTGTTCTCGGAGATGTGCGGCGCCAGCGCGTTACGCGCGTAAGGCAGGGCCGGAAGCGTGAAAGCCATGGGTTACCCTCTCTGTTCCAATATCTGCTGGTCCTGAAATAGGGCCGCTATCTTGAATTCAAACATGAGCGATACGGCCAATCCGGCAAAACTTGCAAGCGCTGCCCTGACGAATGCAGCCGAGTTCGACGCCCGCCTGAAGCGGACGGACGAGGCGCGCTGGCTCGCCAGCCGCTATGCCCCGCAGGCCGACCGGGAATTGCTGGTCGCCATCTATCTTCTGAACCAGGAGCTACAGCGCGCTTTAGGTTCAAAAGAGCCCATGCTGGGCAAGATACGCCTGCAATGGTGGCGCGAGACGATGGACCAGGTGGCCGGCGAGGCGCCGCTGCGCCGCCACGACCTGTCCGAAGAACTGGCCCGTGTCACAAAAGCGAGACCGGACCTGATCGCGCCCATCATCACCCTGA
>DASZSI010000020.1:0-5065 GCA_035548775.1 Hyphomonadaceae bacterium
ATATATTTTGTCCATATTGCGCCCTTTCTCTTTACGCGTTGCGCTGCCGGGGCTGCTGTCCAGGCCAACGCCTGTTAAGGCCGGCGCGTTCCCCACTGTCATGCGCTCAGCGCGCCGGCAATTCCGTGATGATGACATTAATGGCGGGGCAACCGTGGGCGAAGACTATCGCTTCTTTCCGGCATCTGCACCGCCCGAAGCATTGCTTCCCTCAGTCACCACTCGATTGTTCAAAACGATGGTAACTCGCTGATCTATCAGCGCAACTTTTTTCAGGACACGACGAGAACCGTCTCCCCGATCCGTCAGAAATTCGCGCTCTTGAATTCAAACACCAACTTCGACGGTCCATGGTTTGCTCGTCTCCAGCAGCAATCGGCCTCAATCGGTCGATTTGCCTTCAACGTCGGCAGCCGCGCCATACCGGCAGTTCCCAGAAAAAGACCGTGACGAGGCTGCTGCACCAGAATCCTCCGCGATTTTGCATCGGGCTGCGCAATCGATGTAACGGCACGCTCGGCACAGCACCATCGACGACCTACCGCGCGTCAGTCGCGCGATACGGACAGCCCCGCGAGAAGCGGCGCGTACGCGGCAAGCCTGCGGGATACGAAGTCGGTGAAGAGCCGCACGCGTTTCGTCTTGCGCGTCTCGCCCTGCGTGAGAAGCCAGAGCGTTCCGTGCATGTGAAGGCCCGTGCCGGGCGCTCTCACTAGCAGCGGGTCGGCATCTCCGATAAAGCAGGGCAATATTGTCATGCCAAGCCCCTGCCGCACCGCCGCGATCTGCGTCTCGCCGTCCGTGGTCTTGATTGGAACTCCCCCGGCGCGGACGTCGCCCTCGCGCGCCCAATCGGAGATACCATTCTGACTCACGACGATCCACCGGATGGGATCGGGCGCGCCCGCACGCCATGCGGCAAGAAGATCACGGGACATGTAGACGCCGCCGAACAGCTCCGGTCCCTTCAGGCCATGAAGATTGAGCGGCAGGCTGTTGCGGTCGTAGACGACACGGATCGCAACATCGGCCTCTCGGTTGGTCAGATTCACAAGCTCTCCGGAGGGTGCTATCTCCATCTCGATGTCCGAATGGAGACGCGCAAAATCGGCAAAGTCCGGCATGAGCAGGTGTGTCGCAAGGGTCGGCGCCAGCGTCACCCGCAAAAGCCCGCGCACGCTCTGGTCGCGCGCGAGGACGCGCGTCTCCAGCCGGTTCGACGAAATCTCCATCTGCTCCGCGAAGTCGAGGATCTCCTCGCCCGCTTCCGTCAGGCGGTAGCCCGAGGGCAGCTTTTCGAAAATCTGCGCTCCGAGGCGTTCCTCAAGCTGAGAGATGCGTCGCAGCACGGTCGAGTGGTTCACCCCGAGGCGCCCGGCGGCCGCCCGCACTGAGCCTCCGCGCGCGGCGGCGAGAAAGTAGCGAACGTCATCCCAGTCGATCATGGTGCAATCCGGCACCGTGCGGTGCGCCTTCCAAAGCCCGCAGCCAACAGGTCGACCGGCAGTACGGGCAGTTATCATAGCCCATCACCCGGCGCCTGTCGCCCAGCCGGTTCGATTTCGCACCACCGGTGTGCGCGCTTCCGCACTCAACAACCGGCGCCGGCGGGCCCATTTCGGGGTTCTCGGAGGCAGATGCTGTCCCCGACACCACGAAAGGAAAAGTCATGGGAAAGCTGGACGGTAAGGTTGCAGTCATCACGGGCGGATCGAGCGGCATGGCACTGGCGAGCGCCAAGCTGTTCGTTGAAGAAGGCGCCTATGTTTTCATCACGGGCCGCAGGCAGGAGACGCTCGATGAGGCCATCAAACTGATCGGCAAGAACGTGACCGGCGTGCGCGGCGACGCGGCCAATCTGGGCGACCTCGACCGCCTGTTTGAAACAGTCAAACGGGAAAAGGGCAAGATCGACATCCTGTATGCGAGCGCCGGTACGGGCGAAGCCTCCCCACTGGGCGAGATTACCGAGCAGCATTTCGATGCGACCTTCAACCTGAACGCGCGTGGCACGCTGTTCACAGTGCAAAAGGCGTTGCCGCTGTTCAACGATGGCGGCTCGATCTTCATGACCGGATCGGTTGCGTCGCTGAAAGGCTTTCCCGGTTACAGCGTCTATGCGGCAAGCAAGGCGACGCTGCACGCATTCGCGCGCGGCTGGCTCAACGAACTCAAGGGCAGGGGTATCCGGGTGAACGTGCTCCACCCAGGGCCGATCGCCACGCCGATGCAGGACCAGGTTCTCACCGCGGAGGCAAAGCAGATGTTCGAATCCCTGATCCCGCGGGGAAAGATGGGCCGCCCTGAGGAAATTGCGGCGGCCGCGCTGTTTCTAGCTTCAGACGATTCGAGCTTCGTGAATGGGCTGGAGTTGTCCGTCGACGGCGGCTTCTCCGCCATCTGAAGCGCTGGAAATCCATATCGACACCGATCGGAAAAATATCATGCGCTATGCAATTGTCGGATTCGGCGCGGTGGGCCAAGCCCTCGCCCACGCCTTCGCCCGTAAGAACATCGAGGTGGCCGTCGCGAGCCGCCGGCCACCGGAGGCGTTGGCACTGCAGTCTCGGGCGATTGGCCCCGCGGTCGTCGCCAAGTCGCTGCGGGATGCGCTCGATGCCGACACGATCTTCCTGGCGGTCCCGTTCGGCGAACATCGCGCAGTCGCGAAGGCCCTGCCGAGCTGGAAAGGCAAGACGATCATCGACGCGATGAACGCATTTCCGGTTCCTGAAGAGGTGGGTGGCCTGCCGTCCTCCGCTTTCGTTGCGAAGTCGTTCACGGGCGCCAAGTTCGTGAAAGGCTTCAATCATCTGATTGCGGCCACCCTGGCTGCCGATCCGATCATCGAGGGCGGCCACCGGGTTGTCTTTCTGTCGAGCGACGACGAAGACGCGATCGTTCCCGTGGCGGCCTTGGCCAAACAACTCGGGTTCGCACCCATCAAGCTCGGAAAGCTCAACGAGGGCGGTTGGCTGGTGCACGCACGCGGCCGTACGTGGGGCCAGTTGATCTTCCAGGACCTGTTCAGGAAGGAGCAGTAATCGACGCACGACCGTGTGATCGACGCCGAGACCTTGTGGCGCGCGCTAACCTCTTTCGGGCAAGGCGACCGAAGTCGCGAAAGTTGGGTGGGCCGGACGGCGAATAGGTGCGTTCGAAGAGCGGGGAGACGCCCGACAGAGCGGCGGATCTGCGGGTCGCTCAGAATCCATCGACTACTATCGATGGTCCAGGATTCGCCCGAATATCCTCTGTTGTCCGATACCACTCCACGGTTCCCCCCTCATTCCCACTCGATCGTCCCGGGCGGCTTTGAGGTGATGTCGTAGACGACGCGGTTGATGCCCCGCACTTCGTTGACGATGCGCGTCGCCGTGCGCGCCAGGAAACCGTGTTCGAACGGATAGTAATCCGCCGTCATGCCGTCGGAGGACGTCACCGCGCGCAGGGCGCAGACATGGTCATAGGTGCGCCCGTCGCCCATTACGCCCACGGTCTTGACCGGCAAAAGCACGGCAAATGCCTGCCAGATCTCATCATACAGACCGGCTTTCCTGATCTCGTCCAGATAGATGGCGTCGGCCTTGCGCAGGATATCCAGCTTCTCCCCGGTGATCTCGCCGGGCACGCGAATGGCCAGGCCGGGGCCGGGAAAGGGATGGCGGCCGACAAAGGCCGGCGGCAGGCCCAGCTCGCGGCCCAGCGCGCGCACCTCGTCCTTGAACAGCTCGCGCAAGGGTTCGACCAGCTTGAGCTTCATGTAATCGGGCAGGCCGCCGACATTATGATGGCTCTTGATGGTGACGGATGGCCCCCCGCTTGCCGACACGCTTTCGATCACGTCGGGATAAAGCGTGCCCTGGGCCAGGAATTCCGCCCCGCCCACCTTGTGGCTCTCCCTGTCGAACACATCGATGAAGGTGGCGCCGATGATCTTGCGCTTCTGCTCGGGATCCGACACGCCCTCAAGCCGCCCCAGGAACAGGTCGCCGGCCTCGGCATGGATGAGAGGAATGTTGTAGTGGTCGCGGAAAAGGTTGACGACCTCGTCCGCCTCCCCCGCCCGCATCAGTCCGGTATCGACGAAGATGCAGGCCAGCTGGTCGCCGACGGCTTCGTGGATCAGCACCGCCGCCACCGATGAATCCACCCCGCCCGACAGGCCGCAGATCACCTTGCCCTTGCCTACCTGCGCGCGAATCTTGGCGATCGCCGCCTCGCGGAACGCATGCATGTTCCATTCCGGCTCGATGCCGGCGATGGTGCGCACGAAATTCGAAAGCAGCGTGGCGCCGCGCGGGGTATGCACCACTTCGGGATGAAACTGCACGCCATAAAAGCGGCGCTTCTCGTCGGCGATCACCGCATAGGGCGAGGATTCACTGGTCGCCACCACTTCAAAGCCCGGCGGGATGGCGGTGATCTTGTCGCCATGGCTCATCCACACCGGCTCGCTGCCTGTTTCCGCCAGCCCCTCCAGCAGCGGCGAGCGCCTCTGCACATGAATATCGGCGCGGCCGACCTCCTGGTGGTGGCCGCCTTCGACGGCCCCGCCAAGCTGGGCGCTCATGGTCATCTCGCCATAGCAGAAGCCAAGTACCGGAACGCCCGCCTCGAACACCGCTTGCGGCGCCCGCGGCGCGTTGTCTTGATAGACAGACGCCGGCCCCCCCGACAGGATGATGGCGCCGGGCTTCTTCGCCAGCGCATCGTCCGCCTTGTTATAGGGCACGATCTCGCAATAGACGCCCGCCTCGCGCACGCGGCGCGCGATCAGCTGGGTGACCTGGCTGCCGAAATCCAGAACCAGTACGCTCATGGTCCCGGTGTGTTTGAATTGCCGTTCGCGGCGGTGGCGTTGCGGGGTTTGTCCAGCGCGGCAATGGCGCTCAGCGCGCCCGCATCGGTCGGATCGATGCCCAGCGCTGCCTGGTAAAAGCTGCGGGCATATTCCTGGGCGCCGGCGCGGGCATAGAGGTCGCCCAGCGCGACATAGGAACCGGGCCTGGCCGGATCGGCCACGATGGCCGACTGGGCCAGCCGCAGCGCCAGTTGGGTATCG
>DASZSI010000021.1:0-15190 GCA_035548775.1 Hyphomonadaceae bacterium
CAGGGATCCGCCTCGCATTGCTTCCCCCCCGGGGATCAAAAAGAGCTCCCGGCTACCACGGCAGGGTGAGCCTTAGCTGGGGCCAATGGCCTTTCTCCAGCGTACGCCTTCGACGGGGAAGGAGTTGGGCGGACCCAATCCTGACGCGCCACTTCGACCTTCAGGCTCCACGCACACGATACGGTCCTCCGCGCCGGGGAACTGGCCAGCCGCCCTCCCGCAGAGTGACGGGGTAAGACTACCGTGGCCCTGGAGGCCTCCGGATTGAGACGTGCATTTCCGGCAGAGATAATCGCTAGGCGCTTGAACCTGCGGCTGAAGATTCTTCTGGGCCCCGTCGGATGAGACGACCGTGGCCGGCCGTTTGTGAGATCGGCGAGCCCGCCCTCGTGGTTCGACGGACGGCCCTTCGGGCCTGCTCACCATGAGGGCGAGGAGAGAGCCAGGAGCGATGAGTGGGTCCCGGATAGCGCTTCGCGCTTCCGGGATGACAAGCTGTGGGGGTTACGCCGCTGTGCGCGCACTGAGGTCCTCCCCTTGGAAAGGGGAGGTGCAGCGACCACCGGCTGAAGGACGGCACGATCAGGTGGGGATCACTTCGATCGGCGGTCGCTGGACAAAGTGACCCCCACCTGACCTCCCCCTTCCAGGGGGAGGAACCCTGTTGGGCGAGCTTGCTCGCTGTCAGACATCAGAAGCCTGGGTCCCGGATAGCGCTCCGCGCTTCCGGGATGACAGGCTGTGGGCGGCGCATTTTTTGGACAGATCGCTATTGCTTCGCCTGGTCCGCGCGCAACCGGGCGCAGACCTCGAAATCCTTTTCCTCGGGCAGGTCGCAGACGTCGGGATGCGTGCCGGTGTCGAGCCAGTACTGGTAGACGCCGCGCGCCTTCATGAAGGGGAGAAACCTGCGATCCGCGCGCATGGCCCGCTCGTTCTTGCTGAAAAGCTCGCCGACGCTGAAGAGAAAATTGGATGGGCGGCTACGGTCCGCAAACGACTCATACCGGGCAAACAGTCCGTCGATATCGCCAAGGAGCAGGCCCTGGATCAGCCTTGCATCAGGGCCATTGATCCTTCCGTCGCCGCCGCACTGTGCGGCGACGTCGGCGCCTGCGCGCCGAGCGGCCTTGTTGCTTGAGGCGAAGGCGGTCGCGATCTTTCGCCAGCACGTCTTGGTGTCCTCGGACACGCGCGGCGGCGCCCCTGCCAGCATGACGTCGATATCGCTTATCCCGTCGCGAACGGTGTAGACGGCCCAGGTGTCCCACCAGCTATCCGGCCAGCGCGCATTCATCTGCTCCCACACGCGCCCTGCCTCCTGCCCCCGTCCGACACGCACAAGCGCGTTCGCCAGAAGGAAGTAAGGCGTCGGACTCAAGGGATCGCGGTCTATCACGGCCTGCGCGGCGGTGAGGCTTTCGCTGGTCCGGCCCACGCCCTGCAGGAACTCGTTGCGGTTGGAGCCTGCCTCGCCCCGGCGCCAGTCGTCGGGCGAATCCTGGACGGCCGCGTCCATCAGCTTGCCGGCTTCGGCAAGAGGCCGCCCTTCGAAGACCGCGTTGTAGGCAAGCACCGTCCGCGCCACGCCGTTGTCTGGCTCGATGGCCAGCGCCTGCTGCGCCGCCGTCGTCGCTTCCTTCCACACCTTGTCGAGTTCGGCGGCGGAAAGGCCCGAGTGGTTCGCATGGTAGAGCAGGCTCTCGCCGAGATTGGCCTGGATCATCGCCGAGCCCGGCGCCTCTCCCGCAAGCTCGCGCCACAGCGGAGGCGCATTGCGATAGTCTATGAAGGGCGTGGCGCAAGCGACGGCAAGCTGGGCGAGAAGATCGCCATCCTGGCGCGGAAGGCTGGGCCGCGCGCCCGCCGTGCATCGCGCCACGCGCGTCACTGCTCCCGCCGCCAGCACCGGCAGCGACACCTTGTCGGCGGCGCCTCCGCTCACCGTCTGCTCCCACAGCGTCGTGCGGCTTGCGACATCCTCGAGGTGCATGTGGATGCTGACTGCGCCGTTCGCCGGCCGCACCTCGCCGCCAAGCGCGTAGGCTGCATCAAGCTCGGCGGCTTTGGCACGTTGCTTTGCAAGCTCGACGCCCTGGGTGTCGGCGCGCGAGGCGGCCTGCAGCCGCAAGGCAAGAAGCGCCTGGAAGGTCTGGTCGGTCGCGGCCGAGGCGATATCCGTCGCCAGAGGATCGTTATTTGCCGGCGAGAATCCGAAAAAGGCGATGCGCTGCGAGACTGTCTTCTGGGCCGGCGCGCCTGATGGACGCGTCAGCGCGAAAGCGCCGACGGAGATGACGGCCAGAGCCGCCACAACAACGCCGCCCAGCGCGGCCGGCTTTTGAAACCACTTCCGGATCGAGACCCTGGGCTGGCTTGGCGCCCCGCCGGGCGATGGCGCGCCCGGCGACGCAAGGCGCGACAGACCCGCGCTCAGGCTCTGGAACTGGGGCTCGTTCACCGCGCCCTTCCAGTGGGCAAAGTCCGTCACCTGGAATTGCCGGAAGCCGAGCGGCGGCATGGAGCCGTCGAACGTCACCGCCGCCAACCTGTTCTCGTCGCGCCCGACGGCCGCCTCGTCAGCGACCCAGTGCGATTCCACCGAGGCTTTCGACCACACCACCAGCACCGCTTTTGACGCTTTCAGCGCGGCCTCGGTCTCCTTGAGATAGCGCGAGCCCGAGGTGAGGTTCCTGTCCCACCAGCTGGAGTAGCCCGCCTCCTGCAACGCAGCGGCCAGACGCCCGGCTTCGCCAGCGTCCTCGCGTGCGTAGGAGATGAAAATGTCCGCCATGTCCGTCCGCGTCTGCCGGGCTTGCCTATTATGGAAGCGGGAAGCGTCCGGCGCGCACACGACCCCGCTGATGTGCCGCAAGGCTACATGACCGGTGCGGAAAGGTCGATCCAGCCCTGCTGCCTGGGATCGCCCCTGGCCAGTTACGGCAAATTGCTGTCGGGCCGGGCCGGCGGGTCACGTAGTTGACCTGGAGTGTCAGCTGGCTTCGTCGACGCGGCGAGAGATGGCTTCGATCCGCGCGGCGGCTTCGGTGAGCATGGTGGCGGCGCGTTGTTCAAGGCCGCGGATGCGATCGTCGAGCTGCTTCGTGCCGGTGGCCGAGGCCTGCGCGTCGAGTTCGTCGATCAGCGAAAGGCCCGCGGCAAGGAAGAGACGCTCAGGACCAAGATCGCCGAGCGCTTCGGCGAGTTCCTTCACGCGCTGGTCGAAGCGACCGCCGAGTTCTTCCAGCCGGGCTTCCTGGCCGGGCGCGCAGTTGAGCGAATAACGCTTGCCCGCGATGGAGAGTTCAGCCTTGGCCACGACGCTTGACGCCTTTCATGTGACGCGAACCTAACCCGGAAATCAGACTTTACCCAGAGCTTCCCTGACTTCGCTGATCGCGGCGCCCAAGGCCTCGGACGCCTCGTCGGCCAATCGTTGCAGTTCGCGTTCGCGGGCGCGGGCCGCGTCGAGATCGCCGGCGAGGCGAGCCCGGTCGACCCTCAGGGCGTCGGCTTCCCGGTCGCGGTTGCGGTGGGATTCCAGACGGGAAAACAGCCCGTCGAGCCGGCCTTCCAGGCGGTCGATCGCCTGTTCCAGCCGCCTGAGGGCGTCGTCCATTTCCTCAGTCCGATCAGGCGCTTCGCTCATCCCCCGCTCTTCCTGGCCCGGTCTTTCCCACCTGATTTCAGTGTGAGGCCTGTGAACAAGCCGCGCAATGGCGAGATGCGGCTCGTTATCCCCTTTGATCAGGACCGCCGGTCGGTTAACCACACGCCGGTCCCACCCGGCAGGAAGCCCCCCGAAACAGGGATGAAGGGACAGGGATGCGGAGATAGACAGAATGCCCACCCCGTCGCCGCTGGCCAACGCGATACGGGCCCTTTCGATGGACGCCGTCGAAAAGGCGCAGAGCGGGCATGTCGGCCTGCCCCTGGGGATGGCCGACACCGCCACCCTGCTGTTCCAGGAATTCCTGAAGTTCGACGCCTCCGCGCCCGACTGGGCCGACCGGGATCGCCTGGTCCTGTCCGCGGGCCATGGCTCGATGCTGCTCTACTCGCTGCTCTTCCTCACCGGATATCCGGGCATGACGATCGAGGAGATCAAGAACTTCCGGCAGCTGGGATCGAAGACGCCGGGACATCCGGAGTTCGGGCACACGGTTGGGGTGGAGACCACAACAGGCCCGCTGGGACAGGGGCTGGCCAACGCAGTCGGCATGGCGATGGCGGAGCGACATCTCAATGCGCGCTTCGGCGACGACCTGGTGAACCACCGCACCTATGTGATCGCTGGGGATGGTTGCCTGATGGAAGGCATCAGCCAGGAGGCGATCACGCTGGCCGGCCACCTGCGCCTGAAAAACCTTATCGTGCTGTTCGACGACAATGCGGTCACCATCGACGGCTCGACCAATCTTTCGGACTCGACCGACCAGCTGAGGCGCTTCCGCGCGGCAGGCTGGAACACCGCGCGGGTCGACGGCCACAACATGGATGCGGTTCGCGGCGCGCTGTTGTCGACGCAGGATGCGGACAAGCCGTCGATCATCGCGTGCCGGACCATCATCGGCTATGGCGCCAAGATCGCGGGCACGGGACCGGCGCATGGCGGACCCTATGGCGCGGAAGAGATCGAGACGATCCGCAAGGCGATCAACTGGCCGTATGAGCCGTTCGTGATCCCGGACGAGATTCTCGCCGAATGGCGCAAGATCGGCCAGCGCGGCGCCAGGGCGCGGGACGCCTGGGCGAAGCGGCTGGGCGCCTCGCCGAAGAAGGCGGAGTTCGAAGCCGCCATGACCGGCAAGCTTGCCGGCGGCGTGAGCGAGGCGCTGAGCGCGCACAAGAAGAAAGTCGCCGAGGCGCCCAAGGCGGACGGAACGCGCAAATGGTCGGGCGCGGCGCTGGAAGTGGTGACGCCGCTGGTTCCCGAAATGGTGGGAGGGTCGGCGGACCTGACCGGCTCCAACAACACGCGCACGGCGGCGACCAAGGCGCCGTTCACGCCTGAGAATTACGGCGGCCGCTATGTCCACTGGGGCATCCGCGAGCATGCCATGGCGGCGGCGATGAACGGCATGGCGCTGCATGGCGGCGTGGTTCCCTATTCGGGAACCTTCCTGGTGTTCTCTGACTATTCGCGGCCGGCGATCCGGCTGGGCGCGCTGATGGGCCTGCGGGTGATCCATGTGATGACGCATGACTCGATCGGCGTGGGCGAGGACGGACCGACGCACCAGCCGGTGGAGCATGTCGCGAGCCTGCGCATGATTCCGAACCTGCTCGTCTTCCGGCCGTGCGACGGCGTCGAGACGGCGGAGGCGTGGGATGTTGCGCTGAAGAGCACGACGAGCCCGTCCCTCATCGCCCTCACCCGGCAGAACGTGGCGCCGGCCCGCAAGACGCATGTGGCGGAGAACCTGGTGGCCAAGGGCGGCTATGTGCTCTCGCCCGCGACCAAGCCGGAAAAGGTGGTGCTGCTGGCGACGGGATCCGAGGTGGAACTCGCGCTGGAGGCGCAGAAGATGCTGGAGGCCGAAGGTATCGGCGCGCGTGTGGTCTCGATGCCCTGCTTCTCGCTGTTTGCAGCCCAGTCCAAGACCTACCAGGCCGAGACGCTCGGCGGAAAACTGCCCAAGGTGGCGGTGGAGGCCGGCGTGCGCGACGGCTGGGACCGCTGGATCGGCCCGGAGGGCGGCTTTGTCGGCATGGCGAGCTTTGGCGCCTCGGCCCCCTACAAGGCGCTGTTCAAGCATTTCGGCATCACCGCAAAGGCCGTCGTGAAGGCCGCGAAAGAGCGGATTTAGCCAGGTATGTGGAGCAAACGCTAATCGCGCTCCATATCCTTGAGGACCGACATCAACCCCTCGACACTTCCTGTCTCCAGATAGCGTTGGGCTTCCAACGCAAGGCGCAGCTTTTTTGCCAGCAACGCCAGATGACGATGCTGATTCTGCGTGTGCTTCCCGATCGTTTCGGCTTCCACGGAGTCAGCCTCCGCCAGCAGCTTGCGAACTTCAGCCAGCGTTTTCTCGTTTTGTACGCCCGTTCTCTTGAGATGTTCCTTGATGGCGTTGAGGCCTTCCGCCGCTATGGCGCGAACCTCATCGCGAACGGTTGCCCCGGTCTGCGGTTCAGCGATCGCGTCGAGCACTTTGCCAAGCGCGTCATTGAGCTTGCCCATCAATCCGTGCTTCGCCGCAGTGGAAATGGGCAGGACGGAACGTGGATCGATGACCGCGGGAAGGTTCCGGCCCGAGCCTCCCGCGAGCTGATTCCTGCGTGCCTCGATGAACACATTGACGATGAAGCGGGTCGCCGCGCCGGCCTCGTCCGACTTCAACACGGTGGCTGCCATCACGACGCCATGCTCGGTGAAGCCAAAGGGAGGCTTTCGCCGGCCTCCATGCCCGCTTGATGTCGCGAATTGCGATTTCAAGGCTGCGTATTCCTCCGCCGACAGCTGGAAGGCGAAGTCGTTTCCGAACTTGACGGCGTTCCGCTTGATCTGTTCGTTCAGCCGGGTCGTGGTGACCCCGAACAGCTTTGCCACCTCTTCGTCCAAAACAACCGGAATACCGCGCACGAGGTGGATTTTAGGGGCCGGAAGCCCTTGATATTGACGTTTTCCGTCCACCATCACGTCCCCCACTTGATGTCGCAAAATGCGATATCAAGTTGCCGCAGGCTTCGCCAAGCCGTTGGCGATGATTTCGTCGGCGTCCTGTTACCGGCTCTCGCCTCGCAACACCCTGTTGCAATATTTTCAATGCGCTCGGCTCTCCCCTTTTGCTGGAAATCGGCTATTACGCCGCGCATATGACAAGGCGGACCGGCCCCGTTCCTGCACGCCGCGCGTTAGGATTCACTGGGCCCGACAGGACGATAGAGGTTTCGAATGGCTGTGCGTGTTGCGATCAACGGTTTTGGCCGGATCGGTCGGTTGGTTCTTCGCTCCATTCTGGAACACCAGCGCAAGGACATCGAGGTGGTCGCGGTTAACGACCTCGGGCCGGTCGAGACCAACGTGCACCTCCTGAAATACGACTCGGTCCATGGCCGGCTGCCGATG
Source organism: Hyphomonadaceae bacterium (assembly GCA_035548775.1). Lineage (GTDB taxonomy): Bacteria > Pseudomonadota > Alphaproteobacteria > Caulobacterales > Hyphomonadaceae > UBA7672. The sequence continues at coordinate 7,076 of DASZSI010000021.1, forward strand.
CCGGTCGAGGTGTCGGGCGACACGGTTTCCGTGGGCGGGCAGAAGTTCAAGGTCACGGCGATCAAGAACCCTGCCGAGCTGCCGCACAAGGACATGGGCGTCGACATCGCACTGGAGTGCACCGGCATCTTCACCGCGAAGGACAAGGCCTCGGCCCACCTGACCGCCGGCGCCAAGCGCGTGCTGGTTTCGGCGCCTGCCGACAACGCCGACCTGACGGTGGTCTATGGCGTCAACCACCAACAGCTGACCAAGGAGCACATGGTCGTCTCCAACGCCTCGTGCACCACCAACTGCCTGGTTCCGGTGGCGAAGGTGCTGAACGACGCGGTCGGCATCAGCCACGGCATGATGACCACGATCCATTCCTACACCAACGACCAGCCCTCGCTGGACCAGATGCACAAGGATCTCTATCGCGCGCGGGCTGCGGCGCTGTCGATGATCCCGACGTCCACCGGCGCGGCCAAGGCCGTGGGCCTGGTTCTGCCGGAGCTGAAGGGCAAGCTGGATGGCGTGTCGGTGCGCGTGCCGACGCCGAACGTGTCGCTGGTCGACCTGAAATTCGTCGCCAAGCGCGCAACGACCGCGAAAGAGATCAACGACGCGATCCGCGCGGCGGCGACCTCGGGCCCGCTCAAGGGCGTGCTCGGCTTCACCGACGACAAGAACGTGTCGGTCGACTTCAACCACGATCCGCGTTCGTCGATTTTCCACATGGACCAGACCAAGGTCATGGAAGGCACGATGGTTTCGGTGATGAGCTGGTATGACAACGAGTGGGGCTTCTCCACCCGCATGAGCGACACCGCCGTCGCCTGGGCGAAGCTGATCGGCTAGGGCCGGTGGCAAAGCAGAAATCCGATACCGACAAGGCGGCGGCCGCAAAGGCCGCCGCTGACGCTTCCGTGCCCGCACAAAAGGTGGAAGCAAAGGACGGCGTGGTCGAGGAGGCCAAGCCGTTTGATCCGGCGGCGTGGATGCACGAGCGGCTGGTGCGGCAGATCATCGATTTCGAGAAGAATCTCGGCCCGGATCACGAAGTGGGCGGACGGTTTGTCGAAGGCCCCAACAGCGAGAGCCTGCACATCACGAATGTGGCGAGCTGGGGCCCGGACATGATCATCTTCATCGGCGAGCGGTTCGATGGCAGCCGGTTCGAGCTGATGCAGCACTACAGCCAGGTGAGCGTGTTGCTGGTGGCCGTGAAGAAGGTGAACGAGGAGCCGCGACGCATCGGGTTTGAACTGATGCGCGCCGTGAAGCCGCAGGACACGCCTTGGGGCGACCCGGCTATATGAGCCAGGATGGCCGCGTTGGGGGACGCCGCATGAAATCTCTGCATCTGACCGTGATAATGCTGATCACCGGACTGATTGCCGGGGCGGCGGCCGGCGCCATGGCGAAGACCGTTGCGCTGCTGGTTTCGTGGATGCTCGCGGGTTCCGGCTCGATGTCCATCATCGACCCGTTCAAGCTGGCCCCGCCGCTGTTGTTTGCCATGATACCCGGATTCTTGCTGGTCGCCCTCTGGCTGGTTGGGCTGGCCGGGTGGTGGCGCGAAGCTCGCAAGAGCGCCGACCAGACGACCAGGATTGCGCCTGTGGTGGTCGCCGCCGTATTTGCAGGTGTGATGCTGGTAACCAGCGCGCTTGTGCTTGACTAGGAGAACCCCTCGCCATGACCTTCCGCACGCTTCAGGGCGCCGACCTCAAGGGCAAGACCGCGTTGGTGCGCGTCGACTTCAACGTGCCGATGGAGAACGGCCAGGTGCAGGACGACACGCGCCTGCGCGCGGCCCTGCCGACCATAGACCTGCTCTCGAAAGCCGGCGCCAAGGTCGTCCTGCTCGCCCACTTCGACCGGCCCAAGGGCAAGCGCGTGCCGGAGATGAGCCTCAAGCCGGTGGTCGATCCCCTCGCCGCGCTGGTGAAGAAGCCGATCGCTTGGGCCGACGACTGCATTGGCGAACAGGCGAAAGCCGTGATCGACGACCTGAAGCCCGGCGGCATCGCACTCCTGGAAAACCTCCGCTACCACGCGGGCGAGGAAAAGAACGATCCGGCTTTCGCACAGGAATTGGCGAAGCTGGGCGACATCTATGTCAACGACGCCTTCTCGGCCGCGCACCGCGCGCATGCCTCGACCGAAGGCATCGCGAAACTGCTGCCGGCCTATCCGGGCCTGTCGATGGAGCGGGAACTGAGGGCGCTGGACAAGGCGCTTGGCAATCCGCAGCGGCCGGTGATCGGCATTGTCGGCGGCTCGAAGGTTTCGACAAAACTGGACCTGCTCAAGAACCTCGTCACCAAGCTCGACAAGCTCGCCATCGGCGGCGGCATGGCGAACACTTTCCTTTATGCGCAGGGCCATGACGTCGGCGCCTCGTATTGCGAGAAGGACCTGGCCGAGACGGCGCGCGAGATCATCCGCCTCGCCGGCCAGAACAACTGCAAGCTGTTCCTGCCGATCGACATCGTGGTCGCCGAACAGATGGCCAAGGGCGTGCCGACGCGCGTGCGCGGGCTGGGCAATGTGGACGAGCATGAGCGCATCCTCGACGCCGGTCCGGAAACGGTGGCGCGCCTGAAGCGCGCGATGGCGAACTCGAAAACCCTGATCTGGAACGGCCCCCTGGGCGTGTTCGAGATCCCGCCCTTCGACAAGGGCACGACCGAAGCCGCCAAGGAAGCCGCCAGGCTCGCGAAGGAAGGCAAGCTGATCGCCGTCGCCGGCGGCGGCGACACTGTAAGCGCGATGCACCATGCGGGCGTGGCGGGCGACCTTACCTTCATCTCGACAGCCGGCGGCGCTTTCCTGGAATGGATGGAAGGCAAGGTGCTTCCGGGCGTCGAGGCGCTGAAGGTCTAGACCTACCCAGGGTAGTCCGATCCCCCTTCTCCCGCGTATACTTCGATAAGGCAGCGGCGCTGCGAGCGACAGCGCCCGGCCGCACGAGAAGTCAGGGGAGGACCTCATGATCAAGCTTACACGGCGCACTGCATTGGTAAGCGCCATAGCGCTCGCGGCATGTTCGCCGGCAGATAACAAGCCAGCCGCGCCGCCGCCCGCCCCTCCCGCGCCGCCGCCCAAACCGAACGAGGGCAAGATCGCGGTCGAGGGCGGCAATGTCGCGTGGCGCCGATTCGGCGACGGGCCGAAGACGCCTTTGCTCTGCCTGCATGGCGGTCCGGGCGTCGCAAGCGACTATCTCGACCCGCTCGGCGGCCTCGGCGATGAGCGGGCGGTCTACATCTATGATCAGCTGGGATGCGGACGTTCCGAGCGGCCGACCGATCCGAAGCTGTGGACGATCGAACGGTTCGTTGCCGAGCTGGCGACGGTGCGGAAGGAGCTTGAGCTCAGCGAGGTCCACCTTCTTGGCCAGTCGTGGGGAACCATGCTGGCGGTCGAGTATCTCCTCCGCAATGGCGAAGCGGGCGTGAAGAGCGCCGTTCTGGCCGGGCCGGTGATGAGTGTCTCGCGCTATGCGAAAGACACCAAGGAGATGCTCAAGGAGCTGTCGCCCGAACAACGCAAGGCCGTGGCCGACGCTGAGAAGAGCGGCAAGTTCGATGCGCCTGGCTATCTCGCCGCCAACGATGCGTTCTCGGCCAAGCACCTCGCGCGCTCGCCCTCGCCGGAGACGGCGCCGCTGCTGGAAAAGTCGATGGCCGGCATCAACCAGGACATCTACGTCCTGATGAACGGCCCTTCGGAATTCTCGACGCTGGGCACGCTCAAGTCCTATGAGCGCGTGGCCGACCTCAAGAAGCTGAGCCTGCCGATCCTGTTCCTATCCGGCGAGTTCGACACCGCGACACCCGCCGCGGCGAGGGACTACGCGGCGGCTGCCCAGCATGGCGAGGCGGTGACCATCGCCGGCGCAGCGCACCTCACCACCATCGATCAGCCGCAAGCCACGAACGAGGCGGTGCGCGCCTTCCTGCATAAGGTCGAAGGGTAACGGGAGGGGTCTGTCGATTTTCGCCGGCCGTTCTACATTGAACTCCGTCAACCACGGAGTTCAGCCATGCAGACGCGCACGCTTCCCATCCGAACATTGGGAAAATCGGGCCTTCAGGTTTCAGCCATCGGGCTTGGCTGCATGGGGCTGTCGTTCGCCTATGGCCAGGCGCCGGAGAGGAAGGACGCAATCGCCTTGCTCCGCGCCGCAGTCGACAAGGGCGTCACCTTCTTCGACACGGCAGAAGCATACGGCCCGTTCCTCAACGAGGAGCTGCTGGGCGAAGGGCTGGCGCCGGTGCGGGACAGGGTGGTGATCGCCACCAAGTTCGGATTCCCGAACGGTGTCGCCCGTGCAGGCGTCGACAGCCGGCCGGAGAATATCCGTGCGGTGGCGGATGCCTCGCTCAAGCGCCTGCGCACCGACCGCATCGACCTCTTCTACCAGCACCGCGTCGATCCGAAGGTTCCGATCGAGGATGTGGCGGGGACGGTGAAGGAGCTGATCACCGCGGGCAAGGTGAAGCACTTCGGCATGTCGGAGGCCGGCGCCGCGACCATCCGCAGGGCGCATGCGGTGCAGCCAGTCGCCGCGCTGCAGAGCGAATACTCGCTGTGGTGGCGCGAGCCGGAGACGGCGGTGTTCCCGACGCTGGAGGAGCTGGGCATCGGCTTCGTGCCTTTCAGCCCGCTGGGCCGCGGCTTCCTCACCGGCGCGATCGACGCCTCGACCCAGTTCGACGCCAAGGATTTCCGATCCTCCCTGCCCCGCTTTGCGGCTGAAGCGCGCGAGGCGAACCAGAAGCTGGTCGACCGGCTGGGCGAGATCGCAACCCGCCTCAAGGCGACGCGGGCGCAGGTGGCCCTCGCCTGGCTGCTGGCGCAGAAGCCGTGGATCGCGCCCATCCCCGGCACCACCAAGCTGTCGCGGCTAGAGGAGAATATCGGCGCAGCCTCGCTGAAACTGTCGGCCGACGATCTCAAGCTGATCGAGCAGTCGCTGGCCGACATCAAGGTGCAAGGAGAGCGCTATCCTGCGGCCCTGCAGCAAAATATCGGCCGGTAGGTAACCTTGCGGGTACCAAGGAGCGGCGCGGCCCGGCGCCCCCTTGCCTTCCTCGCCCGCCTTTGCCATCGGCATGTCCGCATTCCTGAATGAGGACACCGATGACCATTCGATTTGACGGCAAGGTCGCCATCGTGACCGGCGGCGGCAACGGCCTGGGCCGGCAGCACTGCCTGCAGCTTGCGGCGCGCGGCGCAAAAGTCGTGGTCAACGACCTCGGCGGATCGGTGGACGGTTCGGGCGGCTCGGTCTCCGCGGCGCAGGCCGTGGCGGACGAAATCAAGAAGGGCGGCGGCGACGCCATCGGCAACGGCGCCGACATCACCAAGCTCGACCAGGTCGAGCAGATGGTCGCCGAAGCCAAGGCGAAATGGGGCCGCGTCGACATCCTCATCAACAACGCCGGCATCCTGCGCGACAAGACATTCTCGAAGATGACGATGGACGACTTCAAGAAGGTCGTTGACGTGCACCTCTTCGGCACCGCCAACTGCACCAAGGCGGTGTGGGAGACGATGCGCGAGCAGAACTATGGCCGCATCATGCTGACCTCGTCGGCCTCGGGCATCTACGGAAACTTCGGCCAGTCGAACTATGGCGCCGCCAAAGCCGCGATGATCGGCCTGATGAATGTGCTCTCCCAGGAAGGCGCGAAGAACAACATCCGCGTCAACACGCTCGCCCCGACCGCCGCCACGCGCATGCTCGAGGGCCTCATCCCCGAGCAGGTCGCCAAGCTGATGGCGCCGGAACTGGTGTCGCCGGGCGTCCTGTTCCTGGTGAGCGACGAGGCCCCGACCAAGACGGTGCTGGGCGCCGGCGCGGGCTGCTTCTCGGTCGTCCACATCTACGAGACGCCGGCCGTCTTCCTGGGAGGCGAGCATGCGACCTGCGACGACGTCGCCGCCAACTGGAAGAAGATCAGCGACAAGACCGACGAGCAGCCGCTGGACGCCGCCTTCGCCCAGACCAACAAGTTCGTGGCGGCGGCCGCCGCGGCGCTGGGCGTGAAGTTGCAGGGCTGAGGCGCAGCCTTACCGGTAACGGGCTGCGAGCTGGGGCGATTGAGCGCCGAACGCGGCAAGCTGGGCCTGGGCCATTGCGTCCAGCAAGTCTCGACGGTCAACGCCGGGCGCGCAGATTACTTCGCCCAACGAGAGGCCGCGCAGGCTTGCGGTGACGACATCGTCGGCGGACATGCGAGGCATGGCGCTGAGGTCGAGACCCTGCCGCTCGTGGAATTCGGTCGCGACCACGCCGGGGCACAGCGCCTGGACCTGGATGCCTTGCGGCCTCAACTCCTCCGCCAGGACCTGGGACAGCGCGACGAGGTGGGCGCAGGTTGCGACATAGACCGCCCGGCGCAGCGGAAGCTTGTCCACGGGCGCAGGACCGCTGAAGGCCAGCATGCCCGACACGTTGATGATCGCGCCCGACCCCCTGGCGATCATCCCCGGGACCGCCGCATGGGCCAGCATCGCCGGCGCCACGGCCTTCACGTGAAGGAGTTCCTGCGCCTTGCCGCTGGGGAGCTGCGCAAAGGGCATGTAGTGCGCGACGCCGGCATTGTTGACCAGCATGGCGAGATCCCGGGTCGAACAAACTTCGGCGACTGTCTCCACGCCTGCGTCCGTGGCGAGATCGGCGACCAGCGGAGAGACTTCGATACTCGGAAATTCCCTGACGAGCTCCTCCAGACGGTCGCGGCGGCGGCCGACCACGACAAGGTTGTAGCCTTCGCCGCCGAGCCTGCGGGCGAAGGCCCTGCCGATGCCCGAGGACGCGCCGGTGACGAGCGCCAGTTTTGGCTTGGCCGGCTGATCCATGTTCAACCCTTCCCTTCGGGAGCGCGCTGTCCGGGGGCGTGTCCGTTGCCGCCCATTGCGGGCATTTACCGGGCCAGCGGCAAGCGTGCTGGAACGCCGGTTGCTGCGTCGCAGTTGACCGCAATTCGCTGTGCCGCCACAACGCGGAATACAGCTTGTGGGGGATTTTCCAGGTGGCCCAGCGGTGTTTCGATCATGCTGCGCCAGGTGGGAAGTCGCGGCGTATCAACATTTTCCAATAGCGGGACGACGACATGCCTAACGCAGAAATGACCTCACAGGCCGCCAAGAAAGCCGGCTTCATTGCCGCTCTCGACCAGTCGGGCGGCTCCACCCCGAAGGCTCTGCGTCTCTACGGCATCAAGGAAAGCGAATATTCGGGCGACGACCAGATGTACGCCCTGATCCACAAGATGCGGGCCCGCATCATCAAGTCGCCTGCCTTCACCGGCGACAAGGTGATGGGCGCGATCCTGTTCGAACGCACCATGGACGGCGAGATCGACGGCGTGCCGACCGCTGAATATCTCTGGAAGAACCGCCGCGTCGTGCCCTTCCTGAAGGTCGACAAAGGCCTCGCGGACGAAGTCGACGGCGTGCAGGTGATGAAGGCTATGCCGGACCTCGACAAGCTGCTCACGAAGGCCGTCGCCAAGGGTATTTTCGGCACCAAGATGCGCTCGGTCATCAACGCCGCGAACCAGAAGGGCATCGCCGCCGTCGTGAAGCAGCAGTTCGAAGTCGGCAACCAGATCCTGGCCCACGGCCTGATGCCGATCATCGAGCCGGAAGTCACGATCTCGATCGCCGACAAGGTTCAGGCGGAAGACATCCTGCTTGCCGAACTCCTGAAAGCTCTCAACGCGTTGCCGGCTGACAAGCAGGCCATGCTGAAACTGACGCTGCCGACCAAGCCGAACCTCTACAAGCCGCTGGTCGACCATCCGCGCGTCATGCGCGTCGTGGCGCTGTCGGGCGGCTATAGCCGCGATGAAGCCAACAAGGTGCTCGCGCAGAACACGGGCGTGATCGCGTCGTTCTCGCGCGCGCTCACCGAAGGCCTTTCGGCCCAGCAGTCGGATGCCGAATTCGACAAGGCGCTCGGCAAGGCGATCGACGACATCTATCAGGCTTCGAAAGCCGGCTGATCGGCGGGGCTACGGCCTCTCCACAAGCTGTGAATTGAGAAGCGGCGCGATCTCCGGATCGCGCCGTTTTCTGTTTTCGAGGCATCTTTGGCTGTGAGCAGCCTTGTGG
>DASZSI010000022.1:0-17886 GCA_035548775.1 Hyphomonadaceae bacterium
ATGCGGCCGCGCAGCAGGCCCAGGCCGAAGCCGATCACGGCGACGATGGCGAGGATTGCGAGGGTGACCGGGTCGAGCGACGGCGGCTGGCTGGCGATCGACAGGCCGATGATGACCAGAAGGATGGCCGGGCGGATCCACATCCGCTCGACTTTCAGCTTCTGCGCGCGTCCGGAGCGCCAGATACGAATGCCCATGAACAGGGCGATGACGGCAAAGGTGATGAGATAGGTGGTGGTCTGACGGTCCATGGCTGGCCCCCGTTTTCAGGTTGCGCGCAAGCGGGTCTCCCACACCGCAAGCGCATTCGGCCGCCAGATCCGGCGACTGGCGCTGTTTCGCATGAATCCCGTGGGGAAAGCTAGCCGCAGCTGATCTCGGTGATCTTGCCGTCGACCCCGATCCGGATGTTCAGGCGGTCGGCCCTGAAATCCATCGTGACCTGCATGCCGGGGGTGATGTGACGCACCGAGGGGCTGGCCGGAGGAACGGCCGGGTCCGTCGCGGGCTTGCCGACGAGGTCGGCGTATTTCGCCTTGCCGCAGGCGTCTTCCGCCGTGCTGGCCGCGGGAGGATTGGAGGCGTCGGCGGCGGGCGGCGGGGCCGGCGTCGAGGACGCTGGCGCGCTCGCCGGCGCTGGCGTTTCGGACGGTTTGTCAGCCGGGCTGCAGGCGGCCATGGCGAAAACTGCGAGGGTGATGACGGAGATGTGTTTCATAGGCAAACACCTAGTCCTGTCTGGTGCGGCTTCAAGCTTTCAGGTCTTGCAACCCTTGAGGATCGCCTGTTCGAACAGCGGGCCTAGCGGGCCGAACGAGAACTGCGTCAGCTTCTTCGTGGAGGCATCCTCGAGATAGAAGCGGACCTTAGGCTTCACGCCGTCCTGGCAGTACATTTTCCGGTGCGCGTCATCGATCCTGGTGTGCAGCTCGGACTGCATCAGCAGCTCGCCATTGCCGTGGCCGTACTGCGCGACCAGATCGTCGATCTTCTTGTTGACCTCGGCCATGTGGGCGTCCCACGAGCCATCGTCCGACAGGCGCACGACCTCGGACTTCGGCGGCAGTTCCGGGAAGTTCGAAGCGGGCACGACCTCGTCCTTCAACGGGAAGGCCGAGTCGTACTTCACCTCGCCTTTCTCCTTGATGACGACCTGCATGTTCCAGGGCTTCAGGCCATGCACGCCTTCGGGCAGGACCCAGATGAAATGCTGGGTCTTCGGATTGTATTGCTTGATCGCCAGCGAATAGGGCTGGAGGCCGGCAGCCTCGTCCGCCTTCGCGGCTTCCTGGCCGGCTTTCACCAGGTCATCGATCTGCTTCTTGTGCTCGGCCTCGGCCTTTGCGTCCGGAGCGGGCGCGGGCGATGCCGGCGCCGGTTCGGTCGGAGCGGCCAATGGCGCCGACGGAGTTGTTGCGGGAGCAGCCGGTGTTGCGGGAGCGGACGGCTCTGGCGCCTTGTTGCACGCCAGGAGCAGCAGGGCCGGCGCCAGACATGCGACCGCCATGGCGGCGATCCTGATCCTCGTCACCGGCAAACCTCCTGTCCTGCAAGAGCCGCCTTACTTGGGCGACAGCACCATCACCATCTGGCGGCCTTCGAGCCGGGGCTCGGACTCGACCTTGGCGACGTCGGCGAATTCCTGCTTCACCTTGGCGAGAAGCTCCATGCCGAGGTGCTGGTGCGCCATCTCGCGGCCGCGGAAGCGCATGGTGATCTTCACCTTGTCGCCTTCCTCGAAGAAGCGGCGGATCGAGCGGCCCTTCACCTCGTAATCGTGCTTGTCGATGTTGGGGCGAAGCTTGATCTCTTTCAGATCGGCGGATTTCTGCTTCTTCCGCGCCTCGGCCTTTTTCTTCTGCTCGGCAAAGCGCTGCTTGCCGTAGTCAGTGATCTTCACGACGGGCGGAACGTTGTCGGGCGCGACTTCGACCAGGTCGAGGCCGGCTTCACGAGCGGCGTCTAGCGCGGCGTCGATGGGCATCTCGCCCTGTTTTTCACCCTTCTCGTCGATGAGGAGGACGCGCGGCGCGCGGATTTCATCATTGACCCGCGGACCTTCCTTCTTGGGCGACGGCGCGGCTTGTGGACGCTGAGCTATTGGATTCTCCCTGAGAGCTTACGAGCGCGGAAATATGCCTTCGGACGGGCAAATGTTCAAGAATCGGAGCCTTGGGCAAGCCGCGGACCGGATTCCGTCCCCAGGTCGGGGGGCGAAACGTCCTGGGCGGAGGCGGCGTCGGGCGCTGGATCAGCGCCTTCCTCGGCGGGCGGGGCCTCCGTCTTGCGGACGGGGCGGACCGTGCTGGGAGGCATGACGCCCATGCTGAGGGCGGCGAATTTCACGTCGTCCACACCCAGCGAATCGAGCGTTTCCGCGTGCAACAGCACCATGGGGCCGCCCCTCGGCGCCGCCCGGCCAAGGCGCGTCTGCGGATTCCAGACGGTCTGCAGCTCGCCCGCCATCTGGTGGGTCCATTCCTGGGCGAACAGGCAGACACCGGGGCAGCGCGCGGCGGCGGCAAGGTGCATCGGCCCAGTGTCGCCGCCCACCGCCAGCACGGCGCGTTCAGCGAGGGTGGCCAGCTGGAACAGATCGGTGCGGCCGACGATGTTCCTGGCGCGGGGTTCGAGCTTCAGGATCTGGTTGCCTATGTCGCCTTCGTCCTTGCCGCCGATGACCACCGGCGTGACGCCGGCGTCCGCCACCCATTTGGCGATGGCGGCAAAGCGGTCCATCGGCCAGCGCTTCTCCGGGTGCTCGGCGGACGAGCCGGGGATCAGCAGCATGTAGGGACCGTAGAGGTTGAAGAACTCCGGCTGGAAGCGCGGCGGGTCGCGGAAGGCGGGCCGGATCCAGTCGAGGCTGGGCGCAAGATCCTGTCCGGTGATCCAGCCGGTGGGATCGCCCGGGGGTTTGGGACCGAGGCCGGCGTGCAGCAGCTGTTCGGTCAGGCGGTCGAAGTTGTGCATCGCCGCGCGGTTCGGGTTGCGGTGCATGTGCGATGCGCCGCTGGCGGCGCCCGACCACAGTGGCTTCTTGCCCGTGAGGCCGGCGAAGTACTGCGCGGTGCGGTCGTTGTTCTGGAAGTCGTAGACCATGTCGTAGCCCGCCGCCCGCAGGCGGCGGATGAGATCGGCCTTGCCCTTAAGGTCTCGCGGCCGTCCGTCGGACTCCACGATGTCGAAATAGGGACACGCCTTAGCGAAGGCCTCGTAGGGCGGCGTGGTGAGGAGGGTGATGCGGGCGGACGGATGGGTCGCGCGCACGACGCGCATCGCGCCGAGCGCCTGGACGAAGTCGCCGAGCGCGCCGAGCTTGATGACCAGCACGCGCTTGAGCGTGTCGCCCGGATTATGCGGGGGGGTAAAGGTGTTGAGGTCGTTCATTGGGCTTTCCCAATGAGACGCTCATAGACGGCCAATGTCGCCTGCTGAAGGGCCACTGTCGTGAATTTCTCGCGGATCCGGGCCTGCGCCGCAGCGCCTATGGCCGCGCGGCCGGTGGGGCCCATGTCGAGCAAGCCGCCGATGGCGTTGGCCAGGGCGGCCGGGTTGAACGGGGGAATGACGTAACCGGTCGCGCCGTTTTCGATGATTTCAGGCTGGGCGCCGATATCGGAGCCTACCACCGGGCGCGCCATCGCGCCGGCTTCGGCCGCAACCCGGCCAAAGGCCTCCGGCTCGTTGGACGGGGCGATCACGATATCCGAGAGGGCGAGGGCCGCTGGCATGTCGTCACAATGGCCCACCATTGCGATCCTGTCGTCAAGGCCGTGACTGGAGATCAGCTGCGACAGCTCGAGCATGTAGGCGTCCCGGCCCTGGTCATCGCCTGCAAAAACCATGATCCAGGGCGGTCCGGGGCGGCGGACCAGCAGGCTGGCGGCGGCGATGGCCTCGCGGTGGCCTTTCCAGCCCGTCATGCGGGCCGGAAGGAGGATGATCGCCTCGTCCTTGCCGGGGTCGATACGCCATTCCTTGATCAGGCGGTTCTTGCGCTCCTCGTTGACGGCTTCCGGGGAGAACCGGGCGATATCGACGCCGCGATGGATCGTCACGATGCGGCCGGCCGCATCGGGGTGGGCCTTGCGGACGTGATTGGCGGTGAACTCCGAGTTCGCGATCACCGCGTCGCCGCGCGACATGATCGAGTTGTACCACTGCTTGAGCCGGCCCTTGGCGTTGTAGATGCCGTGGTAGGTGGTGACGAAGGGGCGCTTCATGCGATGCGCGGCCCAGTAGGCGCTCCAGGCCGGCGCGCGCGAGCGGGCGTGGACCAGGCCGACATTCCGCTTGCCGATGATCTTCGAGAGGGCGGTGGCGTTGCTGTAGATTTGGAGGGGGTTCTTGGTCGGGAGACTGTCGATCTGGATGAGTTCGCCGCCGGCGCGGGCCAGCTCGCCTTCCAGCCGGCCGCCGGCCGAGGCCACCAGCGACTTGGCGCCGGCCGCGGTCAGAGCTTCAGTCACTTCGATCACCGTCCGCTCGGCGCCGCCGGCGGAGAGGTGTGGAATGACCTGCAGGATTGTCGCCCCCGACAATGGCAAGGACTGGTTCTCTCCCGATATTCCCGGCGCCCCCCGGCCCCGGCCCCAATAGTCGCTTTTGAGTTTCACGCAAACCAATCAATAGTTTAGCGCATGCCATTCGATCATACCGAACATTTCAACCAGGACGGAGTTCCGCTGGCGTTTCGCCGCACGGCAGGCGAGGACGGGCGGGCCGGTATCGTCTGGCTGGGCGGGTTTCATTCCGACATGCTCGGCGAGAAGGCGAGTGCATTGCACGCCCACGCCCGTGAGGCGAGGCGCGCTTTTGTCCGGTTCGACTATTTTGGCCATGGCGAAAGCGGTGGAAAATTCGAGGACGGAACGGTTGGGCGCTGGCGATCGGATGCGCTGGCGGTGATCGACCAGCTGACGGCTGGGCCGGTGGTTCTGGTCGGGTCGTCGATGGGCGGGTGGATGGCGCTGCTGGCGGCATTGGCCCGGCCGGAGCGGGTGAAGGCCCTGGTGCTGCTGGCGCCTGCGCCGGATTTCACCGAGCGGCTGATGTGGGCGGGCTTCAGCGACGATCAGAAACGCCAGATCATGGAGCAAGGCTTCTGGACGCGGCCTTCGCCCTATGACCCGGCCGGCTATCCGATCAGGCGCGAGCTGATCGAGGAGGGCAGGCGCTGGCTGATCATGGACAGGGAAATTCCCATCGAGCTGCCGGTGCGCATCCTGCAAGGCGGCCTCGATGAAGACGTGCCGTGGACCTATTCGATGGAGCTGGCCGACAAGCTGCGGTCGCAGGACGTGACCTGGACGTTCGTCAAGGACGGCGACCATCGCCTGTCGCGGCCGCAGGACATCGAGCGGATGGTTTCGCTGGTGTTGGCGACGGCGGATGGGGTGGATCAGGCTTAGGTGTGAACAAGTAGCGGAAACGCGCCTCTAGGATTTCGGCAGCTCACGCTCCCGCTTCAAACAATCGGCCAACCCCTCCCGAAAGTTCGGATGCTGCGGCGCCCATCCGAACACGCCTTTCGCCTTCGCGTTCGAGACGCGCTTGCATTCTGCGTAGAAGCGCTGGGCAGCGGGGGAGAGATTGGCGTCTTCGAACGCCACAGCGGGCGGTGGCGGCAGGCCGAGGAGTTCGGCGGCGTAGACCAAGACCTGGTCGGCCGGGGCCGGCTCGTCGTCGCAGACATTGTAGATGTCGGGCGCTCCGCCTTGTTCGATTGAAAGCGCGAGCAGGTCGGCGAGGTCGGCGACGTGGATGCGGGAGAACACCTGGCCTTCCTTCACGATCCTGCGCGCTCCCGGTTCGCGCACGCGTTCCAGCTGTGATCGTCCCGGACCATAGATGCCCGGCAGGCGAAAGATGCTTGCGCCTGCGGAGCGCCATTCGGCTTCGGCCCTGGCGCGGTTGATCGCTTCCCGGCTTTGCGGGTTGAGCGGGGTTTCCTCGAACGCCCAGCCGCCGCCGAGATCGCCATAGACGCCGGTGGTGGAGAGGTAGCCGATCCATGAGGCGGTCTTCGCCGTCGTTCCGAAGCTGCGGAATACGGGGCAGCCATTGTCATCCGGCGGAACCGAGATCAGCCAGGCCGCGCCCGCCGGTGGTGTAATGTCCGCGCCTGGCCAGACGACAGCGTTGAGACCCCGCGTTTTCAGGTCAGCTGCAGACGCTTCGGTGCGTGTTGTGCCGATGGTTGCAACGCCCTTCGGCGCCAGCGTGAGGGCGAGGCGGGAGGCGACATACCCAAATCCGAACACAAAGAGCTGTTTTGGAAGCATGTCCTGCCCCGATGGATGGCGTAGTGCTTATGCGCCTCAACAAGCCCAAAAGGCCAGTTTCATGCGTCTCGCCGTCCTGTTCCTTCTTGCCGTCTGCGCTGGGCCGACGCCGGCGCTGGCCCAGCAGAGCGACCAGGCGCGGATGCAGTCGTGCTCCGACCTGATCGATAAGGACCCCGACCAGGCTTATCAGGAGGCGCTGCACTGGCTGTCGCAGGGCCAGACGCCGGCGGCGCGGCAGTGCGCTGCGCTGGCCCTGATCGGACTGGGGCAGGAGGAGGCCGGCGCGCTGCAGCTGCAGCAGCTGGCCAACGAGAAGGACAGTGGCTCGATCGAGCAGCGCGTCGTCTATCTCGCGCAGGCGGGCAATGCCTGGATGCTGGCGAAGGATCCGCAATCGGCGGTGAGCGTGCTGTCCGCCGCCATCAAGATCGCGCCCAGGGACGCCGAGATGCACAAGGATCGCGCCCGCGCCTTCACGATGGAGGAGAAGTGGAAGGAAGCGTCGGACGACCTCGACACAGCCATTTCCCTGTCGCCGGGAGACGCCGAGGCGCTGCAGGCGCGAGCCTATGCGCGGCTGAAGCTCAACAAGTTGCCCGAGGCGTTCGACGATGTTGAAGCGGCGCTGAAGCAATCGCCCAAGGACGTGAACATCGCCGTGCTGCGCGGCGACATCCGCGAGGCGATGCGCAAGGCGGGCATGGAAGACCCGGTGCTGAAGGAAGCGCCGACGGAGGCGCGGCCGCACGTGGTGGGGAATTGATCTAGGACCGCCGGGCTCTGCCCGGCTGTGGGATTCAGCAACAACCAACGTGACGATTGAGGCGCCTTGCCGGGCAGGAGCCCGGCGGTCCCGGCTCCACTACTTCACCACGCACTTGTCCAGCCCGTCGCGGCGGACGACGCCCATCAGGGCCTGGATCTGCTGGTTGCGGCGGCCGGTGGCGTAGGCGCCGTCGACGCGCCACTTGTTCGGGCTTGGCAATACTGCGGCAAGCGATGCGGCTTGCGTGGCGGTGAGGTTCTTGGCCGAGACGTGGAAACGCTCCTGCGCCGCCGCTTCGATGCCGAAGATGCCATCGCCCCATTCGGCGACGTTGAGATAGATCTCCATGATCCGCGGCTTGGACCACATCCATTCGATCATGACCGTGAAATAGGCCTCGAAGCCTTTCCTCACGAAGCCGCCGCCGTTGAACAGGAAGACGTTCTTGGCGGTCTGCTGCGAGATGGTGGAGGCGCCGCGCAGGTCGCGGCCGCGTTCGGCTTCGTCGAGCGCCTTCTGGATCTGGTTGTAGTCGAAGCCGTGGTGCAGGCAGAAATTCTGGTCTTCCGACGCGATCACCGCGCGCACGATGTGGGGCGAGACATCCTTGAGGTCGACCCAGGTGCGGCGAACCTCGACGCCGTCCATTGCCTTACCGGCCATGTTGAAGGTCGGCGGCGGGCCGGTCCATCCAATCACGAAAACGGCGAGCACGCTGAGGACGAGGAAAGCGACCGCGGCAAGGCCGCTCCACAACAGGACCGCAACCAGGATGCGCCGCCACAGCGGCTTGCCGCCGGGAGCGTTGGGATGGCTGGTGACGCCGGCGCGGAAACGGCCGAGCATGCCGCCGCCGGCGGACGGCGAGTCAGTGTCGCGGTCGGCGATCACCGCCTCGTGGGCGCTTTCCTCGAAGAGGTCGGAATCATCCGGCCTGCCGTCCGGCTTCTGGTCCAACATCCCATTCCTCACACACGTCGGGATCGGGCTCGACGGGTCGTCGGCGTACGCGCTCGGCTTCGAAGGTTGTCGGTGACAGAGACCCCAGAGCCCAGACGGCTGCGCCCCGCACCAGCGGAGACGCATCGTCCAGTCTCTGGATACACACATCCGCGAGTCGCGTCTCGCCCGAATTGCCAAGTGCGACCATGACGTTCCGCACGAACCGGTCGCGGCCTATTCGCTTGACTGGAGAGCCCGAAAAAACCTCACGAAACCCGGCGTCATCAAGTTGCGCCAGATCAGCCAGAAGGGGCGAATTCAGTTCGGGTCTGGGATGAAATGCGGCGTCACGGGCGGCGCTGGCGAATTTGTTCCAGGGGCAGACCGATAGGCAGTCGTCGCAGCCATAGATGCGGTTGCCCATCGCGTTCCGGAACTCGCGCGGGATCGGGCCTTTGTGCTCGATGGTGAGGTAGGAGATGCAGCGGCGGGCATCGAGCTTGTAGGGTGCGGGGAAGGCGTTGGTGGGGCAGATGTCGAGACAGGCTCGGCAGGTTCCGCACGAGTCGTCCGAGGCAGGATCAGGTTCGAGTTCTGCGTCGGTCAGCATCACGCCGAGGAACAGCCAGGAGCCGAAGTCGCGGCTGACCAGGTTGGTGTGCTTGCCCTGCCAGCCAAGGCCGGCGCGCTGGGCCAGCGGCTTTTCCATCAGCGGCGCGGTGTCGACGAAGATCTTCACTCCAGCGCCGGACGAGTTGGCGAAATCCGACGCGAGCTTGCGCAGGCGCTTTTTCAGTACGTCGTGATAGTCGGCGTTGGAGGCGTAGACCGAGAGCGTTGCGCGGTCGCGATGTTCAAGGGAGGCGAGTGGATCGTGCCTAGGTCCGTAGTTGAGACCGACGACCAGCGCTGACTTCGCTTCGGGCCACATGGCGGTGGGGTGACGGCGGCGCTCCAGCGTCTCGGCCAGCCAGCCCATATCGCCTTGCCAGCCGGAGGCGACGAACTCCGCGAGATGATCGCCAGCCTCCCATGCGGCGTCGGCCCTGCAGATGCGCGCATCATCAAAGCCCGACGCGCGTGCGAGGGCCTTGAGCTTTGCCTCGACGGTGAGGGCGGGGTCGGCCATGGCGTCAGCTAGCTGTGGGCGAAGGCGCGGACAAGACGCCGGATCGGGATTTCGAGGTCGCAACCGGCGCCGGATTGTTCTAATCCTGACACCGGTTCCCTTTAATACCGGGAAGTTGGGAGAAACAGCATGCGGGGCGATGCGATCCGGTTGGCTGCGATGGTTGCGCTGGCGTTGCCGTTGGCGGCCTGCGTGGCGGATGGAGGCTCGAGCGCGAAGGCTGTGACTTCGGTTCCTGGCGCGCCGGTTCTATTTCCGGCGAACGGCGCGAGGAACGTGAACCCCGACACGCATCTTGTGCTGACGTTTGCCGGCGCGCCCGCCATCGGAGCGTCGGGACTGATCCGGGTCTACGATACGGCGGACAATTCCCTGGTCGATACGCTCGACATGAGCGTGCCGTCTTCGCCCAACCCCAATGGACGCTCCACGGCGACGACCGAAGCAGAACGCCAGGCGCAAGGGCAGGCCACCAAGATGTCGGACTACCAGGTCAACACGATCGAGGGCGTCGACTTCCATTTCTTCCCGATCATCGTGCGAGGCGCGACGGCGACGATCTATCCGCACAATGGCAAGCTGAAATACGGCCACAGCTATGCGGTGAAGATGGATGCCGGCGTGCTGCAGGCGCCCGGCGGGTTTGCGGGGTTCGGCGAGAAGGGCTGGACGTTCACGACCAAGTTGGCCGCGCCCGCGGCGGATGCGGCGCGCCTGACAGTGGCGGCGGATGGCAGTGGGGATTTCAACACGGTCCAGGGCGCGCTGGATTTTGCGCCAGCGAAGCCGGCAAAGCGCGTGACGGTCTTCGTCCAGAACGGAACTTACGAGGAGCTGGTCTACCTCGCGGACAAGTCCAACATCACGGTGCGGGGCCAGGACCGGGACAAGGTCGTCGTCACCTATCCCAACAACAGCGCGCTCAACCCGCCGCGGAGCGGGCCGTCGCGGCGGCCGGCGTTCTCGATCCAGAATTCCAACGGCGTCCAGCTACAGAACTTCACCATCACCAACAGTTTCATCGGGCAGGCCGAAGCGTTGCTGGTGCGCGGGAAGGAAAACGTCATCGACCACATGACGCTGAACGGATCGGGCGATGCGCTGACGACCTATGGCACGCTCTACATGGCCGACAGCAAGCTGACGGGGCATGGGGACACGATCCTTGGCTATGCATCGCTCTACTGCCTGCGGTGCGAGTTGCACTCGATCGGGCCGTTCACCTGGACGCGCACGCCACAGGGCAGCCATGGCAATGTCTTCGTGGATTCGACGTTCGTGATGATCGACGAGCCGCTGCCGTGGACGGTTTCCAAGGACAACCCGGGTGGCCAGCGGTCCAAAGCTGTGTTCGCGCGTTTGCCGAGGAACGGCCCGGCCGGCGCAGCCAACGCCAACTTTCCCTACGCAGAGATGGTGCTGATCAATGCGAAGACGAAAGGCGTGCCGCCGGAAGGGTGGGGGCCAGTCGAGGAAGCGCCGGGCTTCGACAGCGCCAACGTCCACCTGTGGGAGTACAATACAACCGACATGGACGGCCGGCCGATCGACATGTCGCAACGCCATCCGGTGTCGAAGCAACTGACCCTGCCCAAGGACGCCGAGACGATCGCCAATTATCGCAAGCCCGAGTTCGTGCTGGGCGGGTGGAAACCGGTGATCGAATAGTCGTTGTGGTTCCCCGAAATTGCTGCCTAAAGTTTGGGCAGGACTTCCGGCGGTCCGAAGTGGTCAGGAAAGATGCCTTCGTGGCTGCCTCGGGTCCGGCTAGGACTGGGGCTGCATGTACAACGAAATGTTCGCGGACGACCGGTCGGTCAGGGCGCCTTATGACAAGGTCGCCGAGTGGATCAACGGGGCCGGCGTCGACCTGTTGCGGCTGCGCCAGGACGAAGCGGAGGCGATCTTCCGCAAGATCGGCATCACCTTCGCCGTCTATGGCGAGGGCGGGGACCCGGAGCGGCTGATCCCGTTCGACCTGATCCCGCGGGTGTTCGGGGCCAGCGAGTGGCGGCGGCTGTCGCGCGGCATCAAGCAGCGGTCGCGCGCGCTCAATGCGTTTCTCTACGACGTCTATCACCGCGCGGAGATCCTGCGCGCGGGCGTGATTCCGGAGGAGCTGGTCTTCCAGAACGAAGCCTTCCTGCCGGACATGATCGGCGTCGATCCGCCGGGCAAGGTCTACAGCCATATCGTGGGCGTCGACATCGTGCGAACGGACGGCGATCGCTTCCAGGTGCTGGAGGATAACTGCCGCACGCCCTCGGGCGTCTCCTACATGCTGGAGAACCGCGAGATCATGATGCGCATGTTCCCGCAACTGTTCCAGGCGGGCTTCGTCGAGCACGTCGACTCGTATCCGGTGATGCTGAAGAAGACGCTGGAGGAAGTGGCGCCGATCAAGTGCGATGATGATCCAACCGTCGTGCTGCTGACGCCGGGTTCGCTCAACTCGGCCTACTACGAGCACTCCTTCCTTGCCGACCTGATGGGCATCGAACTGGTCGAGCCGCAGGACCTGTTCGTCGAGAATGGCCTTTGCTGGATGCGTACGACGCGCGGGCCGCATCGGGTGGATGTGATCTACCGGCGGATCGACGACACCTACATCGACCCGCTGACGTTCAAGGCGGACTCGCTGCTGGGCGTGCCGGGGCTGTTCAACGTCTATCGGTCCGGCGGCGTGACCCTGTGTTCGGCGCCGGGGGCGGGCGTGGCGGATGACAAGGCGATCTATGTCTTCGTGCCGGACATGATCAAGTTCTATCTTGGCGAGAAACCGATCCTGGAGAATGTGCCGACCTGGCGCTGCGCCGCGCCGGACGATTGCAAATACGTGCTCGACAATCTCAAGGACCTGGTGGTGAAGCGCGTCCATGGCTCCGGCGGCTATGGAATGCTGATCGGGCCGCACGCGACCAAGAAGGAGATCGAAGCCTTCCGCGCCAAGATCAAGGCGAACCCCGGCGAGTTCATCGCCCAGCCGACGCTCGATCTCTCGACGGCGCCGATCCTCGGCGATAGCGGCGTGGAAGAGCGCCATGTCGACTTTCGCCCCTACTGCCTGGTCGGCAAGGATATCCGCCTGACGCCGGGCGGCCTCACGCGCGTGGCGCTGAAGAAGGGGTCGCTGGTGGTGAACTCCAGCCAGGGCGGCGGGGTGAAGGATACGTGGATTTTGGCGGACTGATGTTTGTGGATTTGGCATGCTGAGCCGCACCGCAGAGAACCTCTACTGGATGGGCCGCTACATGGAGCGGGCGGATGCAACCGCGCGCCTCATCGAGATGGGCTATCGCATGGCGATGCTGCCCGGTTCGAACGAGATGGACGAATGGCGCTCGGTGGTGGCGGCCTCTGGCTCCGCGCCGGAGCTGGCGGAGGCCAAGAGCCTTTCGGCCGGGGAAGTGGTTGGGCGCCTGCTGCTCAACCAGGAGAATCTGTCCTCGATCCGCTCGTGCCTGACCTCGGCGCGCGCAAACGGACGCGCGGTGCGCACGGCGCTGACGCAGGACATGTGGGAGGCCCTCAATGACGGCTGGCGGCAGCTGGGCCAGATGGATGCCGAGACGGCGCTGAGAAACTTGCCGTCGCTGCTGGAGTGGACCAAGAACCGGACGGCGGCGTTTCGTGGCGCGACCGAGGGCTCGCTGCTTCGCAATGACGGGTACTTCTTCCTGCGCATGGGTGGTTTGATCGAGCGGGCGGACATGACGCTGCGCCTGCTCGACGTGAAATACTACGTGTTGTTGCCGGAGACGGACGTGGTCGGCGGTGGGCGCGACTATCACCAATGGACCAGCGTGTTGCGCGCGACCTCGGCTCTGCGCGCCTATCACCATGTCTACAAGGGCGACTACACGCCGTGGGGCATTGCGGACTTCCTGATCCTCAATGCGATCTTCCCGCGCTCGGTATCCTACTGCTATCGCGCGATACGGCGGTTCCTCGACGACCTGGCTGACCTTTATGGCGAGCGGCAGGCTTGCCAGGCGACGGCGGCGGAGATGGTGGCGCTGCTGGACGGCCTAAGGATCGAGCGCCTGTTCCAGAGCGGCCTGCACGAATTCATTTCCGACGCGATCGGGACGACGCGCCGCCTGTCCGACGAGATCAGCAAGGCATATTACTTCTAGTCATGCGCCTCACCGTTCGCCACGCCACCACCTACACCTACGAGCCGGCGCCCGAGCGATGCGCCCTGCGGCTGCGCCTCTACCCGCCGGCGTTCGACAGCCAGCGTGTCTTGCGATGGTCGGTGAGCGTGAACGGGCAGGCGGTTCCGGCGCTGCTGACCACCGCGACCGGCGATCGCGAGTCG
Organism: Hyphomonadaceae bacterium; assembly: GCA_035548775.1. Taxonomy (GTDB): domain Bacteria; phylum Pseudomonadota; class Alphaproteobacteria; order Caulobacterales; family Hyphomonadaceae; genus UBA7672. The sequence goes on from DASZSI010000022.1 coordinate 13,449, forward strand.
GTGTGGACGTGCAACGGCGCCGGCGACACGGTTGCAATCGTGGCCGAAGGCGAGGTCGAGTGCAGCGACACGGCCGGGGTGGTGCGAGGCCTCAGGGACAATGTTCGCCCCAATGTCTATCTGAGGCAGACGGCGCTGACCGAAGCAGATGACAGGATCAGGAAGCTGGCGGCCGGCGTGGAGGGAGCAAAGCCGCTCGACAGGGCTCACGCGCTTTCGGCGGCGGTTTCGAACGCGCTGGACTATGTTTCGGCTTCCACCGATTCGAAGACCACGGCGGCGCAGGCGGTGAAGCAAGGAAAGGGCGTCTGCCAGGATTTCGCGCACGTGATGATCGCAGCGGCGCGCGCCTCCCGCGTTCCGGCGCGGTATGTCGTGGGCTACATGCTCGCGCCGGAGACGAAACTGACCGAAACGCACGCCTGGGCCGAGGTTCATGTGCCCGATATCGGCTGGGTGGGATTTGACCCCGCCAACCGGATTTGTCCGACGGAACGCTATATCAGGCTCGGTTGCGGGTTTGATTCGGCTGACGCCGCGCCGATCCGGGGCAATGTTGCCGGCGCGCCCAGGGAGCGGCTTCTCGCCTCTGTCGACATCAGCGAGACAGCCGGGCAGACTCAAGGGCAGAGTCAGCAATAGTCGGATTGCATTGCTCGGGGACCTGGGACGGACATGACCTATTGCGTGGGTCTCAAGCTGAAGGCCGGCCTGGTCCTCCTGTCGGACACCCGCACCAATGCGGGCGTCGACAACATCGCGCGCTTCCGCAAGATGTTCCTGTTCGAAAAGCCGGGCGAGCGCGTTATCGCCATCATGACCGCCGGCAACCTGGGCATCACGCAGGGCGTGGTCACGCGCATCGAAACCCAGGTGAAGCAATCGCGCATCGATCCCGAGATCGAAAGCATCATGACGTGCGACACGCTCTATCGCGCGGCGCAGATCGTGGGCGAGGCGATGCGGGAGATCCAGAAGCGGGACCGGGCCGACATCGAGGCGCAAGGCGCGGCGGCGGACGCAACAGTGATCGTCGCCGGGCAGAGGAAGGGCGGTGAACTGCGGCTGTTCCAGGTCTACACCGCCGGCAACTTCATCGAGGCGGGCGAAGACACGCCCTATATGCAGATCGGCGAGAACAAGTATGGCAAGCCGATCCTGGACCGGGTGATCAAGCCGGACACGACGCTGGATGAAGCGATCAAGGCGGCGCTGGTTTCGATGGATTCGACATTGCGGTCGAACCTGTCGGTCGGCATGCCGCTCGACCTCGCGGTGATCTCAGCGAACGAATACAGGGCGCGGACGCTGCGCATCGAGCAGGACCACAAGGAGTTCCGGCAGATCAGCGACAGTTGGGCGGCCTCGCTGCGCCAGGCTTTCAACGATTTGCCGGCGGTGAAGATCTAGCCTCCTTGGAATTGCCGGAATTGGCCACGAGGACGTCGCGATGATCTCGCGTTTCCTGTTGGGCTTTGTGGTACTGGGCGCGATGGCCAGCCTCAGCGTTTCTGATGCAAAGGAACGCGCACCCGATGCGTGCGTGCATCGCTCGTTCGAAGGCGAAGGCTTTGTGGTTTGCCGGTTCAATCCCAGGACGGATCGCATCAGGCTGGTGTGGAAATCGGCAAGAGGCGCTGCCTATCGCACCTTCGACAGGCTGGAGCATGACACCGAAGTGGCCAAGCTTCGTTTTGCGATGAACGCCGGAATGTTCGATCCGGCCGGCGCGCCGATCGGGCTCTATGTCCAGAAGGGCAAGGAACTGCACGCCATCAACACCGCGAACGGACCCGGCAATTTCCACCTGAAGCCGAACGGCGTCTTCTGGATTGACGGCCGGGGTTCGCCGCATGTCTCGACCGCGGACGGTTATATCGCCGATGCTCCGGCGCCGATCTGGGCGACGCAGTCGGGCCCGATGCTGGTGATCAAGGGCAAGCTGCATCCGGCGATCAATGCCGACGGCGATAGCCGCTATGTGCGCAACGGCGTGGGCGTTGGGCGCGGCGGCGACGCCTTCTTCGTCATCAGTGATGCGCCCGTGTCGTTCGGCAAGCTGGCGCGGCTGTTTCGCGACGAGTTGGACTGTTCCAACGCGCTTTATCTCGATGGATCGGTTTCGAGCTTGTGGGCGCCGTCGATGAAACGGAAGGATGCTGGCGCGGACCTGGGACCAATGGTGGTGGTCACGTCCCCTTGATCGTGCCGGCCTTGAGCTGTTCGCGCCACAGCGCGGCGCGTTCCGGCAGTTCGCGTTCCAACACATGGGGGTCGGGCTTGCTGACGTGTTCGAGGATCTCGTAGGCGAAAGAAGTCTCGCCGGATTTGGTCCACGAGGCCTGCACGTCCTTGTTGAAGCACATGCCGTTGGCGAGCCGGCCCCACAGCCCGTTCTTCTGCTTGTCGAGGTTCTTGCTGACGCCGACCCATACCTCGCCGGTCGCCATGTTGCGGACCGCGAACACGCCGGTTTGCGGTCCGCGTTCGGTGTATTGCTGCTGCAGCTCCCTGCGGCGGGATTTGTCGGTCATGGCGGGGATCCTTTTTACCCGGGTATTATATCCGGGTAAAAAGGGCAAGGCTCAGACCCGTGGCCCCGGCCATTCCTTGCGGGCGCCGTCGGCCGATACGGTCATGTCGACGCCGTCGGCCTTGCGGAAGGGCAGCTTCGAGGAATCGTAGTCATCGAGGCAGGCGAGGTTGACGCCATAGGTGTCGGGCATCGAGCGCTTCTTGTGGAAGGGATAGATGCCGCAGACCGAACAGAAATAGTGCCGCGCTATGCGCATGTTCCATTGGTAGAGCGAGAGCTTGTCTTCCCCATGCGTGATGCGGAATTTCGATTCATGCACGCTGGTCATGCGCGCCGAACGCCTGCGGCAGAGGGAGCAGTCGCAGGTGTAGGCCTCGGTCGGCTCGTGCTCGATCTCGAACCTGACGGCGCCGCAATGGCAGGAGCCATGATAGACCGGCATGGGATGCTCCGCGCGAATTGTGAGTAGCGAAATAGCGAATAGCGGATGGAAGGCGAAGCCCTATTCGCCACTCGCGATTCGCTATTCGCCTGACCGAGGTTCCGGCGTAGGTTCAACCGGAAGGCAGATAGCGTGGGAGAGACGAATGGGCCTCAATTTCGATCTGGCGACCGTGGCGGGGATGGCGGGTCTCGGCGGGAGCGCCGTTGCGGCGATTGCAGCCGGGCTGTTCTTCAAGGGGCTAATCATGCGCATCCTGGCGCAGGTGATCGTAACGGCGGCGCTGTCCTTTGTCGGGTTCATCGCGCTGTTCAATTTCCTCGGCTTCCAGATCATCCCGCCGACCGAGATCGCCGGCGTGCCAGTTCCGGGCGCGAGCAATTTCTCGACGCAGTCCGCGCCTGCGGCCCCGGTGCAGCAGGGCTATGTGATCAAGTCGCCCTGGTCGAAATAGTCGCGTTCGCAACACGTCGCGTTCCGCCGAAAGCGCGGCTGGCGTCAGCCCGCGCCGAGCAGGTGCTGCGCAGTTGAATGCCACCCGTCGGCGTTCCACAACGCGTTCACCGCGATTGCCGCTGGAAGACCGATCGCAGCCCAGATCAGGTAAGCTGCGTGAATCTTGCGCGTGCGGATGACATCCCACACGAACATCGGCATCACCGCCAGCACGATGTAGAGGTCGACCGACAGAGGGCTGCCGGGCATGGTGTTCGGCAGCCAGGGCATCCGGTTGAAGGCCGCGCCCAGCACTGACGCGACGCCGATGAACATCAGCCGTTTGTGCAGCCCTGAATTGCTCTTGCGTACGGCGAGGGCGGCGCCCACGAAGATGGCGAACAGCACGCCGCCCCGCACCTGCAACAGCAAGGTGTTGTCGAGGGCGCGCAGTGTCTGCCGCATGCCGCCCTGCGCTGCGGGCGGAGCGGATGCGACATTGTCCGAGATCAGGTGGTACATGGTCGGGACGAGGATGAAGCCCACGACAAGAACCGCCGGCGCCAGGACCGCGCCCGCGAGTCCGAGTTGGCGGTGGAATGCGCGTCGCCCGGTCGCCACAAGCGTCGTCTGCGCGAGCAACAGCAGCAGGAAGCTGCCCATCAGCACGGCGTGCAAATGCAGGATGATGGGGAAGGGCGCGCGCTTGCCCGCATCGACCAGGCCAATCTTCGTCGCCGAGTCCGGCAGGAATCCGGCCAGGGCAATAACGATGAACCACGCCGCCATGAAGACGTAGATCCATCGGTCGATCGCTCGCGCCAGCTGCCCCTCTGAGGGTGGCGCTACCGAATCGACCTTTGTACCGGCAACTGTCCCCATGCCATGCCCCCTGTCTTTGCTGGGTGATTAGCATGGAGCAAGCGGGCGAACAACCGAGCGCTATTCGGCGGCCTTCAGCTCCAGCGGCGCGGCCAGCCTCGCCACGCCTTCCTTCGGCACGACATGCACGAAGTTGGGCAATT
>DASZSI010000023.1:0-14434 GCA_035548775.1 Hyphomonadaceae bacterium
GCCCGGCGGTCCCGGCTACGCCTCTTCGTCGCCGATTTCCTTCATCAGCTCTTCGCGGGTGACCGATTTGTCGGTCACTTTCGCCTTGGAGAGGATGTAGTCGACCACCTTCTCCTCGTAGATCGGCGCGCGAAGCTGAGCGAGGGCGCCGGGATTGTTGCGGTAGAATTCGATCACCGCCTTCTCTTGTCCGGGATAACGGCCGGCTTCCTGGCGCAAGGCCTGGCCGAGTTCCTCGTTGGTGATCTGGACATCGGCACGACGGCCGATCTCCGCCAGCACCAGGCCAAGGCGCACGCGGCGCTCCGCGATTTTCTGGTATTCGGACTTCAACTCCTCGTCCGACTTGCCCTTGTCCTCGTCCGACAGGCGACCGGCATTCTTTTCAGCTTCGAACTGAGCCCAGATCTGGTCGAACTCGGCTTTCACCATCATCGGCGGCAGTTCGAACGAGTGCCGCTCGTCGAGCGCATCAAGCAGGACACGCTTCACCTGCTGGCGCGTGGCGAAGCCCAACTCGCCGGCGATCTGAGCTTTGATGGCATTCTTCAACGCATCAAGATTTTCAAGACCGAGCGTCTTGGCGAACTCTTCGTCGATCGATGGCGTCCGCGGGGCCTTCACTTCCTTGACCATGGTCTCGAACACGGCCGGTTTGCCCTTCAGCGTGTCGACCGGGTAGTCAGCCGGGAAGTCGACGTTCACGTCCTTCTTGTCGCCCGCCTTGGCGCCGATCAGCTGGTCCTCGAAGCCGGGAATGAAACGGCCCGAGCCGATCACCAGCGTCGTTCCTTCGGCGGACCCGCCATCGAATTTTTCACCATCGATGCGGCCGACGAAGTCGATCACAACGGCATCGTCCTTTTCCGCCGCGCCGTCCTTCGCGTCGTAGGCCTTGTTGTTCTCGGCGAGTTTCTGGAGCGACTCCGTGATTTCCGTCTCGGTCGGCTCAACCACCATGCGTTCGACTGCGATGGCGCTGACGTCGGTCGGCTCGAACTCCGGCATCACCTCGAGCGTCATGTGATAGTCGAGGTCGGCCTCGCCGTTGATCAGCTTTTCCTGGTCGCTGTCGAGCTTGATGTCCGGCCGCGAGGCGGGGCGCAGCGACTTGTCCTCAAGCGCCTTGTTGGACGACTCCTGGACGAGATCGTTGACGATGTCGCCCATGATAGACTTGCCGTACATCTTCTGGATGTGAGCGGCGGGAACCTTGCCCGGGCGGAAGCCCTTCAGGCTCACCTTGGGCTGGATCTCGTTGATCTTCTCTTTCAGCTTGGCGGCAAGTTCCCCCTTGGGAACGGAGATGCGGAACTCCCGCGAAAGACCTTCCGACTTCGTCTCGGTGACGTTCATCAGGGAACCCCGGATGTACTGAATGGTTGGCCCCGCAGGCGGCTGCCGCCTGGCGAGGGAAGCCGGGCTTCTTACATGGCCCTATCTTGCCTGTCTATGCAGCGTTTCGGGGCGATTTTGGGGCGCTCTTCCGGACCGGGAAACCCTGGAAATCAGCCCTAAGGCTGGCTTGCCGAGCCGAAGCCCGAAGGAGCGAAGGCTGGTGCGGGTGGAGGGACTCGAACCCCCACGGGTTGCCCCGCTGGAACCTAAATCCAGTGCGTCTACCAATTCCGCCACATCCGCACGTAGCGGAAGGACTGATAGAGCCGTCCGGCGCTCCGCGCCAGCTACCACTTGCGCTTGAGCATAGCGCCTGGAGGTTAGCTCTTTTGGAGGCGTCCGGCATAAAGGCTGGCGATCGTTTCGCGCAGGGCGCCGTCGAGGTCTTCGGCCGTGAGCCCCGCCCCTGCCCTCAGGCCCGCATCGCCATGCATCCAGGCGCCGGCGCAGGCCGCATCGAACGCATCGAGCCCCTGAGCCAGCAACCCGCCTATTACGCCGGCGAGCACGTCGCCCGATCCTGCCGTCGCCAGGAACGGGGTCGCATGTGCGTTGACCACCGCCCGACCATCCGGCGCAGCGATCACAGTGTCGGCGCCCTTAAGAAGCACTACGGCATTGGCCCGGAGCGCTCCGGCGCGAGCCGCTTCGACCTTGCTTGAAGATACTCCGAGCACGCCCGGGAAGAGGCGCTCGAACTCGCCGGTGTGAGGGGTCAGGACTGCCGGAGAAGAAAGGATCTGCTGTAGAGCCACCGCTTGACCAGCGAACACGGAGATAGCGTCGGCGTCGATCACCAGCGATCGTCCGGCTTGCGCCAGCCGATCGACATGGTCCCGCGTCGCCGGCGTGACGCCGGCTGCGGGGCCGATAACAACGGCGGTGAATTTCTCGGTCAGCTTCACCAGTTCGGCCGCGTCGGCGAAGACCGAGGTCATCACCGCTTCGACTGACTTCGCGGCGACGGCGAGAGACTCAGGTGGGCACAGCAAGGTCACCAGCCCCGCACCGATCCGCAGGCCTGCGCGAGCCGAGAGACGCGCGGCGCCGGTGTTGGCAGGTCCGCCTGTCACCACACCCAGCTGCCCCCGCTTGTGCTTGTAGGAGGCGGTTTCCGGCCAGAGCAGCTTGTCAGCCCACAGGACGGGCGCGTTCTCGCATAGCTGTCCGCCACCGACTTCCTCCACAAACTTGCCGAAGCCAATCTGAGCAACATCAACCTCGCCGCAGAGTTCAGCGGCCGGTTGCAGGACGTGCGCGGGCTTCTTGGCGCAGAAGGTGACCGTGACATCGGCCTTGATCGCGACGCCCAACACAGCTCCCGTGTCGCCGCTGACGCCGGAGGGAACGTCGATCGCGACAACCTTGGCGCCTGAACCATTCACCTGGTCGACCGCAAATTCGGCTTCGCCCGAGAGCGAACGCGAAAGACCAGCGCCAAACAAGCCATCCAGCACGATGTCACCGGCATGGACGCGAAGGTCCTCAAGCGGAAAATGCGCGCCGGTCCAGCGCCTGGCAGCGTCCGCACCTTCCTGCGTGCGTGGGCCGCCGGGCGCTAGTTCGTAGAGCGCTACCTCGCGGCCCAGATCGACCAGCCGCCGCGCCGCTACAAAGGCGTCGCCGCCATTGTTGCCGGGTCCGGCGAGCACGACGACACGCCCCTCGGGAAACTCCGCATGCAGAATGTCGGCGCAAGCGTGCCCGGCCTCGCCCATCAGCATCCCGAGCGAAATGCCAGCTCCCACCGCGCGCCGTTCGCACTCCCGAACTTCATCGCAGGTGAGGATGGCTTGCGTCATGTCACGATCGTCGCTGCTTCCGATCCGAGTTCGGCGATCACCAGCTTGCCCCCGCGGCGCGTCAGCTTGGTGATCGAGCAATGGCCGGGGCGGAAGACCGTAACGCGGTCTTCTCCCGTCAGTAGGCCAACGATCACGTTGATGGCGACGAAGTGCGAGAACACGGCCGTGTCGTCCTGTAGCCTGTCGACGGCTGCGAGAACATTGTTGCGCCAGTCGCGATAGTCCGGCGCGCCTTCGGACCAGTTTCCGGTCATCACACCCTTGAGCCACAGGGCGCGATCAGGTGTTCCCGACGGGGCGACGATCTCGCCAACCGCCGCTTCGATACGCGCATGGGTCTCCACCAGTTTCTCGAACGGGGCGGCCGTTTCACGCGAGCGCTGGAGGGGCGAAGTGATGGCCCGCTTTGCCCCCGCCTGCGCCAGGGTTTCGGCGGCCGCCTGGGCCTGCCGGGCGCCGAGTTCCGTCAATCCCGGGTTTGGATGCGCACCCCAGCCTGCCGCCGGCTCGCCATGTCGGATCAGGTAGATCATGTGGACCTCGGCCCGCGATTACTCAGGATTTTCAAGCACGTGATCCCTATCAGACGACCGTTCTGTGGATAAGCCAGACAGGTCCCGATCAAAATCTAGGCGCATACGCCTATAAAGCAGGCGCCCCTTACGCTGGCGCACGACTTTCGGGCGCCTGCCCTACTCCACGCGCGCGCGATCGTGCATGGAGACGGGCGCTCCGCCGGCGCCGAAGCGGCGTCAAAACGTGTGGTCTTCAAGGACACGAAATGAAGAAGATCGAGGCAGTCATCAAGCCGTTCAAACTCGATGAGGTGAAGGAAGCGCTTCACGCCGTCGGCCTGCAGGGCATGACGGTTTTCGAGGTCAAAGGCTTCGGCCGCCAGCGCGGCCACACCGAACTCTATCGCGGCGCGGAATACATCGTCGATTTCCTTCCGAAGCTGAAAATCGAAGTCGTGGTCAGCGACCATCAGCTTGATGCGGCAGTGGGCGCGATCACCAAGGCCGCCCAGACTGGCAAGATTGGCGACGGGAAGATATTCGTCTCCGAGATTTCGGAAGTTATTCGTATTCGTACCGGCGAGACCGGCGATCAGGCCATCTGACGCCACCGACCGGATTTGGGTTTTTGGATCGGCCCCGCCTGGGCCGGGGTGAACGAGGGAGACACGACGTGTCCGACGCTATCTTCAAGACCATCAAGGAAAAGGACGTCCAGTACGTCGACCTGCGCTTCACCGACATGCGCGGCAAGCTTCAGCACGTCACGTTTGATCTCTCGATGGTCGACAAGAACCTGTTCGTCGACGGCACGATGTTCGACGGCTCCTCGATCGCCGGATGGAAGGCGATCAACGAGTCCGACATGCTTCTGATGCCCGACCCGAACTCCGCGCGGATCGATCCCTTCTTCCAGCAGACCACGCTGGCGATCATGTGCGACATCCTCAATCCGAACGACAACACGCCGTACAACCGCGACCCGCGCACCATGGCCAAGAAGGCCGAGATGTACCTGAAGTCGTCGGGCATCGGCGACACCGCCTATTTCGGCCCCGAGGCGGAATTCTTCGTGTTCTCGGACGTCCGCTGGAACACCGACCCGAACAACATGGGCTACACGTTTGATGATCCGGAGCTGCCGTTCAACACGGGCAAGCAGTATGAAGGCGGCAACCTCGGCCACCGTCCGGGCCCGAAGGGCGGCTACTTCCCCGTCCCGCCGGTCGATGCGCTGCAGGACATGCGCTCCGAAATGCTCACGCTGATGGGCGAGCTCGGCCTTCAGCCCGAAAAGCACCACCACGAAGTGGCGCCTGCGCAGCACGAGCTCGGCATGAAGTTCAACACGTTGGTCCAGATGGCCGACAACATGCAGCTCTATAAATACGTCGTGCACAACGTGGCCGCGAGCTACGGCAAGACCGCGACGTTCATGCCGAAGCCGTACTACAAGGACAACGGCTCGGGCATGCACGTGCACCAGTCGATCTGGAAGGACGGCAACCCGCTGTTCGCCGGCGACAAGTACGCCGACCTCTCGCAAACCTGCCTCTGGTACATCGGCGGCATTATCAAGCACGCGAAGGCGATCAACGCCTTCTCGAACTCGACCACCAACTCGTACAAGCGCCTGGTGCCGGGCTATGAAGCGCCGGTGCTGCTGGCCTACTCCGCCCGCAACCGTTCGGCGTCGGTCCGTATTCCGTGGACGCCCTCGCCGAAAGGCAAGCGCATCGAGGTTCGTTTCCCCGACCCGGCCGGCAACCCGTATCTTACCTATACCGCGCTGATGATGGCCGGCCTCGACGGCATCAACAAGAAGATCGATCCGGGTCCGTCCATGGACAAGGATCTCTACTCGCTGCCGCCGGAAGAGCTGAAGAACATCCCGACTGTCTGCGGCAGCTTGCGCCAGGCGCTCGAAAGCCTGGATGCGGACCGCGACTTCCTCAAGGGCGGCGGCGTGATGGACGACGATTTCATCGACGCCTACATCGACCTGAAGATGGAAGAGGTGATGCGCTACGAAACGACGCCGCACCCGGTCGAGTTCGATATGTACTACAAATACTGATCCCTTCCGGATCAGGGATTTCGCCGAAAGGCGGCCGGCGGCGCTGGAGGAGACTCCGGCGCTGTCTTCATTTGCGCTAAGGGTGCGGCATGTCCCTGGCGCGATTCATCCTTGGTCTTGCCGCACTCGCCGCCTCTGGCGCATGCAGCACGCTCGGCGGAGACATCGCAACGCAGCTCAACACTCCCGGCCTGGCGGGCGCGCGATGGGGGATGCTGGTCACGACGATGGACGGTCGAGAGATCGTGTCGATCCGACCTGACGAACGATTTGTGCCGGCGTCGAACACCAAGATGTTCACCATCGCCGCGGCGTTCGAACAGCTGAAGAACCTCGACGTGCCCGACCCGTCTGCCGGAGCATCGATCAGGCTCGAGCCGCATGAGGGCGGCGGACCGCCGGATCTCGTGATCGTCGGGGGCGGCGATGCCGCGCTGATCGATGCGGACGATTGCGAGAACGACTGCCTGCACACCTTGGCGGATATGGTCGTGGAAAATGGCGTGACGCATGTGCAGGACGTAATCGGCGATGATCGCCTGTTTCCAGACCAGCGCTGGGCGCCCGGCTGGGGCGTGGATGACATTCAGGTCCGCGCGGGGGAGCCCGTTTCCGCGCTTGTGATCAACAGCAATGAGCTGACGCTGCACATTTCACCAGGCCCGGCAGCCGGCACGCCGGCGCTCGCGACATGGCGGCAGGGCGATGACTTCTTCCGTATCGAGAATGACGCGACAACTGTCGAGGGCGACAAGGAGTCTGTCCGCATCGAGCGCCGTCCCGGCGCCGACACGGTCCGCGTATACGGAACGATCGGTGTGAACGTGAAGCCGCTGACGATTCCAATAGCAGTCGAGGACCCTGCTCTCACGGGCGCTTGGCGGATAAAGCAGTTGCTGGAACAGCGCGGCGTGAAGGTCGACGGCCAAATCCGCGCGCGCCATCGGCCGATGGCGACCTCCGATCTTCCAGATGTGCGCACGGAAGCTCCGCCGCCACTGGACTGGGCCGGTGTTGAGATTGCCCGGCTGACGCCGCCGCCGCTGATCGACGATATCCGCTTCACCTCGAAGCAGAGCCAGAACCTGCACGCCGAAGTGTTGTTGCGCCGGCTCGGTCGCATCAACGGTGCGGGATCGATTGAGGACGGGCTGGCCGTTGTAAAGGCGATGCTAGTGGAAGCGAATGCCAATCCGGCGACATATGACTTCTTAGATGGCTCGGGCCTCTCGATTTACAATCGCACGACGCCGCGCATGGTCGTTGCCTTCCTACGTTGGGCCGCAAAGCAAAACTGGGGTGCTGCGTGGCGCGATGTCATGCCTGTCGGCGGAGTGGATGGCACACTGGCCCGGCGGTTCAAGGGCACGGCTCTGGAAGGCAAGGTGTTCGCCAAGACCGGCACGCTCAATGGCGTCAATTCCCTCTCCGGCTTCCTGGTCGCAAAAAGCGGGCAAACGCTCGTCTTCTCGGTGTTCGCCAATGACCGGCCAGCAAGTTCGGAATCTGCAATCGGGCCGATGGACACCGCTCTTTTGAGCATCGCGGCGGCAAATTAATCCGGCCAGGCTCGCCGCAGCCACCCCCACACCTAGGTCTCTCGGCAGGTAAGGTGGGTGGGCGCCCATGACGGAACACGAATTGCTGACCTACGAGCAGGCCCGCGACAGGGCTGCGATCGATCCCGCAATGTCGGCATTGTTCAATTGGCTGGAGTCTTATCCCGGCAATCCGCACGCAGAGCTTGGCCGGCCGGGGGCGATATGCCCATTCACACGACCGTCGCGGCGGCTCGGCGCCACACGCATCAGCCTCAGCTCGGCCGGCGCGGAGGATGAAGAGAGCGCCTTTGCGCAGGTGCGCCGCGCCTATGCCGACCTAGACCGCATCCCGGTTGAGCGCGGCAAGGAGGAGTTCCGAGCGGTGGTGATCGCTTTTCCCAACTGCATGAGCGATGCCGGCATCGAAATGCTGGAGCGGGTTGCGAAGCAGCACAAATACTATTCGATCGTACGCTTCCGCACGATCGGGTTGCTGCATGAGAAGTCAAAGGCGCCAGGACTGTGGAACCCCAATTTCCATCCCATGCGCGCGCCCATGCCGCTGGTCGCCATCCGCCACATCGTGGAACAGGACGCCCCCTTCATCATCGACCAGCATCTGCAATGGGCGCCGTATTTGCTGCGTTTTGGGCTGCCCGGAGCGCGGCGCCTGATGAATTACGGGCGGCATCGCCGCACGCCGCCAACTGCAGTTGGTTGAAGCAGCCTTAACCTCGTTCGTGTATGAGCGGCGGCATGAAGGGTCGGATCCTTGCCGTCCAGTTTGCTGTGGCGTCCGCGATTTCCGCGGCTGCGGCCAGCTGCGCAACCGCGCCGCAGCCGCCGCCGGAACAGATTGCCGACGCCTGTCTGCTGCTGAAGGATAATCGCAACTGGTATAACGCGCTGCGTGACACCGCCCACCAGTGGGGGGCGCCAATGGGTTACCAGCTGGCGGTCATCAAACAGGAAAGCAATTTCGATCCCAAGGCGCTGGCGCCGCGCGGCGAACGGCAGTGGTTCGGCCTGGTAGAAGGCAAGCGGCTGTCGTCGGCCAATGGCTATAGCCAGGCTCTGGACCAGACCTGGGATAACTACCGCACGAAGGCGGGCAAGAGCGGCGCCGACCGCCATAATTTCAAGGACGCCGTCGACTTCATTGGCTGGTACTACAACACGACCGGCGAGAAGACCGGACTTGGACAGTATGACTATCGCGCGCACTACCTTGCCTACCACGAGGGCGCCACGGGCTACCTACAGGGTACGTGGAAGAAGAAAGGCTGGCTGGTGGACGCCGCCAATCGCGTGGCTTCGCAAGCAGCTCGCTATGAAAGCCAGATCAGCGGTTGCAAGGCGCTGAAGCCGAAATTCCTCGGTATCTTCTAGTCCTTATCAGGGTTTCAGATCGAAGACGCCGACCTTCTCGAAGTCGGGCAGGATCATTCCTTCCGCAGTCATGGAATAGGGCGCGATCACCAGGCTGCGCATGTAGCGGCTGGCCAGCACGTCCGCGCCCTTGAACTTTCCCCGAAACGTGCGCGGCGGCACCAGACTCATCTTCACGCCGATCAGCGCCATCGGGTCCCCGCTGGCGCTGAGGTTCACAAACATCGGCGCCAGCGTGCCGCCGACAGCCTGCGCATCCCAGAAGCGCATCATCGCCATGCCTGCCGGGGTAAGGTATTCCGTCGCCTCGTTCATTGACGATTTCACGTCTTCCGCCGGACGGGCGCTCTGCGACGACGGGGCGGTCTCGTAAGGCGCGAGATCGAGCGCGGGCAAGGCCGCCAACGATCTTTTCGCCTCCGCCCGCACGACATTCCAGTCCTTGCCATAGACCTCTAGCGCGATGCCCGTTGCGGCGTGTCGGATATCCTCGGCGTCGGAATGACCCTTCTCGGCGGCGAGCACGCGGGTCTCGAAATCCTGACGCATGGCCTGGATGGCGGCGCTCGGTCCCGACGTCGGCGTTTCGTAACTGCAGGCCGCCAGCAACAGGCTCAGGCCGATCATCAGGCTTCGCATCCGTCCCTCCATCCGCATCGCCGATTGCTGAACCGATCCTATGGCGCCGCCATCCCCCGGCAAGACGGGTCGAGCGCCTTATGCTAGTCTTGCCGCATGCCCTTCATCGACACCGCCAGGATCGAAACACTGAACAAACGCCCTGGATGGCGCGGCAAGCTGTTCCACTCGAAGAACAACACGTTTGTCTGGTGGGAGTTCGACAAGGGCGCGGACATCCACGGCCACTCCCACGAGCAGGAAGAAACCTGGCACATCATCGAGGGCGAACTCGAGGTCACCATAGCCGGCGAGACCCATCGATGTGGCCCAGGCACGGCGGCGATCATCCCACCCGATACGGCTCATTCGGTTCTGGTCCTGAAAGCCGGCCGTGCAATCGTTGTGGATCACCCACTGCGCGAGAGCTTCTAACGGATCGCCTGTATCCTGCGATCCAGATCCTCGACAGCTTTCTCCAACCGGGCGATCCGGCTTTCGCGCGCCGCGCGGCGTGTCCGCGCCCGACGGATCAGCACAAACAGACCGATCAGCGCAGCGGTGGTCATCAAGTCTTGCGCAAGTATCTGCTTCTTCACGAACCTTATCCCCAGTCCAAGCCCGTTTTACCGCGAGAGACGCCGCTGCGACACTGGATTGCAAGGCTTTCTTAAGCGAGCGAATTGTCCAGTCAGGCGCGTTCAGGCTAGCTCCGGGTGCGTAAGTCCGGCGCTGATTCGGCGGTCAGGGAACCTATGGCCAAGAGCAACCAGGCAAAGCTGTTCGACGGCGGCAAGTCGTCCGACAGCTCCAACTATTCCGCGAAGGACATCGAGGTCCTCGAAGGCCTCGAACCCGTAAGAAAACGTCCTGGGATGTACATCGGAGGGACCGATGAACGTGCGTACCATCACTTGTTTGCGGAGGTGCTGGACAACGCGATCGACGAGGCGGTGGCCGGCCACGCCAGCAAGATCGACGTGACGCTGGACAAGGACGGCAGCCTTGCCGTCCGGGATGACGGCCGGGGCATCCCGATCGGCATCCACCCGAAGTTCAAGAACAAGACCGCCCTTGAAGTGATCATGACCATGCTGCACTCGGGCGGCAAGTTCTCCAACAAGGCCTACGAGACCGCAGGCGGCCTGCACGGCGTCGGCATCTCGGTCGTCAACGCCCTGTCGGACTTCGTCGAGGTCGAGGTCGCCATCGACCGCAAGCTCTACCGCCAGACCTATTCGCGCGGCAAACCGACCTCGAAACTGCAGACCGTGGGCGCCGCCCCCAACCGCCGCGGCACGCAGGTCAAGTTCCACCCGGACCCGCAGATCTTCGGCGACAAGCTGCACTTCCGCCCCGCCCGCCTCTTCGCGATGGCGCGCTCGAAAGCCTACCTCTCCCGCGCCGCCGAAATCCGCTGGAGCTGCGATCCGAAACTCCTGAAGGACGACGACAAGACCCCGGCCGAGGCCACGCTGCACTACCCCAACGGCCTCGCCGACATGATGAAGCTGGAGGCCGAGGGCGCCAACCTCGTCCTCGACAACACCTTCACCGGCCGCGTCGAAGTCGAAGGCGGCGGCGCCGTCGAATGGGCGGTCGTGTGGAGCTCCAACGGTTTTGGAGAAGCCGACGGGTTCACGCGTTCCTACTGCAACACCATCCCGACGCCCGAAGGCGGCACGCACGAGGCGGGCATGCGCTCGGCCCTCACCAAGGCCCTGCGCGCCTATGGCGAGATGACCAACAACAAGAAGACCGGGATGATCACGGCGGACGACGTGCTGGGCACGGCCGGCGCCCTCCTCTCCGTCTTCATCCGCAACCCTGAGTTCGTCGGCCAGACGAAAGAAAAACTCTCAACCACGGACGCCTTCCGCATCACCGAAAACGCGATGCGCGACCGCTTCGACCACTGGCTCACCGCCAGCCCGAAGGACGCAACGCGCCTGCTCGAATGGTCGATCGGCCAGGCCGAAGACCGCATGCGGAAGCGGAAAGACAAGGAAGTCGCGCGCCAGTCCGCCACCCGCAAGCTGCGCCTGCCCGGCAAGCTGGCCGACTGTTCCGACGGCTCCGCCAACGGCACCGAGCTGTTCCTGGTCGAGGGTGACTCGGCCGGCGGCTCCGCCAAGCAGGCGCGCGACCGCTTCAACCAGGCCGTGCTGCCCCTGCGCGGCAAGATCCTCAACGTCGCCAGCGCGGGCGATGAGAAGCTGTCAGGCAACAAGGAACTGGGCGACCTCGCCACCGCGCTGGGCACCGGCCTCGCCCACCGTTTCCGGGTCGAGGACCTGCGTTACGAGCGCATCATCATCATGACCGACGCCGACGTGGACGGCGCGCACATCGCGGCGCTGCTGATCACGTTCTTCTACCGCCAGACGCCGGGGCTCATCGATGCGGGCCGCCTCTACCTTGCCATGCCGCCGCTCTATCGCCTCAGCCATGGCGGCAAGTCGGTCTATGCGCGCGACGACGCGCACCGCGACGAACTCCTCAAGGCCGAGTTCAAGGGCAAGAAGCCGGAGATCGGCCGCTTCAAGGGCCTGGGTGAGATGATGCCGGCCCAGCTCAAGGAAACCACCATGAACCCGGCGACGCGCACCCTCGCCCGCGTCACGGTTCCGAAATCAGGCAAGACGATCGAACAACTCGTCGAAACCCTGATGGGCAAGAAACCCGAACTCCGCTTCAAATTCATCCAGGACAACGCCGAGTTCGCTGGCGAGCTGGACGTTTGAGACGATCAGGCACCCAGCAGCAGAAAATCTTCGCCGTTCCGGTTGGGTTCTCTTTACGACTCGCTAACCTTGTTGCACTAATATTTTCAATATCCCCCATTGCGTTCTGAGAGAACGCGCGCATTGTATGCGCGTGGGTCGGCGATTCTCTGCGTCCCGCAGATAACGCGCCACAGGAACAACTGTGATGTCGCGTAATGGCATGTTTGGGAGCGGCCCTCCTGGCTACAACCCGCTGACGCTTTCGGACGCCATTCTGGGACTCCGCCCAGAACCACCGACAAACGCCTTCCTTTCTGGGCTCACACCGCCTTTGCCAACATCGAACGCCTTTCTCTCGGCGCTTGCTGGCCCTCCCAGGTCGGGCGATTTCCTCTCTGGCCTAACTGATCCGCTTTCAGCAGCGGCCAGCGCCCTGGCCCAGCTGATGGTGCCACCGAAGGTGGTCGTGCCGGATTACGGCGTGGACTATACTTTCGACGTCTTCCCCATCAGCTACCGGCCAGCCGGCAAGAACTGTGTCTACATCTTCGCCAAGGATCGCTGCTGGATGTACTACGCGGGTATTGCAGAAGACCTGTTCAATCGCCTGACGGGTCACGAGCGAATGCACGAAGTTATCGAAATGGGGGCGAATGAGGTGTGGGTGCACACCCCGGGACCGAACGCCATCTTCGGCTACAAGGAGGCAGAACGGCGCCTCATCGAGCGGCACTGTTTCCCGTTGAACAAACAGCACAACCCGCTGGCCGCGATTTTCCCGTAAGATGCGAGGCTAAGTGGGGCTATGGCGAGATGTACGGCACCGGTTGAAGGCCATCGTTCAGCAAGCGCTGCAGAGAACTGTCCCGCATGCCGTGGGCGCTACGGTCGTTCTAGAGGCTACAGCAGCTACGATTACTCGCGACCGTCCTACTCTTCCCCGTCGTATTCGCTGCCATCCTACTCCTCGTCGAGCAGCGGTGGAGGCACCCGGAGCAGCGGTGGCGGCTCCAGCCGCAGCTCAAGGCCACGCTGGTCGCCTCCGGGCTCTTCCCAACTATACACGATTGAAGAAGTGCGGGCGCTCACGCCGATCCGCGAGACCGTCGAGAAGCGGGCACCTCTGCCGGACCTTCGACAGATCTTTTTGTGCCACGCCTGGGACGACCGGCAGGACGCCGCCAAAGATTTGTACAATTTGCTCGTTGCGCGTGGCGTCTCGGTCTGGTTCAGCGAGAACGACATCGGCCTGGGCGAGCCATTTCTTCGCGCCATCGACAAGGGATTGGCGAAGTCACGGATCGGAATTGTGCTGGTAACTCCCGCGCTGCTGAAACGCCTTCCGGCGGCAGGCGTGGCGGACAAAGAACTTTCGGTGCTGCTGCAGCGCGAGCAACTAGTTCCAATCGTGCATAACACGACCTACGAAGCTCTACGCGAAGTTAGCCCCATGCTCGCCTCGCGAAACGGTCTGGATACTCGAGAAATGCCGATTGCCGACGTCGCTGCGAAGCTCGCAGAGTTGGTCACCTTATAGCACGGCACAAAACAAGCCCGTTACGCGGGCGACTTACTCAACGCCGCACTTACGTTGAATGCCCCTGTATGCTAAGAGCGAAGCATGTCCGAAGACTATCGCAGCATCATAACTCAAGAGCCCGGCAAGCGCGGCGGGCGGCCGTGCATCCGGGGCATGCGTATCGCCGTTGCTGACGTTCTCGGTTGGCTGGCTGCTGGCATGTCGCATGACGAGATCATCGCCGACTATCCCGAACTGACCGAGGCGGACATCCGCGCGGCGCTCGCTTACGCCGCTGACCGCGAACGGCGGATCGTGACCGCTTCAGCGTGAAGCCGCTGTTCGACCAGAATCTGAGCCATCGGTTGTGCCGCCTGCTCGCGGACATCTATCCGGACGCCGCGCAGGCAAAGCGCGCCAAGCTCGATGAGGCAGACGACAACGCCATCTGGGACTTCGCCCGGCGCGAAGGCTTTACGATCGTCACGCTGGATGCGGACTTTGCCGACATGGCTGCGCTGCGCGGAACGCCGCCGAAGGTGATCTGGCTTCGCTGTGGCAACCAGCCGACGGCGACTATCGAGCGCCTGTTGCGGGATCACGCGGCGCTGATTGAAAGCTTCATGGCAAACGACGAAGCGGGTTGCCTGGAACTTTATTGAGGCCGCCGGCAAGCGCGCGATTGCGCACGCAGGTCTAGTTCACCTCAGAGTCATTCTCGGCCAAGCGCGGCAGCGCGCGTGCCGAGAATCTCGGTTCGGTCGGCGGGGGAACTCTGTCTGTCCCGCACTTGCTTCAACCGGGATTCTCGGGATGCGCAGCTTCGCTGCTTACCCGAGAATGACG
>DASZSI010000024.1:0-4169 GCA_035548775.1 Hyphomonadaceae bacterium
CAATCATCCGGGCGGCGCGTGTGGGTATCGCATCGATCATGCCGGCCGCTCGCTGACCTACATCACCGACCATGAGCACGGCGAACCCGAAGCGGACGCCCGGCTGCAGCGCATCGCGCGCGGCGCCGACCTTATCATCTATGACGCAACGTATACGGAAGAAGAAATCCAGCTGCGACGCGGCTGGGGCCATTCGACCTGGCAGGCCGGCATGCGCCTGCGCAATGCGTCGGCGGCCAAACTGGTGGCGTTCGCCCACCATGAGCCGCGGCGGGCAGACGACGAGCTGGATCGACTTGCCAATGCCGCCGCAAGGGCTGGCGCCAACGCCGTATTCGCGCGTGAAGGACTCGAGATCGAACTTTGACCTGAAAGTGATACCGCACCGAACCTCCCGCCGCGTGGCTGGAAGTGCTAACTAAGGTGGGCGGACGGTGTGGGAAAGTGGGAACGCCCTGTCATGGAGATGCAGCAGATCCGCTATTTCGTCGCGCTGATGCGTGAGTTGAACTTCACGCGCGCGGCGGAGCTTTGCAATGTGAGCCAACCGGCGCTGACTCGTGCGATCCAGGCGCTGGAGGCGGAACTTGGCGGTCCGCTGTTTCACCGCGAACGGCAGCAGACCCATCTCTCCGAGCTCGGACGCATGATGGCGCCGCACTTCGAGTCGATCCTTGAACAATCGGAGACACTGAAGGATCGCGCACGCAATTTCGGGAAGCCAGAAAGCCAGGAACTGAAGGTCGGGGCGATGTGCACCATCGGGCCCAACGTGCTGTCGGATTTCATTGTCCGCTTCTATTCCCAGTTCGACGGCATTGGTCTCACCATAGCCGACGACGCGGGCACGATGCTGCCCGAGCGGCTGCTCAATGGCGATCTGGAGGTTGCGCTGTTCGGCCTGCCCGAGGCGCTGGATGAGCGGCTTCACGCCCTGCCGCTGTTCGTTGAGCGCTATGTCTGCGTGCTCCCGGAAAAACATCCCTTGGCCAGGCAAGACAAGGTGCGGGCGAAAGACCTGAATGGCGTGCCTTATGTGTGCCGCATCAATTGCGAGATGGAGGGATTTGCCGACCGCGCCTTTGCGGAACTCGGCGTCGACGGAACCATGGTGTTCCGGTCCGAGCGGGACGAATGGGTGCTGGGCATGATCAAGGCGGGACTCGGCTGGGGTTTTTTCCCCGAGTATTCGAGCTTCCCGGCCGGCGTCGCCGTGCGGCCACTGATGGAGCCCATGTTCCAGCGCACCATTTCCCTGGTGACCGTCCGGGGAAGGCCGCACTCGCCGGCGGTCGGGGCGTTTGTGCGCGGCGCGCGCACGCATCGCTGGCCACAGCTGACGCCGGAACCAAGCAAGGCGGAGGCCTGAGCCGCCATGGAGATGCAGCAGATCCGCTATTTTGTGGCGCTGAAGCGTGAGCTGAATTTCACGCGCGCGGCGGAGGCCTGCAACGTTTCCCAGCCCGCGCTGACCCGGGCAATCCAGGGCCTGGAGGCCGAACTGGGCGGGCCGCTGTTTCATCGCGAACGCGCGGCGACGCATCTATCCGAGCTCGGCAAGATGATGTCGCCCTATCTCGAAAGCATTCTCGAGCAGTCGATGGCGGTCAAGGACCGCGCGAAGCAATACGGCAAGGCGGAAAACCTCGATCTCAAGCTCGGCACGATGTGCACGATTGGCCCGAGCGTGCTGTCCGGCTTCATCGTGCAGTTCTATTCGCAGTTCGATGGCATCTCGCTGACCATTGCTGACGATGCCGGCGGCATGCTGTCGGACCGGCTGCTCAACGGCGAGATGGAAGTCGGTCTGTTGGGGTTGCCGGACGGTCTGGACGAACGGCTGCACGCCATTCCGCTGTTCACCGAACGCTTTGTGATCGTGCTGCCGCCAAACCACCGGCTGACCCAGCAGAGCGAGATTCGCATGCGAGACCTCGCCAACGAGCCCTATGTGAAGCGCATCAACTGCGAGATGGGGGGCTATGCGGCGCGCATGTTTCCCGAGCATGCGATCCAGCCCAACATGGTGTTTCGGTCAGAGCGCGATGAATGGGTGCTGGGCATGATCCGCGCGGGCCTTGGCTGGGGCTTCTTTCCGGAGTTCTGCGAGTTCCCGCCCGATGTCGCCATCCGGCCGCTGGTCGAGCCGTCTCTCGCACGCACGATTTCGCTCGCGACCGTGCGCGGGCGACCGCATTCGCCGGCGGTTGGCGCGCTGGTTCGCGCCGCGCGCAGTCATCGCTGGCCTGCCGCAAAACTGGAGCAGGCTAAGGGGGGATGATGCGCCATGGAGATGCAACAGGTCCGCTACTTCGTCGCCCTGGCCCGTGAGCTGAACTTCACGCGCGCAGCGGAAGCCTGCAACGTTTCGCAGCCCGCATTGACCCGGGCGATCCAGGGTCTGGAAGCCGAACTGGGCGGGCCCCTGTTCCACCGCGAACGTTCGGCGACACATTTGTCCGAGCTTGGCCGGATGATGCTGCCTCACCTCGAACAGATGATGAGCCAGGTGGAGCAAGCGAAGGCCCAGGCAAAGAAGTTCAAGAAGGCCGAAGACATCGAACTCAAGCTCGGCGCCATGTGCACCATCGCGCCGGAAGTTCTGGCGCGGCTTTTGATCGATTTCAGCGGGCAGTTCGACAATGTGCGTCTCAACGTGAAGGACTATGATTCCAAAATCCTGATCGACGGGCTCCACAAGGGCGCGATTGCCGTGGCGATGACCACCCTGCCCGATCCCGCCGACGAGCGCCTGCACGGCATCCCGCTCTATACCGAGGAGTTCGTGGTGGTGCTGCCGCCGAACCACCGGCTGGTCGAGAAGAAAGTCCTGACCGTAAAGGACCTCGACAAGCAGCCCTATGTGAACCGCATCAACTGCGAAGCCTTCATGACGGTGAGCGAGCACATCCAGGGCCTCGGCGTCACTTGCCCGATGGTGTTCCGGTCTGAGCGGGACGATTGGGTTCTGGGAATGATTCGCGCCGGCATGGGCTGGGGCTTCTTCCCGGCCTACGCACGCATCCCCGACGACCTGCCGGTGCGCCGGCTGACGGAACCGACCTTTAGCCGGACAATCCAGCTGGTGACGGTGCGCGGGCGGCCACATTCGCCTGCTGTCGGCGCCTTCGTGCGCGCGGCGAAGGGGCACAAATGGCCCGGTCCGCTGGTCAACTAGGCGACTAACCGGCGAATGTTTCGCTGAAGGCGCGGGCTATGCGATGCGTCGCCCGCAGTTTCTCCCGCAACGGCAGGGCGATCGGCGGCCCCATGTCGGTCTTGTTGGCGTCGACAATATAGATACGGCCGTCGCCCCTGTGGCGCAGGACATCGATGCCGCCCCAGTCGAGCTTCAGCTCGCGCGCAAACCGCCCGATCAGCGCGATTTCTTCCGGCGAGTAGACCTGATCGGGCTTGACCCAGTCGACTTCGGCATTCTCGTTGGCGAAGCGGCGCGACAATGGCCGGCGCTTCCGGAAGACGACCACGGGGCGACCGCCGACGGTCACGGTGCGAAGGTCCTCCACCAGGCCGCCTTCAACCTCGTTGTCGATCACCTTCTGATAGCAACGGCCCGGCTCGGCCGGAAAAGGGCCCACGATAATGCGACCATCATGGGCGGCGTTGACCTCGGATTTGTCCACCATTGCGCCCGGATACACCGCCGGGTCGACAGCAAGCGAATAGCCGGCCGCGCGTTCAAACGCGCGAGCGACGGCGGATTTGGAAACATCCTGGCAATTGAGGTTGACCAGCCTCGGCGCGCGGCCGGCGAATTCGGGAAGCGATGGTTTCGGCGAAAAGGTCGAATCGTCGAACTGCATGACGACGTCTGCCTTCGACGGATCTCGCACAACGCGGGCGCCCATCGCGGCCATCACTGCCCAGATCAGATACCAGGGTCGCGGCCGGTCCGACACAAAGGCGATCCGGGTGCGCCGGCGGCCGGTGAGGCGGCGCTGGAGCCGCCACAACTCGGTGCGCAGATAGAAAGCCAGCCAGACGGCGACGTCCTGCCACAACTTGGCGCTGAGCTGAACCCGGTGGCCGGTCTTCTTGACCAGCACCACGCCGTTCTCGAACACGAAATCCGATGTCCAGAAGCCGTTTTCCATGACCTGTCGCCTCGCTTGGAGCAGCGACCGTGGGTCTACGGTTTCTTCGAAACC
>DASZSI010000025.1:0-9440 GCA_035548775.1 Hyphomonadaceae bacterium
CAAGGCGGCGGACGGCAAGCGGTTGATCGACAAGGTGGCGCTGGTGACGGCGGTGTCTGGCGGCTCCATCACAGCCGCCTGGTTCGGGCAGCACGGACCCGACGATCTGGACAGTTTTCGCGCGGCGCTGCTCGACAAGGATTGGCAACAGCAGATTCACACCAGCTTTGTTTCGCCGAACAATTGGGCGCGGCTGATGCAGGGCGGGCTCAACGGGCCGGACAAGCTGGCTGACTGGCTCGACCGCGAAGTATTCAAGGGTGGGCGCCTGCGCGATCTGCCAAACCGCCCGCGCATCGTGATCAACGCAACCGACCTCTACACAGGCGCGCCGTTCGCGTTCTCCGCGCCTTATTACCAGGCGATCTGTTCGGATCTCGGCGCAACCCGCATTGCGGATGCGGTGGCGGCCTCGATGGCCGTGCCGATCGCCTTTCGGCCGATTGTGGTGAAAACCTACCCGGATAAATGCCCCACGCCGCTGCCGGCCTGGGTGAGCGAGGCGGCGAAGGATCGCAATGCGCCTGTCCTATTGCGCGAGACTGCGCAGGCGTTCCAGATGTATCGCGACCCCAATCAAATGCAGTATGTGCATCTTTCGGATGGCGGCGTTGCCGATAACTTCGGTCTTTCGACGCTCATCACGCTGCGCCACGCTTCGCAGACGCCCTACGGTCCGTTCTCCGCGCGCGACGCCGTGAACATCAGGCGCATGACTTTCCTGGTGATCAACGCCGAAATGTCTGCCTCGGGCGATTGGTCGAAGACAGCGGTCGGGCCGAATGGGCCCGGCATGATCGACGCGGCGATGAGCGCGGCGGTAAACGCACCCAAGCGCGCCGCGGCCGACGCCTTCGCCGGCACGCTGGCCGACTGGCAGCGCGACTTGATCGTCTATCGCTGCGGTCTCTCTCCGTCGGAAGCGCGGGCGCTTGGCGCGGGGCCGGGCTGGGACTGCAAGGACGTCCGCTTCAAGATGGACATGATATCCTTCGCGGATCTGCCCGAGGCCGAGTACAAGGA
This sequence comes from Hyphomonadaceae bacterium, assembly GCA_035548775.1. Classification (GTDB taxonomy): domain Bacteria; phylum Pseudomonadota; class Alphaproteobacteria; order Caulobacterales; family Hyphomonadaceae; genus UBA7672. Next base: position 1,024 of record DASZSI010000025.1, read on the forward strand.
ACTCGGCGCCGCGCCGACACAGGTGAGCCTGCCGAAGGAGTTGATCGAGCACCTCATCGCCGGCGGGCGGCAAGCGATCGAGATCAATGCGGCCGTGAAGGAGCTGATGCGCTAATCGGGCGTCTTGATACGCACGCGGGACTTTGCGGTGCGGCCGTTCGGGTCCACCACAGCGAGATTGTAGAAACCAGGCTCGACGGGGCGCCATACAGGTTCGCCAGAAAGATCACGGTCGAGCGCCTTGCCGTCGACATACCAGCTGAGTCGGCCATGGCCTTCGGCGGCGAGTACGAAGGAGGTGTGATCCTCGTCCTTCCACACCTCTGCGCCGTCAGGTGGGAAAAGGATATGTGGCGGCTCGTTCGAGGCCTCGAAGCGGGCAAGCGGCGAGGGCGGTGCGTGGTTGGGATCGTCGGCGTCGCGCAGTGGCGGGCCGGAGGGGCGCGATGGCGTGATGCGCGCGATGGCATCAAACGCATCGAACAGCACGGGCAGCGCGCCTTCGCGGCCTGTGGTGCCGGGGCGCGGCGCGCCGTCCGCGCGGCCCATCCACACGACGACGGCGTAGCCATTGCTGACGCCAGCCGCCCACGCGTCGCGATAGCCGTAGGACGTTCCGGTCTTGAACGCGACCACGGGCGCTTCCTGCGTCAGCTGCGCCGGCATGCGGCCCGGCGGGGCGGGCGCCTCGCCGAGGATTTTCACGATCTGCCGGGCCGATGCGGCAGACATGATCTGCGTGGGGATGGCCTTGCTCTCCGAAGCCGACCGCGATTCCGCCTTCAGCCAGTTGAGCGGTCGTGCGCGGCCATCATCTCCAAGGGCGGCGTAAAGCATGGTGAGCTCACGAAGGGTGAGGCCCGCGCCGCCGAGCGCGATGGCGAGTCCCGTGTCATCGTCTGCTGAAAGCGGGAGAGAGAGGTCAGCCCCCGCGAAGGAGAGGGCCGAAACGAAGCGGCGCGCGCCGATCACGTCGAGCGTGGCGACGGCCGGCACGTTCAAGGAGTGCTGAAGCGCTTGCGCCACCGTGACATCCCCCCGAAAGGTGCGGTCGAAGTTGTCGGGGCGGTAGTCGGCGAAGCGGCGCGGCTTGTCGGAGATGCGGGTGTCGGGCGAGGCGACGCCATCATCGAACGCCATGCCGTAGATGAAGGGCTTCAGAGTAGAGCCAGGCGAGCGCGGGCGATCCGTCAGGTCGATCCAGCCGCCATCGACGTCGCGGTTGGCCGAACCTGCGACAGCCCGGATATCGCGGCTGGCAATGTCGACGGCCATGATGGCGATCTGCACATGGTCGCGCTGCGATCCGGCGGCACGCAGGGCCAGCGTCTCGATCTCCTTCTGTAGCGACAGGTCGATAGTCGTGGCGATGTTGTCGTGGTTTGCACTGTGCTTGAGGGCCTCTTCGGCGGCATGCCAGGCGGTGGTCGGGAAGTCGCGCCGCTTGGGTGCGGGGTATTCGGATGACTCGACGGCAAGGTCCTTCGCGAACACGTTCTCGTCGGCAAGCCGCATCAGCACGCGCTTGCGGGCGATGACGGCAGGACCCGGATGAAGGTCGGGGCGCCTTGCTTCAGGAGACTGCGGCAGGGCGATAAGCATCGCGATCTGGTCGGGCGACAGGTTATCCGGTTCGCGCCCGAAATAGGCCCACGACGCCGCCCGAATGCCTTCGAGATTGCCGCCATAGGGCGCAAGCGTGAGGTAAAGCTCGAGGATCTGGTCCTTGGTGTAGCGCTCCTCCAGCTGCCATGCCCGGATCGACTCGATGATCTTCGCGCCGATGTTCCTGGGGTGCGGCTCAAGCAGACGCGCGGTCTGCATCGTTATGGTCGAGCCGCCGGAAACGACGTGGCCTGCCGAGACCAGCGACCCGGCGGCGCGGCCCATGGCAAGGAAGTCGACGCCGCCGTGCTCTCGGAAGTTCTTGTCCTCGTAGGCCAGTAGCGCCTTAATGAAGCCGGGATCGATCTTGTCGAGGTGGGCCTGCATGCGCCACTTGCCGTCCTCGACCGGGAAGATGCGCAAGACGGCGCCGCGGCGGTCCATAACAACTGCCGAGAGGTTTTTCACGCGGTCCAGCGGCGGCGGAAACAGGAAGTCGAGCAGCATCAGCGGCGCGCAGACGTAAAGCGCGACCAGCGCCACACGCCGCCACCATTCCGGCGGCCACCAGAAACGCAGCTTCCAGCCTTTCGGCGGAAGCAGCTTCTGGAAGCGTGATTTGAGCTTCTCGATCATCAAACTGCACTTGGCCCGAGAGAGGCCGGATGAGCGGGGCCGAAGCCCCGCTCAGGTCTGGTCGTTACTGGCGTTTCGCCACCGTCACCGTCTTCGATCCGGTCCGGGCGAAGGTGTCGATGTGGTACATGTCTTCCGCAACCACGCCGGGCATCGTGAAGGTGCCGGGCGTCACTGCGCGGACGACATAGGCCACCGTCTGCGGCTTGCGCTCATAAAGGTTGAGCGAGGCCACGAAGCGGTCGTCGCGGGCTTCCGCGATATTCGGCGAGGCGATCTCGCCGAGGAAGCCGTACGGACCCTTGGCTGTGCCGCCGCCGTCTTCCGGCCGCAGCACGGCTTCGATCTCGAAGCCGGCGGGCAGGAGGTCCGCGATGACAAGCGGTGTGGTGCGGTTTTCCGAAGCCTGCACCGAGATCGCGACGATCATGCGGTCGCCCTGCTTGAAGGACGCACCGTTGATCGCGTTGCCGCCCGGCGTCCACAGCTGCTTGTCGGCGGTGAGGCCGTCGAAGGCAGGCGCAGGCGCCGTGGCGGGCGAGCCGCGCGCGACGGACGTCACCCAGACCTGGCCCGTGCCCTTGTTGGCAAAGGAGGGCGAGGTCTTCATCTGGGCGTCGTTCAGCTTGTAGACGCGGCCGGCAGTCGCGACATCGGCCTGGCCGGTGACGACGACGTTGACGGTCGGCTGGCCGCCCGAGAGCGCATTGGCGGCGAGGAGGAGGAAGGCTTTCTCCTGCGTCGTCAGGCGGTCGGGTTCCGGCAGGTCCTGGGCTACGCGGGCCGAGAGGCGCGTGACGCGGTCGGACATTTTCGCTTCCGAAGCCAGGGCCAGCATGCCGGCGAGGTCGCGGCGCGAGGTCTGGTAGTAGTCGCCTTCGTTGGCGTAGCCGATCGCACGCTCTGCCTGGTCGAAGGCCGACTTGGCGCGAGCGTTGTCGCCGATCATGTAGAGCGCCGCGCCGATCTGGGCACGCGACAGCGGGCTCTGCATGCGAGTCATGCGGTCATCGTGCAAGTAGCGCAGGCGGGCCTTGTCCATACGGCCGGCTTTCGCCAGCACATAGGCGGCATAGGCGATCGAACGGTCGAGCAGCTTCTGCTTGGTGTCCGGATTGAAGCGGCTTTCCCAGACGTCGAAGTCGTAGCCGGTCGAGTAGGTGCTTTCGCGAACGGCGAACTCTTCGAGCGCGTCGTAGGCCTTATCGAGCGCCGCGTCGGGCACGACGTAGCCGGCGGCCTTGGCGCGGAACAGGAAGTCCGTCGCATAGGCGCCCAGCCACGGGGTGGCTTCGCGGTCGCCCACGCGCCACAACCCGATGGCGCCATCGCCGCCTTGGCGGTTCAAGAGTGTCGAGATCGCATCCTGCACCGAGGTCTTGATGTCGCCGGCGGATTTCTTGCCTGCGATCTGCGCCATGTTACTGGCGTAGAGCAGGGGCATGGCGCGGCTGACGATCTGTTCGGTACAGCCATAGGGGTAGCGGTCGAGCGAGTCATAGAGCGCCGCCGCGTCCATCGGGATGGGGGAGAACGACACCTGCGTCGAGCCGGAGCCCGGCACGAAGGAGGCCATCGGCGTCGCGCTGGGCGAGAAGCTTTCGCCCGGCTGCAGAACGGCGCGCTGGACATAGCTCGCCGGCATCCAGGCGGATCGCGTCTGGATGGGGTAGGTACGCGAGACGTTGAAGTTGTTCGGGCCCGTGACGTTGAGCGCGATAGAGGAAATGCCCTCCGTGCCCGAGGTCAGCGTCGCGTCCAGATCCTTGCGCTGGCCCGTGTTGAGTGCGGCGTTGATCTCCGGTGTCGTGGCTTTCACGGGCGCGGTGGCTTGGACGGCCGCCTTATAGGTGCCCGAGGCGCCTTCGACGTTGTCGAGTGTTACGGTCGCGACGGCCTCGTCCCCTGGCGCGAGGAAGCGCGGCAGGATCATTTCCGACGGCACCATGTCGCGGACTGTCACGGGCTGCGAAGCCGCGCCGAGGCCGGAATTGGACCAGGCGACAGCCATCAGCCGCAGCTCGCCGTTGAACTCCGGCACGTCGAACGTGAAGGTCGCCTTGCCGTTCTTGATCGGCTGCGGCGCGGTCACAAGAGCAACGGATTTGGTCGGGACGACAGTGAGACCCGCGCCGCCGATCTGGTCGCCGCCGGAGCGGGCTTGCGCCGCCGCGCCGAGGTTGGGATCGAGCAGGCGGCCATAGTCGTCGCGCAAGTCGACGCCCAGCTTGCGCTTGCCGAAGAAGTATTTGACCGGATCAGGCGACTGAAAGTTGGTGAGCAGAAGAATGCCTTCGTCCACCGCCGCCAACGAGATGTAGCCATTGTCGTTCGGACCCCTGGCCGCGACTTCGATGGTCATCTTCGTGTTCGGCCGCTGCACCTTCGGCGAGGTGATGGTCAGCTGGTAAGTGCGCGGGCTTACGTCGACGCCGACATGGGCGACGCCCACGGCGCGGCGCGGCTTGGGCCGCTGGACCGCATCGCGCGGCGTGTAGACGCTGGCCATCACATAGACGCCGGCGCCCCATTCCTTGGTGACCGGCAGCTTGATGTGTGCGCCTTCGTCCGCCTTCACCGTGATCGAGCGGGTGAGGATGACGTTCTCGGATGCAACCACGACCTCGGCCTCGCCCGAGTATGGCGGCAGGATGGTGACATCGACGTCCTGGCCGACGGCCGGCAGCTTGTCGGGAACCTGCACGCGCACGCGGTCGGGCGCTTCCACGCCTTCCTGCGGCTGGCCGCCCCAGCCCGACCAGAAGGCCATCGAGCCTTCGCCGCCTGAATTGGCTTCGGTCAGCAGGAGCTGGTAGTCGCCCCAGTCGAGCTTGCGTGTCTTGATCGTGCCGGTCTTGCCGTCCGCGATGCGGAGGTTGCCGGTTTCGACCTCGACGATGTTGCGCGACTGGCGCCATTGCCACGCGCCGTTGTTGTCCTGGCGGTACCAATCGTATTTCCAATCGATGCGGACGAGGCGCCAGTTGATCTCGGCGGCCTTCTGGGCGCCGTTGCGGTCGACGGAGACGACCTCGAAATTCGCTTCCTGGCCTTCCTTGGACGACTTGTCGTCGAACGCCGGCTTGATGCCGAGATAGCGTTCGCTCGGACGGTAGGCGATACGGACATCGTCGCGCACGGCCCGACCGCCCGGCTCGATCGCCGAAACGACGGCGCGCAGGCGCAGGGGGTGGGACGAGGTGGCGTTCTCAGCTGCCTTTGGATCGAGTGTCAGCGTCGCCTTGCCCGAGTCATCCGTTGTCGTGGCCGCAAGATCGAAAGTCGACTCACGAAACTCTTCGTCGTGCCGGCCAAACTCGAAGCCCTTGAGTTGTGGGAACGGGTTTGGGTCAGTCTCGACTCGAACGTTGCCTTCCACAGGCAGGCCGGCGCCGGGCGCGCCATAGAGGAAGCGGACATTCGCCGTGATCGGGCGGGACTCGTTCGCCCGCATCGGCGTCTTGTCGTCCGCCGCGATGTCGAGCTTGATGCGCTGGGGGACGAAGTCCTCAACCGAGAATGTGTCGCTGCCGACAGCGCCGACACCGTCGATCTCCGTGGAGATACGCCATTCGCCGCGTGCCGCCGATTTCGGAACAGCGAACGGATAGGTAATCGCTCCGTTCATCGCTTTTGCGTCAGAGAAGCGCTGGCGGCCAGCTTCAAGGCCGTTGGGTCCGTAGACAACGACGGCGCCCGCCCGGTCACCGACCGAGTTGGCGGCGGCGTCGCGGACCAGCGAGGTAATTTGCACGGTTTCGCCGGGACGATAGACACCGCGCTCTGTATAGATGAAGGCGTCGACTTCCTGGGCCGGGTCGCGACCGCCGATATCGCGCTCCGACAGGTCGACGGGGGAGCGCTCGAGGTCGAGGAGCGCGAAGTCGCCATTGGGCGCGTAGGCAGTCAGCATGCGCGGAGAAAGCGTGCCTTCGCCGCGCGTGATCGGACCGGAGAATTTCACGTGGCCCGCGCTGTCGCTTTCTCCGCGCGCCAGGATTTCGTTGTTCTTGGCCACCAGCTCCATTTTCACGCCGCGCTGGGGCTTGGCGCTTTGCAGCGAACGCACCGTCGCCGACATGCCGTTGTTGCCGCTATACGTGGTGAGCGCGAGGTCGGTGATGACGAGCCAGCGCTTGGCGCGCGCAGCATCGTTGGGAACTTTGCCAGCTGCGTTGAGCTGCTCCAGTTCGATGAAGTATGCGCCGGGCTGCAGCTTCGGAATGGCGGTCGCGATCGGGAAGACCGTGGTCTTGGCCGCGTTGGGCGAGCCCTTGGTTTCGATCGTGCCTTTCCAGATCGGGGCGGCGAGGTCCTCCGCTTCCGAATTGTAGTCGTCCATATAGCCGTAGCTGCCCTGGGTGGCGGCATAGCCGGCGGAGATTTTCTTGAACGCCAGCGCGCGATCGGTCACGCGCGAGATGGTCACCTGGATCTTGTCGACGTTCACCGTCTCGAGGCCGAGGCCGTCGGCCTCGACGCGCGGCAGGATCACGCCATCACCTTTGAAACCTACAAAGGCTGGACGATCGGCAAATTCTACATTCACGTCCTCATCGTAGGCGAGCGTGCGGCCATCCTGAGCGGGTAAACCTGAGCGAATGGTCAGCTTGCGTTCCTGGCCGAAGGTAAGGCCGCCGACGCAGAGATTCGATCCATCGACTGTCAACGCGATCTGCGTGTTGGGCTGGATATTGACGTACGGCCGGTAATCCTTCGCCTTGTCGAGTGTGGAGGAGAAGGTCAGGCAGGCTTGGGGAAGATCCTTCGACACGTCGATCGAGTAGCGGATGAATTCGAACTCTTTCGAGTTCACATCGCTGCCAGCGCGTTTCGCGTTGGTCGCACGAAGCTCCATCTTCGGACCAGCTTCCTTGCCCTGAACGATGTTGGCCTGGTTGGCGCTGTCGCCCTGTCCTCCGCATGAGGTCAGAACAAGCGCACTCGCAGCGCTCGCTGCGGCAACCGCCAGCGCGCGCCAGAACTTAAGCGTCCCCACGAAGTCCCTCCTGATCCCCGCCCCGAATTCCTGTGTGAGTTTACCTTATCCGACCCTGAGCGCGGGGGAAGGAGCTGCAACAGGCAAGCTGCTGAAAAAGAGTGAGTTTGTTGATCAAGGCTAAGCTGTGGCGGCGCCCACAGGAAGCCAGGACTGGTTCGGCCAGATGGTGCCGGATGAGGGGATTGAACCCCCGACCTTCGGTTTACAAAACCGCTGCTCTACCGCTGAGCTAATCCGGCATTCTTGTAATGCGCGGCTCGCATTACGGCGCCCTTGGGTTGCCGCGCAAGACCCGCCTCAAGCAGCCCGAAAACACCCCCGGTCTGCCACAATCGAGCCGGTTCCCGCCCATGGACCGCCCCGTATCGCGCATTCATCTAGTGTGGCTGGACTGGAGGGCTGACATGCATCGTTTGAAATCTGTCATCGAAACCAGTATTGCGCTCGTGATTCTCGCTGGCTTTGAGGGAGGCGCTGCATCGGCTCAGGCAGCAGGTCAGGCTGCCTCGACATGCCCGGCGCAGGAAGTCTCGCTCTACTTCGAGAAGGACAAGGCAGAGTTCAATAAGTTCTCGCAAGCACTTGTGCAGCGTGTGGCAGATGAAGCCAAGGCGTGCGGCGCTCGTCAGGTGATTGCCCAAACGCCGGTAGACAAGGCTCACGCCGACGCCGTCTCGAAGGTGTTCCAGTCGGTGGGGCTGAGCGTTGTGCTCGCTCCTGCACATCCTGTCGCGCAGGACGACATGGCGGCTCGCTCGGTGTTAGTGAAACTCAGTTAGCCGCGGCTGCGATGCGGCCGATAGCGCTGCTGATCATCGCCGAATCCTGAGGTGTGAGCGGCTCGACCGGATAATCGAACGCAACTCCCCAGACCGCGCCGTTGGGCTGCCGGATCAGCGTGCCGAAATTGCGGTAGTCCACTTTGGGATTGTCCGGCGCCTTTGGGCAATTATAGCTCGCGAGTGTGGCATAGCCCGCGATCCCCGGGATCGGATGCTCGTCCACCAAAAACGATGTTGTGGTGCAGGCGCCATACTTATCCGTCGCCAGCTTCAAGATGCTGGCGCGATTTTCATCGGAAGACGCGTTCTTCATGCCGCCGGCGAGCAAGCTCGCCACGTCCAGGCCCTTTCCTTGCTCCGGTGGCGCTATGATGCCAACCGACAGATAAGGG
>DASZSI010000026.1:0-14382 GCA_035548775.1 Hyphomonadaceae bacterium
CTGGTGTTCGCGGGCGAGGCGCGCACGCTGACGGCGCGGCTGGCCGACGTGGCGCAAGGCAAGGCCTTCCTGCTGCAGGGCGGCGACTGCGCCGAGAGCTTCAAGGAATTCCACCCGAACAATATCCGCGACACGTTCCGCTTGATCCTGCAGATGGCGGTGGCGCTGACCTTCGCGGGTCGCAAGCCTGTGGTGAAGGTGGGTCGCATCGCCGGGCAGTTTGCAAAGCCCCGATCAGCGCCGATCGAAACGCTGAACGGCGTGACGCTGCCGTCCTATCGCGGCGACAACATCAACGGCACGGATTTCACGCCCGAGGCGCGCACGCCCGATCCTCAGCGGCTGATCCAGGCCTATCTCCAGTCGGCCTCAACGTTGAACCTGCTCCGCGCATTCGCGCAGGGCGGCTATGCCTCGCTCGCCAACGTGCACCGTTGGATGCTCGGGTTCGTAGACCGCTCTCCAGCGGGGGAGCGGTACAGGGCCCTTGCTGCACGCATCTCGGACGCGATGGACTTCATGTCCGCCTGCGGCATCAACCCGGACACGACACCGGCGCTGTCGCAGACCGAATTCTACACCAGCCATGAAGCGCTGATGCTCGGCTACGAACAGGCGATGACCCGCGAGGACTCGACGCGCCCCGGCGAATTCTACGACACCTCGGCCCACATGATCTGGATTGGCGACCGCACGCGCCAGCAGGACCATGCGCACGTGGAGTTCTGCCGCGGCGTGCGAAATCCGCTCGGCATGAAGTGCGGGCCGTCGCTGGCGGACGATGACCTGATCCGCCTGATTGACATCCTGAACCCGGACAACATTCCCGGCCGCCTCACGCTGATCGCGCGCTTCGGGTCCGACAAGATCAAGGCTGGCCTGCCCAAGCTGGTGCGCCGCATCCAGAAAGAAGGTCGCGTGGTCGTGTGGTCGTCCGACCCGATGCACGGCAACACGGAGCTCAAGGGCGAATACAAGACGCGCCCGTTCGAACGCATCTTGTCGGAAGTGGCTGATTTCATCGACATCGTCGAAGCTGAAGGCGCGCATGCCGGCGGTGTCCACCTCGAGATGACCGGCCAGAACGTGACCGAGTGCACCGGCGGCGCCGAACAGATCAGCGCCGAAGACCTCAAGTCGCGCTACCACACCCACTGCGACCCGCGCCTCAACAACGAGCAGGCGCTGGAGCTGGCGTTCCGGATTGCAGAGAAGCTGGCGGCGAAGCGGGCGGGATAGGACATGCCCAAGAAATACAAACTCCCCGCCGCCGATATCATACCGCTGGCGACGGGGCGTGGGGCGTGCATTGCGACGGACATGATCACGGTTCGCGGCAAGCCCGTTGGCTTCATGTATCGGCAGGAGCAGCCGGATAACGAGCAGGACAGCGGTTGGCGCTTCCTGTCCGGCCTCGAGGACCAGGACTACATGGACGACGCCGGAAATCACGGCGTCTATGATGTGAACACCATCGCCAACTATGATCCGACGATAATTCCGCTGCTCGACTCCCCGCCGGGCAGCGTGTTCGAGCGCACGCCAGGTGCGAAGGCGTTTCGCGAAGTGGTCGATTGGGAACCGCCGGAGGATTAGGGCTTTGTCCCCGCTCGTCCCGACGAACGTCGGGACCTAGGGATCAGGTCGATCCTTGCGTTGCCTTGGGGCTGCAGCTCGAATTCGGAACAAGCCTTGAGGTCCGCCCTGGATCCCGACGTTCGTCGGGATGAGCGGGACCAGGTGTGGGACCGTTGAATCTCGTGCGATCAACGCGATATCCTCCCGGCATGGCCACTCTCGATGACAACCAGCTCGGCGATTTTCTGAAGGACCGGCGGGCGAAGCTGGATCCGGCGGAGTTCGGGTTCACTTCGGTGCGGCGGCGCACGCCCGGCTTGCGGCGCGAGGAAGTGGCGCAGCGCGCAAGCGTGAGCGCCACATGGTACACTTGGCTGGAGCAGGGGCGCGGCGGCGCCCCCTCCGCCGATGTGCTGGACCGGCTGGCGGCAGCATTGAAGCTGACAACGGACGAGCGCGAGCATCTCTATCTGCTGGCGCAGAAACGTCCGCCGGAAGTGCGCCACCGCGGGGCGGAACCGGTTACGCCGAGATTGCAGCGGATACTCGAGGCGATGGAGTTGAGCCCTGCGCTGGTGATGACTTCGGCGCGGGATATCGTTGCCTGGAACCGGGCGGCGACGGTGCTGCTGACGGACTATTCCAAGATTCCCCCGGAGCGGCGAAATTCGCTGCGCCTGCTGTTCAGCAGGCCCGGCATCCGGGCATCGTTCAAGAACTGGGAAGCCTATGCACGGGCGTCGGTGGCGTCGTTCCGGCTCGACATTTCGCGCACCGGCGCGACGGCGGCGACACGGGCGCTGGTCGAAGACCTGTGCGCGACGAGTCCCGAGTTCGCGGCGATGTGGAACGAGAAGGATGTCGCAAGCCACAGCGAAGGCACCAAGCATTTCACCCATGCCGAGGTTGGCCCGATCACGCTTGAATACGCAACCTTCGCCGTCGACGGACAGCCTGACCTCGGCCTGGTGGTGTTCACGCCGGCGACGGACGAGGACAAGGAGCGGGTGCGCGCCCTGATCCTGGCGGCCGAACCGGTGCGCTAGCGCGATCCTGTTAGTCGGCATACCGGTATAGTCTCTCGGCTTTTCTCGAGGCGCGTGGCCATTACCTCATGCGCCGAGGGTTCAAGACCAGGAGACTTGCATGCGGATATTCCTGACCGGCGCAACCGGCTTTGTCGGCACAATGGTGGCGTCCGACCTGAAAGCCGCCGGCCATGATGTGCTGGGCATGGCGCGCAACGACGCCGGCGCAGAGATGCTGAAGTCGCGAGGCGTTGCCGTGCATCGCGGGGAGCTGACCGATCATGCAAGCCTGGTCGCGGGCGCCAAGGCGTGCGACGGCGTGATCCACACGGCATTCGTCCACGACTTCACAAAGTTCGAACAGAATATCGAGATCGATCGCCAGGCGGTGGCCGCCATGATCGGCGCGCTGGAGGGAACCAACAAGCCACTGGTCATCGCATCGGGCACGGGACTGCTCGGCCTCGGCGCGACGGGAGCGCAGCCCCTGGGAACGGAGAAGGACCTGGCGCCGGGAGAGCTGGCCACGCGCGGACGCGCGGCGACAGAGGGTCTGGTGCGCGATGCGGCGAAGCGCGGCGTGCGCAGCTCAATCGTGCGGCTTCCTCCGACCGTCCACGGCAAGGGCGACAAGGGATTTGTGCCGATGATGATCGACTTGTCCCGCAAGGGAGGGCAGGCGGGCTATATCGGCGAGGGCGTCAACCGATGGCCGGCGGTTCACCGTATCGATGCGGCGCGGGTGTTCCGGCTGGCGGCGGAGAAGGGCGCGCCGGGGTCGACCTTCCACGCCGTCGCCGAAGAAGGCATCCCGATGCGTGTGATCTCTGAGGCGATCGGCAAGGGCCTCGGCCTGCCGGTGCGCAGCCTGAGCATGGAGCAGGCCCAACAGCACTTCGGCTGGTTCACGATGTTCACGATGCTGGACAATCCAAGCTCGAGCGCCTGGTCGCGCCAGACGCTGGGCTGGCAACCGAAAGAAATCGGCCTGCTCCAGGACATGAGCGAGACCTATTTCTCATGATGTAGGCCGGCCAGGCGGGAACGGCGGGGCGCCGCCGGGCGGTGGACTTGTTCTCCTGTAGAGCGTATCCGGGCGGGCGCTCTCGAGGAGGACGGTCTCATGAAACGCATTGCCGTGGCGGCCTTTGCCATTCTGGCGGCGGGCTGCGCCTCCTCGCCATCGGCGCCGGCCAAGCCTGCGAAACCGCTTACGCCCGCAGAGATGCTTGTCGGTCACTGGACCTGCACGACAGACGCGAGCGGCATGGCGATGAAGATCGACATGAACTACGGCGCCAGCGGCACGGGTACGTTCCAGATGTCCGTCTCCGGCGGTCAGGGCCCGGTCACGATCGAGGCCGCCGGCAGCGGCGAACAGACCTGGGCGCTATCGGAGAACGACACCAAGCTCACCAGCACCATCACGTCGGTGAAGATCACCAGCGCCAAGCTGAACGGCTCGGACATCGACCCTTCGATGGCGCAGACCATGCTGGAGCCGCAGCTGAAGGGACAAAGCTCGACCGCGTCGGTCTCGATCACGCCGGCGAAGATGGTGCAGACCACTCCGGAAGCGACCAGCACCTGCACGCGCTAACCAGAGACTTCGGGGACGGAACCATGCGCACGATTATCGGCCTGATGGCTGGACTGACCCTCTTTGCGGGATGCGCGGCGCCGCCGCCGTCGGTCAAGGAGCTGCTGGTCGGCACATGGACCTGCTCGATCGACCAGGGTCCGCAGCACCTGGTCGATGTGCACACCTATGGCGCCGACGGGAAGATGAAGGCCGAGAACAAGGTCACCCAGGCCGCGCTGGGCATGACGGCGGAAACATCGATCACCTACTCTGGCGAGTGGACGCTGAAGAACGGCGACAAGGACCTGGACGAAACCACCACCGAAGCGAAGATCGGCTATATCAAGGTCAACGGCCAGGATTCGCCGGTGCAGCCGCAGGACGAAGCCGACGTGAAGACGGTGATCGGCAAGACCAGGAGTTCTCACATCAAGTCTTTGGACAAGGCCAAGCTGGTCCTGGAAGACAGCGTGCGCGAGACAACCTGCACGCGCTGATCATCCGATAGCCGCCTCAACAGGAGTATTTGGGCCTGCCGCACTTGTAAGTGGCCCGATGAAGGGGCAGGTCTGCCTGCCCGAAATGCCCCGCAAGGGGCCGCCAATGCGCCCGCAAGAAGCGCTCCGCGATCAAGACCCCGAGACTACCCATGACATCCGCCGCCGCACGACTGCCCGCCTGGGCGCGTCCGAAAGACATGGTCGACCTCGTCCGGCTTGCCGTGCCGGTCGCGGCCTCGCGCGCGGCGTTCATGCTGATGTCACTGACCGATGCGGTGGTGCTGTCGCGCTACAACGCGCACGAGTTGCCGCTGGTGCTGAATGCCTGGCTGCCCAATGGCGTGTTCATGGGCTTCGGGCTCGGCCTGATGATGGGCGTGTCGGTGATGACCGCCGAACTGAACGGCTCGGGCAAGGGGCAGGAGACGGGGCGCATCTTCCGGCGCGGGCTGTCGCTGGCGGCGGGGTTCAGCGTGGTGGCGACGGCGATTGTCTGGCTGATCGCGCCGGCGCTGTTCGATCTTCTGGGCTTCGAGCCGCGGCTGGCCGCGCGGATGGCGCAGACCACGCAGATCCTGGCGCTGGGAACGATCGGCCACATGATCGGCACTACCTGCCAGTTCTATCTGGAAGCGTTGCGCAAGCCGAACATCGTGACGGCGATCAACATGTCGACCGTGATCGTGAACCTGTGCTCGGCGCTGATCCTGGTGCCGAAGTACGGCGCGATAGGCGTGGTGTGGGGCACGACGCTGTCGCGCGCCTACATGCTGGTGGTGTTCCTTGTGACGGTCTGGCTGGTGACGCCGGCGTTCAAGCCTTCTCCCAATGGACCGGAAGGCGAGGCGAAGCGGCAGAACACGGTGGGCCTCGGCACCGGCATCGCCAACATCGCCGAGTGGGGATCGTTCAACCTGACCTTCGTGATCGCCAGCAAGGTATCGCTGGATGTCGGCGCCATCTACGGACTCGGCGTGCAGATGATGGCGGTGATCTTCATGATCTATGTCGGCCTCGGCACGGCGACGAGCGTGCGGGTGGCCGAGCGGTATGGCCGGGGCGATGCGGCCGGCGTGCGCGAGGCGGGGCGATTGGGCGTGGTTGCCTCGACAATCGTGGGCGTGGTTCTTGCGGTGCTGCTGGTTCTGCTGCGCGAGCCGCTCGCGCAGGGAATGCTGAATTCATCCGATCCGTCGACCGGCGGGGCGGCGCTAGCGCCGGACCTGGCGCTGCTGCTGGGCGCGATCGCCTTCGTGACCATCTTCGATGGATTGCAGGGCGTGGGCTCGATGGCGCTGCGCGCACAGGGCGTGGTGTGGACGCCGACCACGATCCATGTCGGCAGCTATGTCGTCGTGATGGTTCCGCTGTGCTGGTACCTGGCGCTGACGGCGGGCATGGGGCTCTGGGGCGTGTTCGTCGGGATCACGGTTGCGTCCGTGCTGGCTGGCACGCTGCAGATCGGGGCGTTGGAATGGAAAGCGGCGCGCGAAGTCCGGGCAGGACTACCGCGCGCCGCTTGAAGAACCTCGATGAGGACCCGAGTGTAGCGAGCAGCCGGGCGGGTCGAGGCTCAGTCTTACTTCAAGTCCTTCATCGCGGCGGCGGGCTTGAACGCAGCCGAAGTGCGAGCCGCAATGTGGATAGGCTGGCCAGTTGACGGGTTGCGGCCTTCGCGCGCCGCGCGCGTCTTGGCCACGAAGGTGCCGAAGCCGGAGATGGCGACCTGCTCGCCCTTGCGCAGGCTTGCAGTGATCGTGTCGAACACGGTGTCGACCAGCCGCGTGGCTTCGCTCTGCTTGAGGCCAGTTGAGTCCGCGATCGACCGGATCAAATCCGTCTTGTTCATGCCGCCCTTGTTCATCACGCGCTCCTAAAGCCGGGTTCGACGCTGATCGAATGGGCTGCTTACGCAGCGTCGCGGCGGATAAGGCGGTCCAAAGCCGCGATTCGACAACGGGAAAATAGGAATATAGGCCGTAAGACAGGCCTATATCCCCAGAATCCAGCCTTCTTCCGAAGTAACGGCAACTTTCTGCCGGTCGCTGAGCTGTTTCTCGCCCGCGAACATGGCGGCGAGCTTTCCGTTGGCGTCACGCTCGGCCAGCGCTTCGCAGAGCGATCTGACCTGGGCCTCGTCGCGGATTTCCGTCGCCTCGGGGCGCGACGCGTTCAGCGTGGGAAGCACTTCGGCCACCACGACGCGCACGCCCTCAAGCGCCGCATCGTCGAGCTTGGCGAGCGGCACTTCGAACGGCCATAGCTTCATGGCCGGGAATTTGTCCTGGAGGCGGGCGAAGCCGGGAATGCCGGTCATCGTCTGTCCGCCGATGGCGCCGGCATAGGCGATCTTCCAGACCGGCTGCGGCCGGCCTTTCTTGGCGGCCATCTCGGCCTCTTCGACGATGCGGTACTCGGCGATGTCCTTCGGACCGTGCTCGCGGGTTTTCTTCACCGACAGCGTGGTGAGTTCGTCCTTCTTCGAGCAGCCCCAGAACGGGAAGGGGCCATCGGAGATGAGACGGTTCATCCGCGCCGCGAGAGCAAAGCGGTTGTTCGAGTTGTCGGGCTTGTCCTTCATTTCCTTCTTCAGGAAATCGCGGATGGCGCGCCACGGCTCGCCCTTCAGCTTGAGGGCTTCGGACGTGCCGGCCGGGAAGCCGAGCGGGAAATCGACGCACAGGAGCACGCGATCGCCGCGCTTGAGGCAGCGGCCGATTAGGTCCTCGAGCTCCTCAAGGGCCTTGGCGCGCGTGGGCGGGTTCGACGCCTTGAAGGCCAGCTTCAGGCGCGAATCCGGGGTCATCGCCCCGATCCAGATCGAGTCGGCGCCGGTGGCCGGCTTGGAGGCCGCGCTCCAGTCGGCGACCACGTAGCTGTCAAACAGGCGAGCCATGAGGCGGCGCCTCCTTCCAAAACAAGCGGCGGCAATGTCTGCGGCCGGGGAACTTTACAGGGAATATGCGCCGCGGCGCGGAAATGTCCCGCCGCGAAGTGGGGAGTCTAGCTCAACTTCACAAGCATCTTGCCCATGTTTCCTCCCGAGAACAGCGAGAGGAAGGCTTCCGGGGCCTTTTCGATGCCCTTGAGGACCGTTTCCTCGTATTTGATCTTTCCGGCGGCCATCCAGGCGGACATGTCCGTCAGGAAGGCCTGGCGCATGTCGAAATAGCTGGAGACCAGGAAGCCCTGGATCTTGAGCTGGCGGCCGATGATAAGCGCCATGTTGTAGGGGCCGGGCGGCGGCGTGGTCGCATTGTACATCGAGATCATCCCGCAGATCGGCATGCGTGCATGCGGGTTCGAGCAATCGATGGCGGCCGTCAGGTGGTCGCCTCCCACATTGTCAAAGTAGACGTCGACGCCCTTGGGCGCTGCGGCGCGCAGGGCCTTGATCAGGGGCTGGGGGCCGGGCTCGAGCGCCTTGTAGTCGATGACCTCGTCGACGCCGATCGACTTGAGCCATTGGACCTTGTCCTTGCCGCCAGCGGAACCCACGACGTGGCAGCCCTTGATCTTGGCGATCTGACAAACCAGCGAGCCGACAGCGCCGGCCGCGCCGGACACGAATACGGTCTCGCCCGGCTTGGGTTCGCCGATCCGGAGGAGGCCGGCATAGGCGGTGAGGCCGGGCATTCCGGCGACGCCCAGGAAGGCCTGCGGGGGCAGGTTGGCCGGGGGGAGCTTGGTCATCCCGAAGGCGGCAGGGGCGGCGGTAAACGCCTCGCGCCAGCCGGCCATGGAGCTCACAAGGTCACCGGGCTTGTAACCGGGATCACGGGAGGCCAGCACCTCGCCCACCGCGCCCCCGGTCATGGCCTGTCCCAGTTCGAACCCTGGAGCATAGCTTTTCGCCTCGTTCATGCGCCCGCGCATGTAGGGGTCGACCGACATCCAGAGGTTCCGGACCTGGACCTGGCCGTCCGCCGGTTCGGGTGATTCCACCGTCGCCAGCTCGAAATCCGAGGGTTTCGGTTCGCCCTTGGGACGGCTTTTGAAGCGCCACTCACGGGATGTTACGGAAGGCATCACGACCTCCAATTTGCCGCAGGGGTGTCATCGCGCGGCCACAGGGAAAATTCCAGCCTTTTCGGGCATTTGGCGATTGAAAGATACCGTAACCAAGCTTGATGGGCCGGCTAATTGTGCGGTTGCGTTATTCGCGTATCTGCTCGCTCACGCCGCAAGGTGTGTCGGAGGGTGGTTCAGTGAAGCGTACCGATATGTCGGCCAGAACGGCCAGCGCGATTGGACGTCACCAGGGCAAGGTCCGGGTGGGCGTCATCGGCGCCGGTGTTTTCGGCGGCTACCATGCCCAAAAATTCGCCTCCTCGGTGCACTCCGAATTCGTTGGCGTGCTCGATCTCAACACCAAAGCGGCTGACGCCGTTATCGCTAAGGTCGGCAAGGGCGAAGCCTTCCGTACCTTCGAAGCGCTTGCTGCCGCATGCGACGCGATCGTCATTGCGACCCCGGCCTCCACTCACGCCCAACTTACCCGCCGCGCCCTCGAAGCCGGCAAGCACGCTCTGGTCGAAAAGCCGCTGGCTCTGACCGGCGTTGAAGCCCGCTCGCTGGCGAAGCTCGCGCTGGAGCGCGACCTCGTCCTGCAGGTCGGCCACCAGGAGCGCCTGGTGTTCCAGGCGATGGGCCTGTTCTCAACTGGCGAGCGTCCCAAGCGGATCGAGTCGGTTCGCATGAGCCCGGCTTCACCCGAGGGCCGCTGCGAAGACGTCAGCGTCGTGTTCGACCTGATGATCCACGACCTCGACCTTGCGGCCGAACTGTTCGGTGGTGAAGTGCGCGGCGCAGAAGGCGAAGGCCACAGCGCGCATACGCGCCTGCTTGACCGGGCCTCGGCCGAACTTCTGTTCGCGAACAACGGCTATGCCAAACTCACCGCCTCGCGCTGCCACGAGAAACGCGAGCGCTGGATGCGCATCGAATATGCCTCGGGCATCGTCGAGATCGATTTCCTCACCCGCAAGGTGAAGAACACCACGCCGTTCGACATCCGCGTCGACGTGTCGGCGACCTTGCCGGACCCGCTGCGCGCTGCGGACGAGGCGTTCCTTTCGGCGATCCAGGGCCGGTCGGTTTCGCCGGTTACCGGCGGCGTCGGCGCTCGCGCCGCTGCAATGGCCGAGATGGTGGAAACCAGCGCCCTTGCGGTTGCTGCAGCCGCAGCCGCCTAGAACTCCTGCTTAACCCGGTATAAGCCGCGCATTCGTCGCAGCCGGTTGAGATTCGGCTCGTCGTACCCAGATCAGCCGCAGCGACCTTGGTCGCTCCCACCCCGAAGAGGCACGGAGTTTCGACATGGCCAAGAAGCCGACCGCGCGCGTTGAATACGCCTTCTTCGACGTGACCTATGAAGACGGCACGCAGAAGTCCAACCGCCGCGTGCCGGCGGAGGTGCTGGACGATCCGTACGACAAGGAGAAGGCGATCCGCGACGCCATCGAGGAGCAGGACCGCGCCATCTCGGAGAAGTCCGGCATGCCGCCGCTCGCGATCAAGACGATCAAGCGCTCCAAGTAGGGTCTTTATTTTCGCGGTGACGCAGGGACGGCGGAGCGGGGCTCCGCCGTTTTTCGTTGTGCGGTGGTTGTGCCGGGCGGGGGCAGGCATAACCTTTCGGGGTAAGGCGAAGGGGAGCGAACCATGCCTGACCTGGGTTCAACTCAACTGACGATGCTGTGGCTCAGCATCATTCTCGGCATCGTGCATGTAGCGATCGCGGCGACCGGTTCGGTCGCCAAGCGCGGCCTGCCGTGGGCCGCCGGCCCGCGTGACGATCCGCCGGCGCCGCCGAGCAAGGTCGGCGGACGGCTGGAGCGGGCTTCGCAGAATTTCCTCGAGACGTTCCCGTTCTTCGCCGTGGCCGTGCTGGTCGAGATGGCGAGCAATGGCAATCCCGGCCTCGCGGGCATCGGCGCCATGACTTACTTCTGGGCGCGGGTAGCCTACCTGCCGATCTATGCACTGGGCCTGCCGTTCATCCGCACGCTCGTGTGGACGGTATCGGTGGTCGGCATCGGGATCGTCCTGGCGGCCTGCATTCCCGGCGTCTAGTCGGGCGTTTGGGCGGCGATACCTTTCGCTTGGCTGACTAATCCGGCTTGCGGCGCGGCGCCGGCGGGCTCATGCTGCGCGAAATAACAAACGGGGCGGGAGGATCGCCCATGGCGCCGGTCGCCTTTACTCGCCGCAGT
The DNA here is from genome assembly GCA_035548775.1 of Hyphomonadaceae bacterium. Lineage (GTDB taxonomy): Bacteria > Pseudomonadota > Alphaproteobacteria > Caulobacterales > Hyphomonadaceae > UBA7672. The sequence goes on from DASZSI010000026.1 coordinate 10,904, forward strand.
CTTCTTGGAGCCGTTCCCGCGCTGGGCCTTGCAAGCAGCCTTGCCGGCAACGCTTTTGGGCAGGTGACAGGCTCGCGCCTGGCGCAGCCGGACGAGCGCTATTCCGATGTGTCGCTCGATGCCTGGGTCGATGTCTACGGACGGCCCACCGCGAAAGTGATGCTGAACGGGCAAGGGCCCTTCAGCTTCATGGTCGATACGGGCTCGACCACAACCGTCATCGCCGAGCGGCATGTGAAGGCGCTGGCGGCGCCGATCATCGGCATGATGACGGTCAATGGAACGACGGGCACGTCGGATACGCCGATGGCGAGCCTTGCCAACCTGGAAACCGGCGTCGTGACCAAGAAGGACATCCGCGTTGCGGTCCTGTCCGACTATGGTCTGGGACGCGAGGACGGAATCCTGGGCGCCGATGTGTTCGCCGGCAAGCGATTGAGCTTCGACATCCCCGCCAAGTCGGTGCGGGTCGAGCCTTCGCGGCGGGAGATGCGGCGGCTCAATTCGGTCACCAATATGCGGGTGCGCAATGGCCTGCTGGCGGAGATCGACGGATCGATCGGCCGGGTGTCTGCAAAGCTGATGCTCGATACCGGCGCGCAGAACTGCATCGCCAACCCGGTGCTTTCGGAAGCCTTGCTGAAGGCCTATCCGCACCTCGTCCGGCACTCCAACGTCAGCGTGGTGGGCGTGACCGGGCAGGTGATTACCGGCGACTACCTTGAACTGCCGAAGATCGACTTCAAGGAATTCGCGGTGAAGGATTCGGGCGCCGTGGTCGCCGATGCTCCGATCTTCCGCATCTGGGGGCTCGACCGGGAGCCGGCGATGATCGTGGGCGTGAACCTGCTGTCGCGGCTTTCCACCTTCTCGATCGACTATGGCGCCCGCGAATTCGACGCCAGGTTGCTGGCCGACATGATCGCCCGCAGCGGCCAGTTGCAGGGCTGATCCGGCGCAAATCCGGCCTCGCTTGCCAAGCGGGCGCGGATCGCTACATGCATCCAGCCAAGTCGTTCGAGCACCCAGGTTTCGCCCATGACCGTCAAAGTCCGCTTTGCGCCTTCGCCCACGGGCAAGCTGCATGTCGGGAACATCCGCACCGCGCTGATCAACTGGCTGTTCGCAAGAAGCCAGGGCGGGATGTTCGTGCTGCGCATCGACGACACCGACCTTGAGCGTTCGACCAAGGCGAACGAGGAGGCGATCCGCGCCGATCTCACCTGGCTGGGCATGACCTGGGACGAGACGTTCAAGCAGTCCGAGCGGTTCGCCCGCTATACCGACGTGGCCGAGCAGCTGAAGGCCAAGGGCCTCCTCTATGCCTGCTATGAGACGGAAGAAGAACTCGACCGCCGGCGCAAGATCGCGCTCTCCCGCGGCAAGCCGCCTGTCTATGACCGGGCGGCGCTGGAGCTGACCGAGGCTGACAAGAAAAAGCTGGAGGCCGAAGGCCGCAAGCCGCACTGGCGCTTCAAGCTGTCGGGCAGGCCGGCGGAATGGGTTGATCTCGTGCGCGGGCAGCAGTCGATCGACACAGCATCGGTGTCCGATCCGGTGCTGATCCGCGAGGACGGCTCGTTCCTCTACACGATGCCGTCGGTGGTGGACGACGTGGACTCGAAGATCACGCACATCGTGCGCGGCGAGGATCATGTCACCAACTCGGGCGCGCAGATCGAGATATTCCTCGCCATGGGCGCCACGCCGCCGGAGCTGGCGCATGTCCCGCTGCTGATCGGCGCGGATGGGCAAGGCCTGTCCAAGCGGCTGGGCTCGCTGTCGGCCGAACAGCTGCGCGCCGAGGGTTGCGAGCCGCTGGCGATCACGAGCCTTCTGGCCAAGCTGGGGACATCGGATCCGGTGGAGGCCCGCCCCAGCCTGCAGCAGCTGGCGATGGAGTTCTCGTTCTCCAAGATCGGCCGGGCGCCGGCGCGCTTTGACGAGGCGGAGCTGGAGAATCTCAACGCGCACATCGTGCACGCGATGGATTTTGCCGCGGTGAAGCCGCGGCTGGCGAAGCTGGCGCTGGGCGACAAGGCGACGGCGGAGTTCTGGGACGCCATCAAGGGCAATCTGAAGTCCGTGCAGGACGCGGCCGTGTGGCTCACCGTGGTCTATGGCGGCGGTCTCACCGGTCCGGAGCTCAATGCGGAGGACCAGGCCTTCATCGGCACGGCGGCGGCGATGTTCCCTGCCGGCGAAGTCGGCCCGACGACATGGAAGGACTGGACCGAGGCGCTGAAGGCCAAGACTGGCCGCAAGGGCAAACAGCTTTACGGCACCCTGCGTCGCGTGCTCACCGACCAGGAGAGCGGACCCGAAATGGACAAGATGCTGATGCTCATCGGCGCCAAGAAAGCGCGGGATCGGCTGGTGGAAGCGGCCCCGTAACTCCGCCTTGAGCACAGCCTCATGGTTCGACGGGCGCCGCTTTCGACGGCTGCTCACCATGAGGCCTATCCAATCGTTGTAATGCTGCGTCGCCCTCATGGTGAGCAGTGACGCCCGCAAAGGCGGGCGGCGCGTCCGTCGAACCACGAGGGCGGGCTTCCTGCTGCCAGATATTCGCCGCGCCGCAGCGTGACAGGCTGCTCGGCTTCCCTCACGCTCTGACCCAAGAGCCGACAAGGCCAACGGGTAGGGAGCGCCATGGAAGAGACCGTCCGCACGGAAACCGCCGAGCGCGCGCAAGCGGACGTGAAGCCATCTTCCTCAACCGGAAAACTCTCGCTCGGCGCCAAGGCGTGGGCGCTGTTCGAGGGATCTCGCAACCCTTATGTCGTTCTGATCACGATCTATGTCTATGCGCCGTACGTGGCCGCAACGCTGGTGGGCGATCCGGTGAAGGGACAGGAAGTGATCTCGCGCTGGCAGACCTATGCCAGCATCGGCGTGATGCTGACGGCGCCGATCCTGGGCGCGGCGATCGACCGGATGGGACAGCGAAAGGTGGGTCTCGGCCTCATCGTGGCGGCGATGTCGGCGCTGATGATCGCCTTGTGGTGGACGCGGCCGGGCGATGCATGGTCGCTCAACCTCGCGTTGATCTCGGGCGCCATCATGATGGTGCTGTTTCCGTGGTCGGAGGTGTTCCACAATTCGCTGCTGGTGAATGCGGCCGGGTTGGAGAGGGCGCACAAGGCTTCAGGGCTTGCGCTGGCGCTGGGCAATGCGTTCGCCCTGGTGGCGCTGAGCTTCGTGGCGTGGGCATTCACCCTGCCGGGCAATGTCGACTGGGCCTGGGTTCCGAAGACGCCGCTGTTCGGCATCGGCGCGGCGGGGCATGCCAATGAACGGATTGTCGGGCCAATCGCGGGTGCGGTGTTCCTGGTCTTCTCGATACCCTTGTTCCTGTTCACGCCGGACGTGCCACGCACGACGACGCCGGTGCTGAAGGCGCTCGGCCTGGGCGCCCGGGATCTCTGGACGATGGTGAAGAGCGTCAAGAAATACCGGGACGCCGTCACCTACCTGGT
>DASZSI010000027.1:0-1897 GCA_035548775.1 Hyphomonadaceae bacterium
CCGGGTGATGGCGATCAATCTCGACGGCCAGTTTCACTGCTGCAAGGCCATCGTGCCCGGCATGATGGCGCAGAATTACGGGCGCATCGTCAACATCGCCTCGGTCGCCGGCAAGGAAGGCAATCCGAATGCGCCGGCCTACTCGGCGTCGAAGGCCGCGGTCATCTCACTGACCAAATCGCTGGCCAAGGAAACCGCGACCAAGGACATCTCGGTCAACTGCATCACGCCGGCCGCGGCCAAGACCGCGATCTTCGACCAGATGACGCAGAGCCACATCGACTACATGCTGTCGAAGATCCCGCGCGGGCGTTTCGTGCTGGTCGATGAAGTGGCGGCGCTGGCCGCGTTTTGCGCGTCGGAAGACTGCTCGTTCACGACCGGCTCGGCCTTCGATATTTCCGGCGGGCGGGCGACATATTGAGTCCGCCGTGATCAGAGCGTCCAACGCAAGCTCCGGACTCTCTCCCTCCGAAAGGGGGCGGGTTGGGGTGGGGGTCTTTCCAGGTCCGATCCCCGCCCGGCGCGCTTTGCGCGCCGACCTCTCCTTTTCAATGGGAGGCAAGAAGAAGGTCGCGGCGAGCTGGCCGCGATGAGCGACCCGGCGACCCTTCGCAAGCAGCGGCTGACCGGCATCGCGCTGATGTGCGGCGCGGTGGCGTGCTTTTCCGGCATCGACGCCACTGGCAAATTCCTCAACCACCACATGGACACTCTGCAGGTGGTTTGGGCGCGCTACTTTTTTGCGTTCGTGCTCAGTCTCTTTGTCTCCAATCCATTGCGCCAGCCGGGCCTGATGAAAACCAGCCGCCCCTGGCTGCAAGTCGGACGTTCGGCGCTCCTGTTGCTGTCGACGGTGGCTAATCTATTCGCGCTGCGCTGGCTGCAGCTCGACGAGGCGCTGTCGATCCTGTTCGCGACGCCGTTTCTGGTGGCGCTGCTGTGCGTGCCGCTGCTTGGCGAGCGGGTCGGCTGGCGGCGATGGGCCGCGATTACTGTCGGCTTCGTCGGGGTACTGATTGTGACGCGGCCGGGCTTCGGCGGCATGCATCCGGCGGCGCTGCTTTCAGGGGCCGGCACCATCTGCTACGCGTTTTACGTGATCTTGACGCGCGTTCTGTCGCGCACGGATTCCAGTGAAACCACGCAGTTCTACACCAACCTTGTCGGCGCGCTGGCGATGTCGGCTGTGCTGCCCTTCGTGTGGACCGGTCCGGAGAATTGGTTCATCACCGGCCTCATGGTGTTCATCGGTGGGCTCGGCGGCTTCGGACACTTCCTGCTGATCGTTGCCCACCGTCACGCGCCCGCCTCGGCGCTGGCGCCGTTCATTTACACGCAGATGATCTGGACGACGTCGTTGGGATTTATCGTGTTCGGCGATGTGCCGCATAAATGGACCATCGTCGGTGGGCTGATCGTCATTTCGTCCGGCCTCTACCTCCTGCACCGCGAGGCGGTGCGGAAGATCGAGCCATCCGCGCCCGTTGCGTAAGCGGCGCCCGCGGGGCTAAGTTTCCCGCCAACTAGAAGAAGTGAGGAACGTCTTCATGGCGCGGGCCGACGACCGGGCGCCGGCTCAAGCCGGCCTCAACGACGACATCGGCGAGCAGAAACGGCTCGATCTCTATCGCACGCAGGTCGTCATCCGCGAGGCGGAGCAGCGCGCCTACGATCTGTTCCTGCAAAATCTGGTGAAGGGTACGAGCCACCTCTCGCTCGGGCAGGAGGCGGTCGCCGCCGGTTTCGCCGGGGCGATGCAGAAAGGCGATCTTTCGTTCTGCACCTATCGTGGCCACGCCCATACGCTGGCGCGCGGCGTCAGCGTCGAGAAGGTGCTCGGCGAGCTGATGCAGCGCGACAACGGCCTGATGCGCGGCAAGGGCGGCTCGATGCA
>DASZSI010000028.1:0-8979 GCA_035548775.1 Hyphomonadaceae bacterium
AGCCAAGTTCGCGGATCTACGGAACGAAATGGAGAATGACTGGACGCCCGGCCTACAGGCCACGCTGGGTCTCGAAACGAGGCAGCTGCCGGCGCTATGGGATGCGGACTTCATGTGGAGAGCGCCCGGCCACGTCGAACGGTCTCGCTACGTGCTGTGCGAGATCAATGTCAGCTCCGTCTCGCCCTTCCCGCCATCCGCTGTTCAACCGGTCGCCGCAACAGTGCTTCGAGCGCTTGCCGTTGAATAGGACTGCGGGCCCCCGGGTCCGAAGGGGGCCCGCAGCGCCGGCGTCCCGCGTCGGGCGAGGCGGGGCCGGCTAGGGCGAGACCGAAACCCGCAAGGGCGGTCCAGGCAGTTTGCGGAGCGAGCGTTGGCGCTCCGGCGACGCGGCCCATCAATGGGGGATATGAGGAACGCGTTGCGCTGCCCGTTCTCGCGGGGCGCGCCGGCGGCTAGGGAGGCCGGCTTCGATCTCACCCGAAAAAAATCGCGTCAGCCGACGCGATCGCGTCCGCAATGGCCGATTTCGTCTCGCCTAGCCGGCAAAGCGGCCGGCGCGTTCACGTCGATGCGCTTCAAGTTTCCTCCTCGGGCAGCCGCCCTTTTTGAAGTCGGCAGGTCCAGGCCTTCCGTATAGTGCTATTAGCAACAGATGGGCCACGGCCTTCGCCTCGCATCTGATCCGGAAGGGGACAGGAGAGTTAATCGCGCGCCACGCGATCTCAAATCAGGCGTGAATCAAAAGGCCCGGCGCAGATGCCCGGGCCTTTCGCAGCTTCAGGCGTGGGCGCCTATTCGACTTTCACCGGTTTGCCCGTGACGCCGCTCTTCGGTTCGGCGACGACGGCGTTCCAGGCAATCTCCTGCAGCATCCTCTCGCGCTTGGCGGATGTCGGATCGTTCTTGTCCACCAGCGCCTGCAGGCCGACCGGGCTCTTGCGGTACATCGCCGTGAACCAGACATAGCCGACAAGGTGCGCCGTCGGCGTCGTCGGGTGGCCGATCGGATCGCGGTGCATGTCCGACTGCTTGGCGATGCCCGGCACCTTGCCTTCGATCACCAGCTTGCGCAGTTCGTAAACCGCATCGCCCGACGGGACGACGTAGGTGATCTGGTGTCCGGCCCGCTTGTCGATGCCCTCGAGCTGCTGGCGCATCTTGTCGAGATAGCCGCCCTTGGCATGCAGCGTCGTGATCCAGCCGTCGACTTCGGCCTCTTTCACATTGTCGCGGTCGGCGTTCTTGAAGTCCCCGCCGCCGGTTCCGCCCACAGCCGGTGTCGAGCCGTGGCCGTCATAGGCGGACCATGAGTTCTGCACCATCATGCGGGCGTTCTTGTTGTGCGCGATGACGAAGTCGCCGAAGTGGTCGATGCCTTCTTCCGGCATGATGGCGTTGGGCGACATGGTGAAAACGTCGACCTTGTCGCCATTGGCGATCAACGCCGCCTTGGCGATGTTCTTGGTCTCGTCGCCCCCGCACTGGTCCCAGTGCTGCTTCGGCGTCGAGCCGCCGATCATCTGCACGGCGAGGAATTCCTGCCCCGTGAAGCCCGCCTCGTTGCTGAGCTTGGTCAGCAAGGGCGTGCCCGTCGGCGCGCCGGCCGAGGCGCGGTTGGCCGCCTCGCATGGATCGGGCCGCGGAGCGCCGGGCGCAGGGGCAGGCGCTGCTGCACCGCCAGGCTGGACGACCTGCGTACGCGTCGGCGTTGGCCGGTCCGGATCAGTCGAGATGAAGACGTTGAACGAATGCGTCGCCATGACGATCTTCTGGCCGCGCGTGATCGGGGCAGTCTTCGTCTGGGCCGCAGCAGCTACGCCCGTTTGCGCATAGCTCGGGGCGAGGGCTATGGCGCCCGCGCCGATAGCTATTGCCAGAATGGCCGCGCTGGCCGCCGCCCTTGGGCCAAGTCGTATTTTATTATTGTTGTTGTTGAACATGCGTGTCTCTCCCCGTACGGCCCCGTTTGACGGGCCGTGACGCACCGAGACTAGGAGCGCGCCGGCATTCCGCCAGCCACATTTCCGGGAGGTGACGGTATCAACCCGGCGAAAGCTTGAGGATTTCGCCGTTGGTCTCGTCGGTCAGCACATAGAGCAAGCCGTCCGGACCCTGGCGCACGTCGCGGATGCGCTTGCACTGGTCGCGCAGGAGTTTCTCCTCGCCCGTCACGCGGCCCTGCTTGTTGATTTCCAGACGCACCAGCTGCATGCCCGACAGGCCGCCGAGGAAGGCCGACCCTTTCCAGCCCTTGAGCTTGTCGCCGTCGTAGAAGACAAGGCCCGAGGTCGCGATCGACGGCGTCCAGAAATAGACCGGCTGTTCGAGGCCGTCCTTCGCCGTGATGCCTTCGCCGAGCATCTTGCCGTTGTTGTCGCGGCCATAGCTGATGGTGGGGAAGCCGTAGTTCTTGCCGGCTTCAACCTTGTTGAGCTCGTCGCCGCCGCGCGGTTCGTTCTCGACGATCCAGAGCTCGCTCGTGCCAGGGCGGAACGTAATGCCCTGCGCATCGCGGAACCCGACCGCGTAGACGGACGGCTCGGCATCCTTGTTGTTGACGAACGGATTGTTCTTCGGGATCGAACCATCTGTGTTGATGCGGATGATCTTGCCCTGCGGGCTCGCGAGGTTCTGCGCGCTGACATAGGGCGTGATGATGTCGGCCGTGATCACCAGCAGCGTGCCGTCCTTGGCCTGGATGAGGCGGCGCGGCGTCATCGCGCCTTCCTTCAGCACCTTCCAGTCGGTGACGCTCTTCTCGTCAGCCGGCAGTTTCGCGCTGGCGATGTAGCCGACGCTGCCCTTCGCGCCTTCCGGCGTGGTGTTGTAGACGACATAGAAGGTGCGATTCTTCTTGAAGTCCTTGTCGAGCACGACGTCGTGCATGCCGAACAGGGGAATCGAGTTCTTGATAGTCGGCGTGCCGGGCAGAAGGTCGGAGACCGTTCCATCCGGCTTGACGATCTTGAGGCCGCTGTTGCGGATGGTCACCAGCATGTTGTTGTCGGGCAGGAAGGTGATCGACCACGGGTTCTTCAGGCCCGAGGCCACCGTCTCGATCTTGAACTTCTGCTTGTCGTTGACGCGCGGCGCGCGGGTCTGGTCAGGCGTCGCCGGGGTGGGGCGATAGTCGTCGCCCGCGTTGCGGGGCACGCCGCACTTGGGATCGTTCAGCTGGTCTTCCTTGTAGACGGCGGCGAGCTGGTCATCCGTCGGCTTGGGCGGCGCCTGTTGCGCCACGACCGGCGTGGCCAAGCAGAGCGTCGCAATCGTTGTGAGCAACAGGCGTTTCATCTTTATCTCCCAGTCCCCTGGTGATCAGTCTCAATGAGTTGAGACTAGCAGCAGCGATCTAGCGCGCGCAGCAACGCGCCGCACTTCAAGAGCGCGTCAGGCAGGACTAGAAGCGATTTTGCAACCCCGGTGTGTGTGGGGGATTGCGGGGCGGAGAGCGGGTTGGACAAGGCGACCGACAAAGAGAAAGACGATGCTGCCGCGACGTCGTCCGCCGCGGCGACGATGCCGCCTGCAGGCGTCAGCGAAGCGGATCAGGACGCTGCTTATGACCGCTTCGTGATGGACAATCTGAAGCGCAACTATGCCGGCCACTATCTGCACGGCATGTTGGGCATGACCGGGTTCCGGCTGGTCAACGCGCCAACCTTCGTACCGGCATATATCCACTCCATCTCCGGCTCCGACGCCTGGGTGGGCATCGCGACATCGTTGCAGCAGCTCGGCGCGATCGTGTCGCCGATCATCGGCGCGGCGCAGATCGAGCATCGCAAGAAGATCCTGCCGGTCTCGGTGATGCTTGGCACGCTGATGCGTGTGCAGATCCTGGGGCTGGCACTCTCCGGCTGGTTTCTCGGCGGCATGCCGGGCCTCGCGCTGGCGTGCGCGCTGATCTTCCTATTCCTGCTCGGCTTCTTCCAGGGGCCGCAGCGCGTGGCGTTCCAGCTCCTGCTCGCAAAGGTGATCCCGATCCGCCTGCGCGGTCGGCTGCAGGCGTGGCGCAATCTCACCGGCGGCGCCATTGCGGCGGTGCTGTCCTATTTCGCCGGCGACTGGCTAGTCTCGAACCACATCCTCGGCAATGGCTACGCGACCACGTTCGGCGTCGCCTTTGTGCTGACGAGTCTGGGCCTCTCCGCACTGCAGATGCTGATGCGCGAGCCGGAACCGCCGACGGTTCATCCGAAGCGCTCGCTGCGTGAGCGGATGAAGGATTTCCCCGCGCTTATCCGCGGCGACAAGGGCTTTGCCTGGTTCATGGTCGCCCGCTCGTTCGCGATGGGCAGCCGGATCGGCCAGCCCTACTTCTTCCTGTTTGCGGCCGCCGCGCTGGGCATCAATGGCGACATGGACCCGCACGCCTATGGCCGCACGCTGGCGATCCTGTCCTTCGCCTACATGATCGCCGACACAGTCACCAACCTCATCTGGGGCTATCTCTCCGACCATGGCGGCTTCAAGTCGACCTTCGTGATCGCGATGGCGGTCAATGCCGTGTCGGTGGGTCTCCTCATGGGCTCGCACGATTTCTGGATGGCCGTGATTGCGTTTTTCGGCATCGGCGCGGCCAACTCGGGCTACCAGATGTCCTCGACCAACATCGTCATCGAGTTCGGCCATCGCCACGACATACCGATGCGCATGGCGCTGTCGAACACGGCGGAGGGCGCCATGGGTTCGATCGCGCCGCTGATCGGGGCAGGGCTGGCGGCGCTGTGGGGTTACCAGGCCTCGTTCTTTGCAACCATTGTCTCGGTCGTGATCGCGCTGGTGATTCTGGTCTGGAAAGTCGACGAACCGCGCCACCGCCACAAACACATCGAGCCCCAGCAGACCTAGAACCAAAACGAAAACGGCGCGACCCGAAGGCCGCGCCGCATCTCATCTCAGCTGATCAAAGGCTTAGTCGGTGATCTTCGCGAGGTCCGCGTCGATCGCTTTCAGTTTTTCCGGCGTCAGCTGGTCAGGGACATACTGCACGATGTCCGCGAATTTCATTTCGTAGCCTTGCTCGAGCTGCGGGTTGGCGATCAGCTCCGGCAGGTGCTTCATCAGCACGGCCTTGGTCTTCTCGTTCTTCACGAGCTCGCCGATCGTTTGTTTCTCGACCGAGTACTTCGCGGTCGAAGCAGCGGCTTCTTGGGCGAACGCGGGTGCCATTGCGACCGGCGTCAGGGTGACAGCAGCGACAACCGTCGCGGCCAGAAGGGTGCGGATCATGGGAGGTCTCCTCTTGGCCGGTTGGTTGAGCCCAGCCTGGAAACTCAGAATTATCCGACAGTCGGCAAACCGTCGATAGCGGCCGACAGCCGCAACAGCTTACGTTTCAGACAGAAAAGTTGCTGACGCGGCGTGAAGCGCCGCTCAGCCTGGCTTGGCCTGGCCGGTTGTCACAACTTTCGCGGGCCCCTGGCCACTCTTCTTTCTCGAATCCAGGTCGGAAATCATCTGCTTGATCCGCTCGATCAGCTTGTTGATGTCGCCATGGTTGCGGTCGAGATAGCTTTCGAACTGAGCCTGCTGTTCCTGCGCGAGCCACAGCACCGAGCCGTCGATGTCGATGCCTACGTCGCGAACGCGATAGGTCTGGCCATCCTGGCTCTGCAGCACATCCCAGTACACTTTCGTGGGTTTTCCAGTCGTGGAGGAAACGATGGTCGATTCTACCGTCGAGCGGCGGTTGTCCGAATCCTTCGATCCGTTGACCTTGATGCTCTTGCCCCGGAACTGGTCGAAATAGACCTCGTAAGTCTCCAGGGAATAGCTTTGGAAAACCTGGAAATAGCGGTTGAAGTCGGCATCGCTGAGATCGCGGCCCTGCGCGCCCAACACACGGCGCGCGATCGCCGGCATGTAGGCGAACTTGTTCATGTACTCTGAAAACTTGGCTTCGCGCTGCACGTCGTTCAGCGTCCTGTCGCTCAGCACCGCCAGCACCGAATTGGCGTTCGCCTCGACATAGGCTTCCGCCTTCTTGTCAGCGAACGCTGCCGGCGCGATCGCAAGCAGGGCAGCCGCCGCCAAAAGACCACGAACGTGTTTCACGGAAGCCTCCACGCTACCCAAGCTCAGAAGTCTAGTTCGCTATCAGGCACTTTTTCGATGTCATTGGGCATCGGTGCGTTGTTTCTGATCGCCGCCGCCCTGCCGCGGACATAGAACCGCCGCACTGTCACATAGGGGTCCACCTGGGTCCTGACATCCTCGACGGTCTCGAGCGCGTCCTCGCGGGCGGACAGGCCGTTTAGAACCACCACCCCTACGCGCGTGGCGTCATCGCCATCGAATTCCGCATAAGTCAGTGGGTTCATCGCGATGTCGGTTCCCGTGCCGAACAGGTCGCGCGGCGAGGACGAGCCCAGGACCGGCAGCACCAGGTAGGGGCCGGAGCCGATCCCCCAAACTCCCAATGTCTGACCAAAATCTTCCTTGGTGCGCTGGATGCCCATTGCGCCGGCCGTATCGAACAGGCCGGCGATCCCGATTGTGGTGTTGATCACAAAGCGGCCCACCGTGGCGCCCGCGTCGGGAAGTTTGCCTTGCAGGACCTCGTTGGCGAATGTGACGGGTTCACCCAGGTTGTTTACAAAATTCGTGACGCCAGCACGCACCGGCTCGTTCGTTACTGCCCGGTAGCCCTTGGCCACCGGCTCGATGACAGCCCGGTCGAGGCCATCGTTGAACGCGAACATCTGCCGGTTGAAGCCCTCATAGGGATCGGCGTTTGGATCGACCGTGGTGGCGCAAGCGCTGAGGGCGAGCGCCGCAAGCAGGCTCGCGGATCCGGTGATTTTGAAGGCTGGCGATGGTTTCACCGAATGCTCCCACGACGTCGCGTCGATATGTGTCCGCCCTCCGGTACGATCAACACCGCCGAGCAGACCAAGTTTTGCGCCAAACCTGTTTCTATTTCCTGTGCGGCTTCGACAGCGCATCGGGTCTACCCGATGCATACGCCGGATGCTTGAATTTCATATAACGATATGCTTATATGGTTATATGGAATCCGCCCCGCTCCCTATTCTGGTACAACAGCTCCGGGCCGCCGGAGAGCCGACGCGCGCCCGGATTCTGGCCCTTTTGGCCCATGGCGAGCTTTCGGTCGGCGAACTGGTTCAGGTGCTTAGCCAGAGTCAGCCCCGCCTGTCTCGTCACCTTAAGTTTCTAACCGCCGCCGGCCTAGTCGAACGTTTGCCGGAAGGCGCCTGGGTCTTCTACCGGCTGCCGGTCGAGGGCCGCTCGCGGGAATTTGTCGACATCCTCAACGCGGCCATCGACCCTGCAGACACCTCGATCCGCCGCGACCTTGAGCGGCTGGAGGAGGTCAAGGGCGAACGCTTCCGTGCCGCCGGCCAGTATTTTTCGCGGGTCGCGGAAGAATGGGACAGGCTCCGGGCGCTGCACTATTCGGATGCAGACCTGGAGAAGGCGGTGCTCGCCGCCGCCGGGCCGGGTCCGTTTGATCTGGTTGCGGACTTTGGCACCGGCACAGGCCGGATGCTTGCCCTGTTTGCCCAGAGCGCGCGCCGGGTCGAAGGTATCGATCTCAGCCACCAGATGCTCACCGTCGCGCGATCCAACCTTGAATCCGCCGGCATCACCAACGCTTCCGTGCGCCACGGTGATGCTACCGCCGCGCCTTATCCCGATCACTGCGCCAACCTCGTCATCATCCACCAGGTGCTGCATTTCCTCGACGATCCAGCCCGCGCGATCAGCGAGGCCGCCCGCGTGCTCAAGCCCGGCGGCCGCCTTATCGTCGTGGATTTTGCCCCTCACACACTTGAACACCTGCGAGAGGAACATGCCCATCGCCACCTTGGGGTAAGCGAGGCAGACTTCCAGCGCTGGGCGGAAAAGGCCGGCCTGCATGTCCGCGCAGTGAAAACATTCCGGGCGCCTGCGGGCGGAAAGGGCGTCGCGGTCACCGTGTGGACAGCGGACGCCAAGGCAGCGCGCGCGGGGAGGGCGGCATGACCTCCACCCCAGCCGTTTCGTTCGAATTCTTCCCTCCCAAGACGCCCGAGATGGAGCAGAAGCTGTGGGACTCGGTGAAGCGCCTTGCGCCTCTGAACCCGCGTTTCGTCTCCGTCACCTATGGCGCCGGCGGCTCCACCCGCGAGCGCACCCACGGCATCGTCAAGCGCATGGTGGAGGAGACTTCGCTCAAGCCGGCCGCCCACATCACCTGCGTGGCCGCTACGCGCGACGAGATCGATCAGGTGCTGCGCAACTATTGGGAAGCCGGCGTGAGGCGCGTGGTGGCCCTGCGCGGCGATCCCGCGGCGGGCATCGCCGCCAGATACGAGCCACATCCGGGCGGCTATGCTTATGCGTCCGACCTGATCGCTGGCGCGCGCAAGATCGCCGACTTCGACATCTCGGTGGGTTGCTATCCCGAAGTTCACCCCGACGCACCGTCGCTGCAGGCCGAGATCGACAACCTGAAGCGCAAGTTCGATGCGGGCGCGACGCGAGCGATCACGCAGTTCTTCTTCTATCCGGACGTCTACTTCAAATTCCTCGACGCGGCGCGTTCGGCGGGAATAACCCAGCCCATCGTGCCAGGGATCATGCTGCAGTCCAACTTCAAGGGCCTGAAGCGCATGGCCGACCTCTGCAAAGCCTCCATTCCTAACCGTATCGCGGCGCTCTACGACGGACTCGACAATGACGCGGAGACGCGTGATCTCGTGACCGCGCATGTGATTGCGGACCTGTGCAACCGGCTGGTGGAACAGGGCGTCGACCATATCCACTTCTGCACGATGAACCGCGCCGGCCTTTCCCTCTCCACCTGCCGGCTTCTCGGCATCAAGCCGCAATCGGAGACCGCGCCATGACCCGCCATGACCGCATCGCCGCGCTGAAGAAAGCCTCGAAAGAGCGCATCCTGATCCTCGATGGATCGTGGGGTGTGATGATCCAAAAGATGGGCCTCAAGGAAGAGGACTATCGTGG
>DASZSI010000029.1:0-3241 GCA_035548775.1 Hyphomonadaceae bacterium
ACACCGATGCCTTCGCGCCGGAGGCGCCCTTCACGCTGATGCCGCCGGATGGAGCAAACCTGCTGCGCCATACACCGTTCAGGCGCCATGAGGCGGGCTCGGTGGAGCTGTGGCCGCTGGAGCCCAAGGACGAGGCGGAGCCGGCCGAACCATGGACAGCGCCCAAGGGACAGGAAAGCGCGGCGAGCCCGAAGGCCAAGCTCGCCCGCCGCATCGCGCAGTATATCAAACGCGAGATCGATCGCGGTGCAGCTATATGGGACAGGAACGAGCAGCGTCCTGCCCGACCCGGCGATTTCCTGATCCTGGTTCGCGGGCGCACGGGCGGCCTGTTCGATGGCATCCTGCAGGCGTTGAAGCGGGAGAACCTGCCGGTTGCCGGGGCAGACCGAATTCAGCTTCTTGAATCCCTGGCGGTGCAGGACCTGCTGAACCTTGTCCGTTTCGCCCTATGCCCTGAGGACGATCTGGTCGTCGCCGAAATCCTCAAAGGCCCGTTCGGAGGCCTGGACGATGACCAGCTGTTCGCCCTGGCGCATGGGCGGAGGACGTCGCTGTGGCAGGCGGTCCTGGCGGCAAAAGCCTCCCATGTCGCGCCGGTGCGGGAATTCCTGATCGATGCATTCAAGCGCCGCTTCCAGCCGCCGTTCGAGTTCCTGACGCATGCACTTGAGCGCAGCCAAGGCGCTGAAAAACCGGGGTGGGAGAAAATCCTCGCCCGCTTCGGCGGGCCGGCGCGCGAGCCGGTAACCGCCCTCATCGACCGCGCCGCAGCGTGGGATGCCGACCATCCGCCAAGTCTTCAGCTTTTCCTTGATGCGATCGAACGGCGCGGCGGAGAGGTCAAGCGAGAGCTGTCCGGACCGCAGGGCGAGGTGCGCGTGATGACCGTGCACGGCGCCAAGGGCCTGGAGGCGCCGATCGTCATCCTGCCGGATACCTGCTCGAGCTATCGCGCCGACACCGACGGGGTTTTCCTTAACGGAGACGGGGCGCCGTTATGGGCGGGCCCCAAGACAAACGACACCGAGCTGAGTGCACAGCTTCGGGCTGTCGCTGACGCCCGGGCGTTGCGGGAACATCGCCGCCTGCTCTATGTGGCGCTGACCCGTGCACAGGACCGCCTGGTGGTATGCGGGTCATTCAGCGGACACGCCAAGGGCGCAGGCTTTGCCGAGACCTCCTGGTATTCCGTGTGCAGCGCGGCGATGAACCGGCTGGGCGACAAGGTCGAACAACTCGTCGACGGCGACCGAACGCTTCAACGGTTTGGCGCGCCAACCGATCTGATGCTTCCCGCACTGGTTCCCGGCGGCGAGTTGGCTCGTCTCCCCGCATGGATCGGCAAGCCTGCGCCCGCGGAAACGTCGCGCCCTGTGCTTTCGCCCTCCCAGCTTGTCGATGCACATGAGCCGCCGGTGATTTCGCCGTTCGACGACAAGCGCGCAGCTCGTCTGCGTCGCGGCAACCTGATCCATCTTCTGTTCGAGGTGCTGCCTGACATCGCGCCCAAGCAAAGACGTCCTGCGGCCGAGCGCTTCCTGTCGGCGCAGGCGGACCTTTCCCCCGAACAACGCAAGGAAATGTTGGACGCTGCTTTCCGCGTGCTGGACGACCCACGATTCGCTCAAGTGTTCAGACCGGGCGGACGCGCCGAGGCGCCGGTGGTCGGCAAGATCGGCGGCGTCACGATCAATGGCCGCGTCGACCGTCTGGTGATCACGGACACGGAGATATTGATTGTCGACTACAAGACCGACCGCCCCGCCCCGCCTTCCGTAGAGGCCGTCGGCGAGGCCTATGTCGCTCAAATGGCGGCTTATCGCGCAGTGTTGTCGCAGTTGTGGCCGAATCGGCCGATTCGATGCCTGCTAGTCTGGACAGACGGGCCCCAACTCATGGAAATTCCGCCTTCCCTGCTCGACAGCGCGCTCAAGCGTGTTCGGGCGTGAACCGTTCGTTTAGCGGCGCTCTGTTGGATGGCGGCAAGCGCCCGCCTACCTAACGGGTCCGAGAGCTGCGACTGCCTGCAAAGGAAAGAGTTATGGCCGTCAAATCCATCACCGACGACAATTTCGACGCCGAAGTGCTGACGGCGGGCGCGCCCGTCATCGTCGACTTCTGGGCCGAATGGTGTGGCCCATGCAAACAGGTCTCCGCTCACTTCGAGGCGCTGGCGGAAGAACTTGGCGACAAGGTCCGCGTGGTGAAGCTCAACATCGACGACAACCCGATGACCGCCGGCCGGTTCGGCGTACGCGGCCTGCCCACCTTCATGATCTTCCAGGACGGCAAGGTCACCGCCACCCATCTCGGCGCGATGAGCAAGTCGCGCATGGTCGAATGGCTCAAGGAAAGCGCGCCCTCCGTGGCCGCTGCATAGCCGTCACGCGCCAGAGCGAAGGCCGATCAGAATGAATGAAGGGCGCCTCGCAGGAGGCGCCCTTTTTCGTTGTCCATCGGGTTCATCGCCTAGCGACGATACGGCGCCGGGCGTGGATAGAAGCGGCCGCGCGGCTGTTCCACAGGCGGCGGGGGCGGAGGCGGGGCGGGCGGCTGCGCCATTGTCGAGACAAGCTCTCCGAACGCCGGATGGGGCTTGCCCTTCGGGTCGCGGCGGATGCCGCCGATGAACATCAGGATGGCGGTCGGCGCGAGCTCGCCGGCCAAGTCAACCTCGGCGTTGGAGCGGATCAGCACCATCAGGGCTAGGATCATGAAGACGGCGTTGTAGAGCGTCTGGTTCCGCGTCCATACGCGGAACGCGCTCCACACACCCCAGGCGACCAGGAGGTAGGTTGCGTAATAGCCGGGATAGCCGAACTGGACGCCGTTCTCGAGATAGGAGTTGTGGAAGCTGAACTTGGTGAAGTTCTCATAGTCGAAGTAGCGCGTGATTTCGTTGGCGGCGCCGAATTCCGGTCGCCAGAAGCCGACCGCGCCCACACCGGTCCAGGGATGCTGGTCGATGACGCGATGGGCGATCTGCCAGAGGAAAGTGCGGCCGGTAAGCGTAGAATCCTTGCCCAGCGCGTTGAGCAGGGTTTTTTCCGCGTCCAGCTGCATGAACCCGAAGGCGATGGTCGCCGCCAGCAGTGTGAGCACCATAAGGAAAACGATCAGGAAGGTCCGCGCCATCGGAATGCGCGAGGCCGGCTGCCAGACATAGGCATGCGCGAAGATCGCGCCGGTCGAGCCGATCATCAGGAGAAGCGTGGTGGCCGAGTGCGCGAAGAACACG
>DASZSI010000030.1:0-1707 GCA_035548775.1 Hyphomonadaceae bacterium
CGCTGAGCGCGGTCTTCGGCGCCAAGGGCCAGCCGCAGTCGATCACGTTCCCAACGACCGGGCTGAAGCAGGCCCTGGCGATGCGCGACTGGATCGTCGACAAGTACAAGTCGGGCGATCTCAGCGCGGAGTAGAGGCAAGCGCCGCGCCGCGCCATCCACGCACCATCCACGGGCCGTCACGGCCGACGAAGGCGGATAGCCCACCTGACCGGAGCAGGACGGTCGAGGTTTTACGGCCTGCCCCGTTTTCGGCCTCGGTAAAAGCGACTTAAGCCTCTGAGAACGCCCGCCCTTTGCCGCATCGCCGGCGCTGACCGGTTTTCGCGATCCGTCTACGTCCGGTCTACGTGTCGGACGTATCCCGGCAGCAAGCACCGCGCCCGGCGAGCACCACTCAGGACGCGTATGGGATAGCGGGAGCGGCCGGCGTCGGTCATCGGTTTCGTGAATGCCTGCGAAGCTTGAGCCTGGGAAGGTTGACGACCTGCCCCTGTGCCGACGGCGGAGAAGGTCGCTTAAGCCCCTGACGCGGGCCGTCTTCTGTTGCGTTACCGGCGCCATCGGACTTTCGAGCGGTCAACGTGCCGGCCGGCGTGAACGGCGGGCCATCATCCTTGTAGCAGAAATAGGCACAATAGGCAACACCCTATCCACGCCGAACGCCATGTCGGGGACAGGGTGCCGCGTGTCCCTCTAGACTCGCCGCATGTATGCCATCACCGAAGGCCGGCCCGACGACTTCGCCGACGTCGAGCGCCTGGTCGAACGCACCATCCGCGCGCCTTTCGACCACCCCGACCTGACGCCGGAACAGCGCGCCGAGAATGCCTGGATCGTCTCGATCGCGCGCCGCAACTGCCTGGCCGCGATCGGCAACCCCGCGCGTGCCGTGTTCGTCGCCCGCGAAGATGCAGCGGCGCCGATCATCGGCTTCGTCATCGCGCTCCGCGACAGCGCAACAGATTCCCCTCCCCCAA
Organism: Hyphomonadaceae bacterium; assembly: GCA_035548775.1. Lineage (GTDB taxonomy): Bacteria > Pseudomonadota > Alphaproteobacteria > Caulobacterales > Hyphomonadaceae > UBA7672. The sequence continues at coordinate 980 of DASZSI010000030.1, forward strand.
GCCCAAGGGCGCGTGAAACGGAGGGCGAGGGAGAGGGTTGGCGCACGCGCCAGCGTGCCAATGAAGAGCCCGTTGCCGAGCTTGAACTCGCACACCTGCCCGAAATCGACTGGCTGATCGTCGCCCCGGAGCACCAGGGCCGGGGCGCCGCGCGCCTGCTGATGGACCGCGCCCTAGACTCGGTCGGCGAGGACGTCGCGGTCAAACTCGGCGTCATCCACTTCAACGCCCGCGCGATCGCCTTCTACAAGAAGCTCGGCTTCGAAGACACCGGACGGATTGTGGGGCGGCGCAAGATAGCGCGGAGGTTGTTGGTGCGGAACGCTAGCGCATAGCTCCGACGACCCCGGTGGTTATGGCTGGGGAAGGCAGACCATCTATGAGTTTTGGCCTATGGGTTTGGCCGTTCCTGCCTTGGTCGTCGTTGGGGGCCTACGTGACGAAATTTCCTCGTTGCTTAGACATCCCAGTGGGGCTTTCCGAAATAGATACGCCATTGTAATCTCAACTACAGCTTTTGGTGGAGGGCGAAAGCGCGCGTGGCTAGACTCCCAAACTCAGACCTAATACAGATCTCAAAAGGTGACCGGAAAGCGATCAAGCTCTTCCGCCTGGGAGCTCATCTGGCTTCGAGGTCGGGGCTATCGATTGACGACCTAGCCGATCGCGCGTGCAAAGATAGGTTTGCGTTTGCGAAAACCATCTTGGCCTGCGCGCGGAGAGCTCTT
>DASZSI010000031.1:0-1811 GCA_035548775.1 Hyphomonadaceae bacterium
CGACCGCGAGCCCGACAAGACCGTCACCTACATCGCGGAAAAAGGCGCAATCCTGGAGAATCCGCTCGGCACGTTCCTGATCATGGCCAACGGCACCATTCAGCAGCGTTCCAAGATCGATCAGTCGACCTCGATCATCGAATTCACTTCGTATGCCTTCGACCTGTCGAGCTTCGCCGCCAGCGCGACGACACCGACCCTCAAACCTATCGAACGGCCCACCACCTACCTTCTCAATCCCGATCCCAACGATCCGTATTTCCGCGACTCTCCCGGCAAGCTGCGGGGCGAGCTGATCTCACGCCTGTCCACGCCGCTCTATTGCTTTGTGTTCGCCCTGCTTCCCGTCCTCTTCCTCGGACAGGCGGAATCGACCCGGCGCGGGCGCGGCCCGAGTGCCACCGCCGCGGTGCTGCTGGTTCTCATCGTGCGAGTCGGCTCGCTCTTCCTGCCGCTGGAGACGAGCCTCCTGGCGCAGATCGCGGCGTTCGTGCTGCCCATAGGGCTATCCGCGCTTGCCGCGGTGCTGATCCTGGCCGGCAAACAATGGCGGCCGCCGGAAGCTCTGGTCGCTTTGGGCGAGGGCATCTTCGGGCGCGTCAGCGGTCTGGTCGGCAATCGCGCCGCCGCGCCGGCGAGGTAGCGCGACATGTTCGGACGCACGCTGTCCTTCTACTTCGCGCGCCATTTCGCCAAGATGGTCGGCGCGATATTTCTGCTCGCCTTTCTGATCACGGCGCTTGTCACCTACTTCGAATTCATCAACCGCGTGTTCCAGGGAGAGGGCACCGCGGGCTTCCTGCTCGCCGTAGTCGCTCTGTTCAAGGTGCCGAGTCTCACCGAGGACTCGCTGCCGTTCGCGGTGCTCTATGGCTCGATCGCCGCCTTCGTGATCGCCAACCGGCGGCTCGAGGTGGTGGTGGCACGGGCGGCGGGCGTGTCGGCGTGGCAGTTCCTGCTTCCCGCCTGCGCCGTAGGCCTGCTGGTCGGTGTGCTGGCGACGACCGTGTACAATCCGCTTGCGGCCGAACTTCGATCGCTGTCGAACCAGATCTCGGCGAAGGTCTTCAGCGACGGCAGCAAGCCCGTGCAAAGCACGGACGGCGACGGCGCCGTATGGCTGCGCCAGCAGTCCGGCGATTCGAATTCGATCATCGGTGCGGTCCAATCGTATGACGGCGGGCTCGGCCTCGTCGGAGCGACCGCGTACGTCTTCGAGGGCGATGACCACTTTCGCGAGCGGGTGGACGCGCCGACTGCCCATTACGAGCCAGGCGCGTGGCATTTCAGCAACGCTACCGTCACGTCCGTCAACGCGAACCCGAAACAGGTAGCCGATTACGAGCTCTCCACCGACCTGTCGCCAAACGAGGTGAAGCAAACCTTCTTGCGGCTTGATTCGGTTTCATTTTGGACATTGCCGGATCTCGCCGCTGCTGCCCGTCGCGCGGGTCTCTCTACCGACCACTACGACCTGCAGTACAATGTGCTGCTGTCGAAGCCGATTCTCCTTCTGGCAATGGTACTTATCGCCGCCAACGTCTCCCTCCGCTTCTCCCGTTCCAGGGACCTCGGAAGGGTGATTATTGCTGGCGTCGGCGTAGGCTTCATGCTCTATGTTGTGACGAAGATTGCGTGGGATCTGGGCAGTGGCGGCCTCGTGTCGCCGACGCTGGCTGCCTGGCTTCCGGCTATCGTCGCCACGTTGGCGGGGGTCACGGTGCTTCTGCACCTGGAGGACGGATGAGGGGGGCGCTACCGCGCCGCAATCTGGCCGTGCTGCGCGTCGGGGCGATGGGGATCGCCGCGGC
>DASZSI010000032.1:0-3000 GCA_035548775.1 Hyphomonadaceae bacterium
GCGACGCCGGCGATGCCGGAACGCTCGTGCTGCAGTAGGTATTTGGCGTAGGTCCAGCCTTTGTTCTCTTCGCCGACCAGGTTGGCGACGGGCACCTTCACATCGGTGAACCAGGTCTCGTTGACCTCGTGCCCGCCATCCATGGTGATGATCGGGCGAACTTCGACGCCCGGCGTCTTCATGTCGACGAGGATGAAGGAGATACCTTCCTGGCGTTTCTTGGCCGTCGGGTCGGTGCGGCAGAGGACGAAGATCCAGTCGGCAAGATGGCCCAGCGTGGTCCAGGTCTTCTGACCGTTGATGACGTAGTGGTCGCCGATGCGTTCGGCCTTCGTCTTAAGCGAAGCGAGGTCGGAGCCGGCGCCGGGTTCGGAATAGCCCTGGCACCAGAAGTCCGTGCCATTGAGGATTCGCGGAAGGTAGTGGGCCTTCTGCTCCTTCGAGCCGAACGCCATCAGCACCGGCGCCAACATCGAGGGGCCGAAGGGCGGAATAAGGAGGGTTTCAGCGCGGGCGCATTCCTCCTGGAAGATGTAGCGTTGCGTCGCCGTCCAGCCCGTGCCGCCATATTCCTTCGGCCACGCCGGAGCACCCCAGCCGCGCTTGTGGAGCGTCTTCTGCCACAGCAGGAAATCTTCCTTCGTGACCTGGTCGCGCGTTTCGCGCTCGCGCAGCTGGGCGGGATAATTCTGCTCCAGCCAGCTGCGAACCTCGTCCCGGAACGCAATGTCTTCGGCGCTGAAGTGCAGGTCCATGGAAGATCTCCGATTGCCGTAACGGCATGGCGCCGTACCGGCAGGCTACGTCAAGCGGAATGCGCGTCCTGACGCAAGGGATGTCAAGCGCGAGTTGGGCGCGACACGAGCGTGAAGAGGGCGCTGGCCCCTCAGGTTAGGTTTTCTCTATTACCAGGCGGGCTGACCGGCGGCAGACCTTCGCCATGTCGAGAAGCCTCCGCCCCTATCAGAAGCTGCATCGGCGATGGCAGGCGATGGTGGATGCCGATGAAAGCAACCCGTTTACGGTCGTCGGAACCCCGATAGAGACGCTTGCCGCGCTCGAAGCCCATCACGGCGTCTCGATGCCGGCTGACTTTCGTGAGTACCTCGAACTAGGCGCCCCGGAGCACAACAACTCGGTCGATTGGCCGACCGAGTGGTGGACCATCAAGCGCATCAAGACGATCGCCGAGGAATGCGACCACCCCGTCAAGTTGGCGAAGGTCGCAGCGAAGGCCGATCAGTATCTGGTGTTCGCCGACTATGCGATCTGGAGCATGGCCTGGGCAATCAGCTGCGCAGGTGATGAGACCCACGGACGCGTCATGGTCATCAACGGCGCGCGCGACCGTTTCGTCGCCGACAGTTTTGCAGAGTTCGTCGATCTACACGCGGAAGATGCGCAGGCGCTGCTCTAACAGCCGCCTGCGCGATCCGATTTCTGCCTACTTCCCATCGACCGAGTATGCCAGCAGCACGTTGGTGCCGTTGCCGCCGACGCCAGCGGCGCCGTCGTGGCCGGACGTGACGAATACCATGCCGCCGGCGATGACCGGGCCGTTGCCGTCGATGCCGCCGCCGGGCTGGGCCGCCACACCATTCACCGTCGAATAGGTGCGCGAGGTGGTCGAGTCCTCCCAGAGGACCTTGCCGGTCTTGGTGTCGTAAGCGCGGAACCAGCCATCGACCGTGCCTTCGAACACGGCGCCCGGCATCACGGCCGGCGCAGCCGACATGGCGTTGAAGCAAGCGCCCGGATAGCGGCCGGTTTTCATTTCGCATGGCGCTTGAGGCGGCACGACGTGCCACAGCACCTTGCCGTTGGCAGGGTTGATGGCGGTGAGGCCAGGCTGAGCTTCCGGTTGCTGTTCGGCAAACGGCGGCTCCGAACCGGCCTTGCGGGCGTAGGCGTCGAACATGTTGGCGATGTCCGAGTTGCCGGCATAGAGCGCGGTGGTGTCCGCCGCCATGCCCCACTCGATGCCGCCGAGCGCGCTGCCGCGGCCGGTGGCGTATTTCCAGAGCTCCTTGCCGGTGTCGGCGTCCATGCCATAGGCGATTGACGATTTCTGGCCGGAGAGGACGACTTCCTTGCCGTTCTTCAGCTTGAAGACGATCGGCGAGGACCCGAAGTCGAAATCAGGGCCGACAGGCGTCGGGCAGTTGGCGCCGACCTTGGCCCCATTGCAGCCCATGATGAAGTTGTCCTTCTCGGTGACCTGCGTCGACCACTTGATCGCGCCTGTCTTCATGTCCATCGCGACGATGGCGTCCGCGCCCTTCGTGTCGGCGTCGGTGTAGCTGTCGCCGGTCGCGACCAGCACCAGCTTGCGCTTGGGATCGATGGTCGGCGAGGACCAGATGGCCGCGCCTGCCGGGCCCTGCAGCTGCGTGCCGGATGCGTTTTTCCGGATCGGCTGCATCGGCTCGGAGATCATCATCGTCTTCCACTGGGTCTTGCCGGTGGCGAGATCGAGCGCGACGAGGCTGCCGCGGAACGAACAGCACGGATAGGTCGCCGCCTGGCTGGTGGCTTCCTCGCCGGAGGTGATCGGAACGAACACCTGGTTGCCATAGACCACCGGCGAGCCGGTGATGCCCGAGGCCCGGTGCGTCTCAAGCTGTTCGCTGGCCCAGATCTGCTTGCCGTCCTTGGCGTCGAACGCGTTCACGACCTTGGAGCCCTGCCCCACGATCATCATCCAGCCCGAGGGCGACAGGTTTGACTTGAAGACCGGCGGCGTGTTGCGCGCCGAGACGCCGTCGACCTTCCAGCGCACACAGCCGGAGTGGGGGTCGAGCGCGTACATCTTCCCGCGGCTGAGCATCCACATCCAGTCGCCGATCACGACAGGCTGGGCGTTGCCGTGGCCAGCAATGGAGAAGGCCCACTTCACCTTCAGCTTCGGAACGTCCGCCGCCTTGAGGCCAGGATTGGGATTGTAACGCGAGTTGTTGGTGTCGAACCCCGCCATCGGCCAGTCGGTCTTGGTTTCGGCGA
>DASZSI010000033.1:0-4470 GCA_035548775.1 Hyphomonadaceae bacterium
GGTCGCTATCGTCGGCCGATCAGGAGGGAGCCTACGCCCTGGCGGGCGCGCGGACCTTCGCCGAAATCCTCAACAGCTCGACAGACTGGAGCAAGGCTGGTCAGCCGGACACGGCGGATAGCGCCCCATCGCAGGGCGAACCGCGTTTCGACATCGCCGATGTCGCGGGGACGATTCTCGATTGGGCCAAGGATTTCGAGTCGGAGTGGGTGGAAGATCCCGTCACTTCGGCGCCGCCTCTTCCGCCACCACCACCGCCGCCGCCTCCTCCTCCGCCACGTCCACGGGCGGGGTCCGGTCCGTTGGCGACGGATCAGGTGGAGTCGGGTCCGTTCGTTCCTGAGCCGCAGGTCAACTCACCGCCGGGAACGATCGTCGTTACAGGAAGCCGAGTCTCCAGCGCTCGCAGCCGCGTTGCCGGGGGGCGCCTTGTATCGCCAGCAGCTGTGGAGATCGAGGCAGTCACGAACCTCGCCCTGGCCGAGGTTCTGATCTCCAGGCGAGAAGGACGGCTTGCCGCGGAAGTCGCGGACACGGCGCGGGACAAGCTTGTGCGCGCGCGTCCGAATTCATCCCTTGTGCTCGCACTGGATGTTGCGAGTGTCGATGCGCACATCGCCGCGAGGGAGAGCACGGTCGCGCTGCAATTCGCGGAGCAGTTCTTTCGGGACCGGGACCGTTTTCCGAATTTGCCCCGCGGCCCCCTGGCGATGGCTGAGCTGCGCCTCTCGGCATTCTTGTCTGAAGGCTACCAATCGTTTGGTGTGCGTGCTCAACCGGGGCAGCCGCGGGATGCCGGCGTCTGGCTGACGCGGGCGCGCGATCTTTATCGTCGGGCGGGTCTCGACGGAGCGACGTTCGACATCATTGCACCCGGCGGCGCGAGGTTGATACAAGAACGCGAGCAACCAACAGCGGACGAAATCCTGTCGCGGTTCTCGGTGGGAAGCCCCTACGCCTACCTGTCCACCGCGCAATTGGCTCTCGCGGCGCTTGCCGCCGAGCCCGCTGTGCCGATGCCACAGATTGGCCGGGCTCAGTCCCTCTCGGAACAGATGCGCTGGGCGATGGAGTGCGGGCAGACTGCGGCCTATGCCGTGATGGCGGGCGATGTGCCATTGGTCAGGACCGCCTCCAACATCACCTTGCGACAGCTCGACGACGAGTTGACGAAGAAGGTTCTGACGCTGGCGGTGCGTTCGGACGGCGATGCGTTCGAAGACCTTCGGTATGACTTCGAGGACTGGCTGGACGATCCAAAATCCGGCATCAGGAATCCCAGCCTTGCAGCGGCCGGCCTGCTGGCTGTCCTGATCGGGCCCGCAGCGGGCGACAGCGGAGAATTCTCCGGAGCAATTCGCAGGGTGCTGAGCGACGATATAATGCGCGGGGCCTGGCGCGAGGCTCGGAACCGGATCGACCAGGCAGATCTCAAGTCCGCCAATATCTCGATGCGCAACCTGGATGCGTTTGCAGACAAGCTCGTCCGAACCGTCGGGGCGGTGCGCGATTCGGCCCTTGCGGGTCTCGCCCAGATGGACACGCTTGAAGACAGGGGGGCAATGCGCCAGGCCCTTCGTCGCCTGCAAACCGAAATCCCCGATCTGATCGATAGCGGGTTCGACCTGGCTGATGCACCCTTGATGCGCGAGCTGAAGGAAGTCTGGCCGCAGCAGAGCGCGGCGCAGATCCATAACCGCATCGTCGGATGGCGCAACCTTGCCAACGCGTATGTGCGGGCGTTGCTGACCAACCTCGACGCCATGCAGGCGCACAGAGAAAATGACGCAAGCCGTCTTGCCCAGCTCGTACGGGACTCAGATCGGCTTGCTGACGATTTTGTTCGTGCTACCGGCGGCAAGGCCCTGTCGGGCGCCACTGAAGATCGGGTCAGAGGCGCGATCGTTTCGCTTGTGCATTACGGGATCGACGAGGCAGCAGCGATCGGAGGCGAGAACCATTCGGCGCGCGCCGACCTGGGAAACCAGGAAATGGACTTGCTGAACGCCGGCGTCGGCATCGCGCTTGACGTGTTCCTCGGCGCGCCGAAGCCGGGCACGCCGGAAGCGCGCGCCCAGGGGCAGAAATACGTCGACCTTATCCGAAAACTGCGCGCCGGCCTGTCGGCGGACTGGCGGAAGAATCTGAAGGACGAAATCTCCCGGTCCAGCTGGCGCGATGCGGCTGAGTTCGGTGGGCCCCAGATCGATGCAGCGGCTGTCATATTTGATCGGCTGCTGAGCCAGGCGCGGCCCATGCTCCAGGCCATGCGCGAGACGGGCGCGCAACCTGAGGCCGCATTTGCGCTCGACGCGGCTGAAACCATTCTATCAGGTCTGGAGACGGGCATCGGCAAAGGCGCCGAGCGTCTGCTCGCCAGCATCGACGACTCGGTTTTTTACGAAATGATCCAGATCGGGTTCGCCGAGCAGCGGACAGCAATCACGGAATCGGCCGCCAACTTGTGGAACGCCGCGCGGCGGGAGACGGCGCGACGGCAGCAGTATGGCACGGGCGCCCAGGCAACGATGGACTTTCGCGCGGACCGGTCGGCTTTTGCGATCCAGGCGTGGGTGACCGCGCAACGCATTCTCGGTGGCCGAGCGTCTGCACAGGATGTTGATGGGCTGATCTCCGCTTTCGACTTCGCCAACCGCAGCGGCGCCGGCGTGGATTTCAGCCTGCTGTCCCGGTGGAATGATCCGGGTGCTTCCTCGTTCTGCTCGGCGCGGTGACGTTTCAGGACAGATTTGGTTTGCGGCCTTGCGCGATCACGAATTCGCCGGGGATGCGGTAGCCGTCTGGGCGGCGGAATTTGCTGATCGATGCGAGGTATTCGGCGCGGGCTTCGGCGCGCGTTTCCTGCTTGAAGCGGCTATAGGCCAGCGCGACCGGGCCGCCGACGAAGGCGGCGTCCGCGGCGGATGCGTCGTCCGGATAGGGTAGCTCCGTCACGAGGCGTTCGTCGGAGACCGCCTCGAAGCCGGCCTTCTCCATCGCCCAGGCCAGCATGTGCCCTGTGCCGAGATGGAAGAACATGGGGCAGACGGCCGACTCGACGCGTGCGTCGACGATCGGGAAGATTTCCGCCCAGCCGCAATTCTTGCGCGCGCCCCAGACCGCCGCGACAAGGCGGCCGCCCGGCTTGAGGACGCGGAGCGTTTCAGCGAAGGCCTTTTCCGGCTCCGGGAAATACATGAACCCGAGGGCGGAAGTGACGAGATCAAAGCTGTTGTCGGGAATGCCTTCGAGCACTTCCGCATCGGCGCGAGACGCTTCAAGGTGGCGCACGCCGCGGCGAGCAGCCTCGCGCTGGATGATGTCGATCATGCCCTGGGAGATATCCGTCGCCACGACACGGCCCGAGGGCGTGACGGCGTCCGCCAAGGGGAAGCTCACCAGCCCGGTGCCGCAGGCGGTGTCGAGGACGTGTTCGCCCGGGCGCGCGGCGGCAACGGCAAGAAGGCGCGCCTGGGCGAGGGCGAGGCTTTCGCGCCAGCCGGCCTCGTAGGAGGTCGCGGCCTTGTCCCAGCCATAGCGCTGGACGCGGCGTTGAAACCTGGCGTCCATCTAGCGAACCTCCGCCGGCGGATTGAATTCGACGTTAGTCGCGATGGTGTGCGAGCGTTTGAAGGCGTCCATCAGCGGGCTGTAGCGCAGGGAGGTGTCGACAATCTCCTGCAAGGCCTTCGCGTCGGCGTCGGATTGAAGGCGAATGGATACCCGGACATCCTCGAAGCCGGCGGCGATTGCATCCGCCACTCCGAACTGGCCGCGGGCGTCGACGTCGGTCTGGACGTTGACCTCCACGCGCTGGATGGCGACGCCCTTGCGCGCCGCCCACATCTTGACGCCCATGGCGATGCAACTGGACAGTGCGGCGCGAAGCAGGACGCTCGGCGAGGGGCCTGCGTCGCTGCCGCCCATCGATCGCGGAAGGTCGGCTACCAGATCGTGGTTTTTCTCGGTCACGCGGCAGGCTAGGCCATCCTCCACGATGGCCAGGCTGCTGTAGACGCGCTGGCCGATCGAGGGCTTGTCCGTGATCATGCTGGCGGCGCGATCCAGCGCGGTCCTGATTTGCATGTCGGAGGGCAGCATGGAGGCTCCTGTCTCACGCGGCCTTGACGTGACCGGCAGCGAGATAGCGTTCGAGGTGGCGGGAGAGATCGCGCGCGTCATCGCCCATGCCGTCGATCAGCGTGGACTTCCGACGACGCATGAAGGGCAGGCCGAGGACATACATGCCTGGCGCATCGACGATGCCGCCGTCGTGGCGCAGGCGGCCCTTGCGGTCGAGCACGGGCGCGTGGAGCCAGGAATAGTCCGGACGATAGCCGGTCGCCCAAAGGATCGTGCGGATGCCTGCCTTGTCGAGGTCGAGCATCAGGTCCGGCGAGTCCGGGACCTGCGTCGGTTCCGGCCGCGTGGGTGGGGCGATGGAGCGCTCGAGACCGGCCCGGGCGATCC
>DASZSI010000034.1:0-18271 GCA_035548775.1 Hyphomonadaceae bacterium
GCGGAGAGATCCTGCTTTTCGGAAAAATGCGCGATGAACGGCGCGAGCTTGCCGTCGAACAGGCGGTCGAGCAGGTCGCGGCTTTCGGCGGCGACATAGTCCTCCCGCTTCACGCGCGGCCGATAGAGATATCTGCGGCCATCACGCTTGGCCGTGATCGCTTTCTTGCCGAGCAGCCGATTGAGCAGTGTCTTAACCGTCGCCTCGCTCCAGCCTTGCGCCTTCGCGACCTCGCCGATCACCTGGTCCGCCGTGAGCGGGTTCTCCCGCCACAGCGCCTCCATCACGCGCGCCTCGGCTTCGCTGATATTGACCGGCATGCGCAATCCTTTCGATTACGATCGTAATCGCCGGTTATTGTTTACATGCGTAATCGATGGAGTCAAGCTGGCTCGCCGGCCGCGCTCAAATCAGGAATTCGAACGGAAAACCACGCTCACCAGAGCGGCCATGCCGAGTGTCAGGAACACCGTCGTTGCGCCCGCGCCGATCAGCCAGCTATGGGTAAGTCGCATGCGGTCCAGCACGGTTGCGATCTTTGGCGTTCCTGCCGGAAGAAGAAGCTGCTGCAACTGCCGCACGACATAGACATGCCCCAGCCAGGCCGCGCCGAACGTCGCGATCATGCAGGCGATCACCAGTGTGGTGCGCGCCCCAATGCCGGCTGCTCTCACGAACAGGTCAAGCGGCATGATCACGATCGGCGCAGCGAGTGCTTCCATCGGCCCGCGCATCAGCGCGGACCAATATGCCCGGCTCGTGCCCTTTCGCATCGCTTCGGCGGCGCGCGCGATATAGCCGCCCGCCACCACGCCCTTGAACTCACGCTCCATCTCGGCGCCCGTTTTGCGCGGCGGGGCGGCGGCTATGGAATAGTTCGCTTCCGACAACAGCATGTCGGATAGCGCACCCATCATCTCGGGCGTCACGCGGGGTGGAATGCGACGCGTCGGGATCAGCGCCGTTTCCATCACGTCAAGGTCGCCAGCCAGCAGCAGGCCGGCGAGATTCCGATAATCGCGCACATCCTGGCGCGCGCCAAACCCGCGGATAGTGGTGTTCTGTCCGCCCGCCGCGATCACGGCGCTGGTGACCGGCGTCAAAGCCAGGGTGTCCCGCCGCAGTGTGTCATTGTTCGCTTCGGCGACAGCACGGGTGGATGTCGACAGGCCCAACACGGCATCGATGTCGCCCAGGCCCTTCAGCACCTCCACAATATCCGGCTCGGCGGTGCGTGGCGTCGCCTCGAATGTTTCCTTGATCGAACAGGTCAGCACCGCCGTCTTGTAGCGCTTGCCCTGGCCGTCGCAGGCTTGGCACGTCTCGGTTCCAGAACCCGAACAGCGCGCGCAGGTCACCACCTTGCGGCCTTGGCATCTGGCGCACGTGATCTCCCCGCGTCCGCTGCACTTGCCGCAGCTGACCTTGCCGGAGCCGGTGCAAGTGGAACACGTCTCCATCTCCTGATAGCGTTCGATGCGCTCGGCATCGATCGCATCGTCCCAGACCTTGCGCTCCTTCTGGACCAGCCGCGCACCCTGTCCCTTGCAGGCGGCGCAGTTGACCTGGCCGCCGCCGGCGCAGGTCTGGCAACGGGTGGCGCCCCTGCCGTCGCACGTAGCGCAGGTAACGTCCTTCGCGCCATGGCAGACCGAGCAGTTCACCTTGCCTGCGCCTGTGCACGTCCCGCATGTCTCGGTGCAGCCCAGCGGCGGCAGGCGTGTAAAACAATCCTCGACCGCGGGGCGTGTGGCGGGATCCTCGCCATGATCCTCCGCCCAGTGCGCCAGCTTCCCCGGCACGGCGGCGCGAGAGGCGGCCAGTTGCGCGTCGATCTCGCGGCTCAGGGCCAGGGCGTCGGGCAGGGCGGTCACGCCCTGCGGCAGCGCGCCGTTTCCTTCGCTGCGGACAATTTCGAAACCGACGCGGAACACCTGCCGCGCCATCACTTCGACCAGCTTGTGTTCGCTTCCCGCAAGCGTCAGGTGGCTGCGGTCGAAACGGGTCAGCGGCTCCACGAAATCGCCGATCCGCACCAGCAGCCGGGCGCCGGGATCGCTAACGTCAGCGCTGGGGTCTGCCAAGTCCGATGCCACTGCCTGTCCCGCGCCCGTGGACCTTGGGGTAGCATCGGAAAGCAGGGGGTCAAGCGCGTTCGCGCCCCATGTGGGCCTGGACGTCTTATGGGCGTGATCGCCTTGCCGGCGGGTTCCATCGGCCTAGATCGCATGTCGAAGACGTGCGACCGGCAAAGGCCGGGGCGCGGGGAGATTGCGTGACTTCGGATACAATCCCACAGGCGGACCGGCCGGGCGGCGTCCGGGCCGCCATAGGACTGCTACTGCTGATCCCGATCCTGGCGCCCCTGTTCGCCGCCATGGTGATCTGGTTCAGCGAACGCGATTCCACCCGCATCGCGGAGGACAGGGCCACGGCCGCCGTGAAGGTTTCGGCCGCGAATGTCCGTCTGCTGATCGAATCCACCCTGGACCGCCTGCACCGGCTGGACGACGCCCTGGGTCCCGACCCGGCAAAATTCCGGCCGGTCACCTTGCCCGGCGGGCCAAAGGCCCTGGAGCTGTTCGACGGTTTCTACAACGCCAATGGCGATCCCATCACGCGCACCGGAACCGGCGGCGCCAATGTCGCCGACAACGCGGATTTCCAGGCGCTCAAGAACGGCAAGCCGTGGCGGATCACCGCGCTGATACGCAGCTCCAGCCTGCGCCTTTTCGGCATCGGCCGGCGGATCGAGCGCAATGGCCAGTTCGCGGGCGTCATCACGGCCTACCTACAGGCCGATGCGCTGACCGACACCTGGAACAACGTGAACCTGGGAGCGGACTCCACCCTGGGCCTGATCCGCGACGATGGCTGGGTGATCACCCGCTATCCGGTTCCGGAAGAGGGGATCAACCTCGCCGGGTATGAGTTGTTCACGATCCACCTTCGCCAGGCGCCGGCCGGGCTCTATCAGGGCACGTCCTCGCCGGTCGATGGCCACAAGCGCCTGGTCGCCTACCAGTCGCTGAAGGACCTGGGCGTTATCGTTGTCGCCAGCATCTCGCAAACGCAGACCATCGACGCCTTCTGGTCGCGCGTGCGATCGACGGCCCTGGTAGCAGGGCCTGTCTTCCTCGCGCTGCTGGTGCTCTGTGTGTGGACCGCGCTTCTGCTCCAGAGGAAAGAACGCTCGCGGGTCGAGCTGACGGCGGCGCTGGCGCAAAACAGGGTGCTGCTGCAGGAAATCCACCACCGTGTGAAGAACAACCTGCAGGCCGTCGCCGCCATGGTGCGGCTCCAGGCGGCGCCGCCCGGCATGAAGGAAGACCTGACCCGCCGCATCGCCGCGATGACTGCGGTTCACCAGCACATGTATGAATCCGACCAGTTCGGAGACCTCGACGCCGCGGGCTATCTCGGAAAACTGCTCGCCAGCCTCAGGGATTCCGCCCCGCCGGGCGTCGATCTCTCCTGGCATCTCAATCCCGTCCGCGTCTCGCCCGACCAGGCCCTGCCGCTCGGCCTCATCGTCAACGAGGTGGTGGCGAATGCGTTCAAGCACGCCTTCCCGGAAGGCCGCCCGGGCAAGGTCGAGGTCAGCCTGTCGAAGGTGGACGGCCTTCCCGAAGCCCTGCTCGTGATCGAGGATAATGGCGTGGGCGTTTCGGAAGCGGCCGCGCCCGGCGGCGTCGGCCTTGGCACGCGGCTGATCGCCAGCCTCGCCGCCCAGCTCGAAGGCAAGTCAACCCAGATCCGCTCCGGCGGCGTCCGCTTCGAACTCCGCTTCCCGCTGGAAGACATCAAGGCGCGCTAGAGCTTCGACAGGTGCAGCGGCGGCACGCGCTTGGCCCACGGCATCTCCTGCTCCAGCAGGCGCGCCAGCTGCAGCACGACATGGTCTTCCGAATGCCTGGCCGCGATCTGCACGCCGATCGGCAGGCCGTTGGAATGCATCACCAGCGGCAGCGAGATCGCCGGCGTGCCCATCAGGTTGTGCAGGATGGTGTATTGCGTCACCGGCGCAAAGATCGACTTGCCGATCGTGTCATAGTCGACGCCCTCCCGAGACAGCGAATATGTGCCCCACGGTTCGGCGACATTGGGCGTGGTCGGCGACAGCCACACGTCGAACCTGGTGAAGAACTGGCCGAGCGATCGTCGCGCCGTGTTCGCCTCGGCCCAGGCCTGGGTGAAGCGCGAGGGCGTGATGTCCTTGGCGCGCTGGTAGATCGACCAGATTGCAGGCTCCAGATTGTCCGGCCCCGGCTTGCGGCCGACACGCTGGCCATACTGGTTGAGGCGGTTGTCGAAGTCGAAGAAGAACAGGTCGCGCGTCACCGGCCCAAGGTCCACGCCGCCGGTCGACACGTTCGTTATCTCGACATGATGGCCAAGTCCCGCCAGCCGTTCGCCGACATGGCGCACGGCGGCGGCCACTTCCGGATTGGGCGCAACCCCCAGCACCGGGTCAAGCACAATGCCGATCCGCAGCGGCCGCGGCGCTTTTTCGGCGAGGCTGGCATAGCTTTCCGTGGGCTTCGGAATCACGAAGGGATCGCCCGGATAGGGGATCGACAACTGGTCCAGCATCGCGGCGGCGTCGCGCATCGTGCGCGTCTGCACGAAATTGATCGACCAGCCCCAGCCGACCTCGTCCACCACAGGGCCCAGCGAAACCCGCATGCGCGAAGGCTTGAAGCCCACCACGCCGCACATCGCCGCCGGGATGCGGATCGATCCGCCGATGTCGGAGGAATGCGCGATCGGCACGACGCCGGCGGAAACCGCCGCCGACGCGCCGCCGGACGATCCGCCCGCCGAATAGCCATGCCGCCACGGCGTCGAGCAGTTGGGATAAAGCATCCCCTCCGTCGTCGCCGCCATCGAATATTCCGGCGCGGCAGATCGGCCGAGATTGTTCACGCCAGCTTTTCGAAGAAGCATCACCAGGTTGGTGTCGGCCGTCGCCACCATGCCCTGGCACAGGCGCGAGCCCATCTCGATCTTGCGGCCCTTCTCATGCCCGAACACGTCCTTGATCAGGAACGGCGCGCCGCGAAACGGCCCCTCGCCAAGCGAGGCTTCATCGAGACCTGCAATGCGGTCGGGATAGGTCTCGACCACCGAGGCAAGCTGGGGGTTCGACTTCGCGATCGCCGCCGCCGCCGTCTCAGCCAGCTCCTTCGGACTTACCTCTTTCTTCCTGACCAGCGCCGCCAGCCCCAGCGCATCATAGCTCGCATACTCGGAAAGATTCATCGCTTGGCTCCCACGTCGGACGGCATTCGGACGGTGAGGCGCTTCGCCTGTCAAGCGAGGCTGTGTCTAAGGTTTGAAACCTCAGAATTGGAATTCGAGTGCTGGTCTCGCGAGCGTGCTAATCGCGATGTTCGACGCTTTCTTGCAGCTCTCGCATGGCCTTGTTCAAGATATTGAGGGCGGCCAGATCAAGTTTTTCCTGATTTCGCTCTCGCGTGTACCGCTGACTGTCGGCAATCAAATCAAAGTTCCTACGTTGCTGAGTATTGATCAAACCGAGTTCGGCCAGCTTCGCGATGTATGGCGGTCGGCCCGGCCACATTCGCGAAAACTGAGCTTTGGTAGCGGCCCACCGGTTAGAATTCTGCAGAATTTGCTCGCAAAGAATACTGGCGCTCTCTTGAAAGCCAGCAACAATCTTCGGTCCCTGCGCAAGATCCGCGTCAGTAAACGAATTTACGAACCCCATCGAGTGCAAGGCATAGTTTTGAAGCACGCTCAGCGAACTCCTGGCTTGCTCAATTTCGCTTAGAAGATTTTCGAGCACCTTTTCCTGGGTATCGCGAAGTGCTCGGTTGGCGGCGTCATTCTCCTCGGCAACGTTTTGGAGCCGTGCCTGCATCTCTTGTGCAACTGCATCGAGGCGCTTTTCGATTTTGGAGGCCGCATCGTTCGACGCATCTTCGATGCTTCTAAACTGGCCGCGAAATAGAAGCGGCGCGACGACGGTGGCAAAAGCGGCCGCATAGACCGTGAGGCCCTGAGCAATAACCGTTGCCTGCGGTTCCTTTAGGGAATCCCAGTATGGGAGCAGCCATCCCGTGGCGAAACCGTGAATGAGCACGGCGACCGCTGTAAGGCCGATCGCAGAAAGCATGCCCGCGACGAGAAACAGACCCCACGGGCCAGTGTTTTTCCGGCCTGATGCTGAACTCATAGCCCCCTCCCATCAGCTCCCACCAATATGGGAAACCAAAACGAGAAGTCGTCAAGCTAGCGTGCCCCAAAGCCAAAACGGCCGCCTCCTTTCGGAAGCGGCCGCTCTGATTAGTCAGGCAAGAGAAGCGGACTATTCCGCATCCTCGGTGGCTTTGTTGCCGCCGCCTTCGCCGCCGCCTTCGCGACGGGGCCCACGATCACGGTCGCGTCCGCCGCGGCCGCCACGCCCACGATCGCGATCGCCGCGCGGGCGGTCGCCGCCGCCGTCACCGCGCGAGCGGCGACCTTCGCCGCCATCGTCGGTGACGCCCGGGATTTCCTCACCGGTCTGCTGGTTCACGGCTTTCATCGACAGGCGCACTTTGCCCCGGTCATCGAAGCCCAGGAGCTTCACCTTCACGGTGTCGCCCTCTTTCACGACGTCGCTCGGGCTGTTCACCCGCTCGGCGGCCATTTGCGAGACGTGCACGAGGCCGTCCTTGGCGCCGAAGAAGTTCACGAAGGCGCCGAACTCCATCACTTTCACGACCTTGCCTTCGTAGATCACGCCGATTTCCGGTTCCGCCGTCAGGCCGTGGATCCATTTCTGGGCGGCCTCGAGCGATTCCTTCTCGACGGCGGCGATCTTCACCGTGCCGTCGTCCTCGACATTGATCTTCGCGCCGGTCTTTTCGACGATCTCGCGGATCACCTTGCCGCCGGTGCCGATGACGTCCCGGATCTTGTCGACCGGGATCTTCATCGAGATCATTTTCGGCGCGGTCTCGGAGACTTCCGAGCGTGCGCCGGTCAGGGCTTTGTTCATCTCGCCGAGGATGTGCATGCGGCCGGCATTGGCCTGGGCCAGCGCCGTCTTCATGATCTCGGTCGTGATACCCTCGATCTTGATGTCCATCTGCAGCGAAGTGACGCCCACTTCGGTGCCGGCGACCTTGAAGTCCATGTCGCCGAGATGGTCCTCATCGCCCAGGATGTCGGAGAGCACGGCGATGCCGTCCTCGTCCTTGATCAGGCCCATCGCGATGCCGGACACGGGGCGCGTGATCGGCACGCCGGCGTCCATCATGGCGAGGGAGGAGCCGCACACGGTCGCCATCGAGGACGAGCCGTTCGACTCGAGGATCTCGGAGACGATGCGCAGCGTGTAGGGGAAGTCATCGCCCTTCGGCAGCACGGCCTTGACCGCGCGCCAGGCGAGCTTGCCGTGGCCGATGTCGCGGCGGCGCGGACCGCCGAGACGTCCGGTTTCACCGACGGAGAAGGGAGGGAAGTTGTAGTGGAGAAGGAATTTCTCCTTCTTCGTGCCTTCCAGGCCGTCGACATACTGCTCGTCTTCCGCCGTGCCGAGCGTCGCGACGCAAAGCGCCTGCGTCTCGCCGCGGGTGAACAGCGCCGAACCGTGCGTGCGCGGCAGGACTGACACCTGCGCCAGGATCGGACGAACCTGGTCGAGCGCGCGGCCGTCGATCCGCTTCTTGGTGCGGATGATGTCACCGCGGACAACCTTCGCTTCGGCTTCCTTGAAGACTTCCTTGAACACCAGCGGGTCCATGCCCTCCGCGTTCGTTTCCGACTTCACCAGCGAGGCGGCAGCCTTGTCGCGCGCCGCGCCGACAGCCGTATGGCGCTCGCCCTTGTCCTTGATCTTGTAGGCGGCGGAAAGATCCCCGCCCACCAGCTTCTGGATCGCCGCGAGTTCGCCCGAACGGTCAGCCGGCTCGAACGCGAAGGGCTCCTTCGCAGCTTTCTCCGCGAGCTTGATGATCGCCTCGATCGCTTGCTGCGCGGCCTTGTGGCCGGCCATCACCGAACCGAGCATCACGTCTTCCGACAGCTCCTTCGCTTCGGATTCGACCATCATCACCGCGTCCTGCGTGCCCGCCATGACGAGGTCGAGCTCCGTGCCTTCCATGTCGGCGGCGGTCGGGTTGATGATGTACTGGCCGTCCTTGTAGCCGACGCGGGCGGCGCCGATCGGGCCGTTGAACGGCACGCCGGAGATCACCAGCGCGGCGGACGCCGCAACCATGCCCAGCACGTCCGGATCGTTCTCCTGGTCATAGGAGAGCACCGTGACGATCACCTGCACTTCGTTCTTGAATCCATCGGCGAACAAGGGGCGCAGCGGACGGTCGATGAGGCGCGAAACCAGCGTCTCCTTCTCCGTCGGGCGTCCTTCGCGCTTGAAGTATCCGCCCGGCACGCGGCCCGCGGCGTAGTATTTTTCCTGGTAGTCGACCGTGAGGGGGAAGAAGTCCTGGCCCGGCTTGGGGCTCTCCGCGAACACGACGGTCGCGAGGACGGTGGTCTCCCCGTAAGTGGCGAGAACGGCGCCATCCGCTTGCCGCGCCATGCGGCCTGTCTCGAGGGTGAGCGGACGTCCCGCCCAGTCGATAGTCACTCGTTGAATGTCAAACATCGTATCTTGCTCTTTCCTGCATACGAAAACCCGCCGGACCCCGGTGGGCCGGCGGGTGGGGTAGGACCCAGCCCTAGCGGCGAAGGTCCAGCTCTTTGATGATGGCCTGGTATCGGGCCTCATCTCTCGACTTGAGATAGTCGAGCAGTCGGCGGCGCTGTTGCACCATTTTCAGAAGGCCGCGGCGCGAATGGTGATCCTTGGCGTGGCCTTTGAAGTGTTCGGTCAGCTGGGCGATCCGGTGAGACAGGATCGCAACCTGGACTTCGGGGCTGCCGGTGTCGCCAGACGTGCGGGCGAATTTCTTGATCAGGGAGGCTTTCACCTCCGGCTCGATCGACATCGGGTTTCTCCTCTAAGGCCTCTTTGGGCCGTCTTGAAAAGAATGACCCCTTGGGGCCAGTCTTATTGGTTGAACACGCGAACCGGCAGGAACCTGCCGGCCCGGACTTCGCCCAGGGCCACCGCCAGATCGTCGCCGCCCACCTTCTCGGTTGCGAGGCAAATGCGGGAGGCATCCTCCCCGTTCACTTGACGAGGACGGCGCATCTCCCGAAACGCCTCGACCTGATGGGGCAGAAGTACGATCTCTCGGCCCTGCCTGAGCCTGGACGCCTCTTCCCCGCTGACGGCCAGCGCCGGGATGTCGTCCAGCGCGGTCTCGAGAGGGACGAGGGTGTCGTCCAGCGCGGCCTTATGGCTCATTTGCTGCAGGATGGAAAGCTGAATTGCCGCGCTCTCGGCAAAAGCGCCAACCCGGGTCCGGCGCAGCGCCGCGACATGCCCTTCGGCCCCCCGGGCCTGCGCCAGGTCCCGAACCAATGCCCTGATATAAAAGCCTTTTCCGCAGCGAACGGATATCACCGCCAGGTCTGCCGACGGGCGATCCAGCACGCTTGCCGCATAGACCGTGACCTTGCGCGGCGCCAGGTCCACCGCTTCCCCCTCGCGGGCGAGGTCATAGGCTCGCTCCCCGTTCACCTTGATGGCCGAGTATTGGGGCGGAACCTGCTCGATCTCGCCGACGAAGCGTTTCAGCGCTTCCTCGATCGCCGCCCGGTCCGGGCGGACATCCGACGTACCCGTCACCGCGCCCTCCCGGTCCTGCGTGGTGGTGGAGGCGCCCCAGCGGATGGTGAAGACGTAGTCCTTGTCCGCCTCCATCACGTAGCCGACCGTCTTGGTCGCTTCCCCGAAAGCCAGCGGCAAGATGCCCGAGGCCAGGGGATCAAGCGTTCCGCCATGCCCCGCCTTCTGGGCGTTGAAGATGCGCCGGCAGATGCCCACCGCCTGCGTCGAGGTCACGCCCTCAGGCTTGTCGAGGATCAGCCAGCCATGAACCGGCTCGCCTTTTTTCCGGCGGGACATCGTCTTCGCTCCAGGCTCTGCCGCGGGATCGAACCACGGCCAGGTCAGGTGGGAGCGGGGGAGTAGGCGGCGGCAGAGGGGAGGTCAAGGGGAGCTCTCCCGTAGTCCTCATGGTTCGGCGGGCCCATCCACCGCCGGCGAAAGCTGGAAGCGTGAACTTGGTTCACGCGTCCCCGGCGGAGGCCGGGGACGCGTAGCTGGCGCTACGCTTCCAGATGTCTGGCCGGAAAATAGCGACTACTGCCGCGTCTGCACCTCAAACCGGTAATCGAGGTCGATCACCGCATCCGCCGCCTTCAGCACCGCGGCTATATCATCCCTCAGCTTCACCAGCGCTTCGCGGTTCGCGGCGGGCTTGGTGAAGCTGGGCGGTTCGAACAGGTTGCGGCTTGAGCTTTTCGGAAACGCGATCGTCAGCTTGCGGCCCGTGCAGAGCAGGAGAGGGCGGCCCCACTCCGGCCTGTCTCCCAGCGCCAGGAACCGCTCCATGAAGGCGGGGTTCAGCAGCGCCCGCGCCGCGATCTGGTCCGTGCCATAGACCTCGTAGACCTTCTCGAACACCGGGTCCTCAAGCGCCACGCGCTGGCGGCCGCTGGCCAGCATGCGGTCGCGGAAATTGCCGATCGCGCCATCGTCGGCCACCACCGCCGTCACGGCGCCGGTGTCGCGCGGCAGGTCGAGGTTCACCAGCAAGCCGTTGAACACGGTATGCGTGGTCTTGCCCTGCCTGCGCGTGATCTTCAGCTCGACAATGTTGAGCGGCAGGTTGCGATAGGTCCCGAAGATTTCGTCGTCCGCCGACGCCTCGCCGTTCTCCCGGAAAATCTGCTCGGCGCGCAGTTGCGCGATGTCCGGCATCACCGCCGGCCGCCACGACAGGTCGCCAAACGTCGCCGCCAGCTTGGGCAGCACCTTCTCCTTGTAGAGCCGCGCATAGCGGTTGGAGGGGCCGAACGTCGCCGCGACATACCCAACCACGCCGCCGCCGATTACAAGCCCGACCATGTCGCCAAGATCGCCGGGGTCCTTGCTCGACTGGCCCAGGAACCACAGCGCCGCGCCGGCCGCCACGCCCAGCGGCACAAACACCAGGGCGTCGCGATTGATCTTGCGCACGGTCTCGACGCGAACCGCCTCGATCTGCGCCAGCACGTCCTGCAAAGAGGTAACCAGCTTGCCGCCTTCGGCCCCGCTCACCTGCGGCGTGATCGACGGCATCAGCATGCTGATCGCGAACCAGGCTGCGCCCCCGGCCACAACAAGCCCGGCCACGAATCCGCCGGCGACCGCGCCAAGGAAAGTAAGGAGACTGGGGTCCCTCACGACCGCCACAACCACGATCGCGATCCAGACCAGCAGGCCTAGTCCCAGGCCGCCCGTCATGGCCGTGCGCGCCGATTTCAACCTGCGCGGATCGGGCGGCTTCGGAAAACTCACATCAACCGGCGGACGCTCCATGCCGCCGGTATAGCGCACGCGAAACCCCTTTGCGACCGGCGCCGGAGGGTGCAGCATCAGCGCAAGGACAAAGCAGGGGAAACGCGATGGCCTACGCCCAGGACAATATGAAGGGCCGCATCATCCACGACGCCGACAGCCACCTGATGGAACTGCCGGATTTCCTGGACAGTTTCCTCGATCCCAAATTCCGCGCGGCGTTCGACGCCCTGCCGCGCAACCAGAAGGAGCCGCGCGACGCCGGCTTCGCTCAGAAGGCCCGGGCCCAGCAGGCCGACGACAGCTTCCGCTCCGGCGCGGAAAGCAACATCCTCCTGCGCAAGAACTACGAAGCGCTGGGCGCCTTCCGGAAGGAGGACCGGTCCGCCGCCCTCGACGCCCTCGGCTTCGCCAGCCAGCTGGTCTTCACCACGCGCGGCCTCAACAATTTTGGCCTCAACGAGGGCGATGATGTCCCGCTCGCCTATGCTGTGGCCGAGGCGCACAACCGCATGATGGCGGATTTCTGCGCCGTCGACCGCCGCTTCCTGGGCACGGCCTATGTGCCGCTCACCGATTTCGAGCTGGCGAAGAAAACCGCCCGCGCCGCCATCGATGGTGGTCTGAAGGCGATCCTCATTCCGTCCAAGCCGCCAAAGGGTCACTCGCCCAGCCACGTCGCGCACGATCCGATCTGGGCGATGGCGCAGGAGGCGGGCCTGCCGATCCTTTTCCACGTCGGCGATGAAAAGAAGCTCGAACCCGACTATTTCGAAAACGGCCTGCCGCGCGTGAAGGACTTCCACGGCGGAGAAGAGAACTTCACCTCAGTCTCCTATATGCCGATCCCGCATTCGGCCGAACTCACGCTTGCGGCGTTGATCTTTGACGGTGTGCTCGACCGCTTCCCGCGTCTCAAGTTCGGCTGCATCGAGCTCGGGGCCTCCTGGGTGCCCGGCTGGATGCGCAACATGGATTCAGCCGCGCAGGCCTTCATCCGGAACGAGGAGCGCCTGCAGAAGCTTTCGATGAAGCCGTCGGAGTTCGTGAAACGCCAGGTGCGCGTGACCCCCTATCCGCACGAGGACACCGGCTGGGTGATCCGGAACACGAGCGAGGAGGTGTGCCTGTTTTCCTCCGATTATCCCCACGTCGAAGGCGGTCGTCATCCGCTCAAGCGGTTCAACGACGCGCTGCAGGGCGTGAGCCCCAACGCCGTCGATCGCTTCTACTGCGACAATTTCATCGACCTGATGGGTGATGGACTGGCGCCGGACCTGCGCCGCCCGCAACATTTGCTGGCGGCCTGATCTGCTGGAGGCCCGATCTGCTGGGGGCCTGGTCTGCTGGTTTAGGTGTCCGTTCTGTAAGGCTTGCCGCCGGCGCTGACGCTCGCCAAATCTTGGCTTCATATATAAGCCCACGCGACTTGCGTGCGTTTGAGTGCGGCCAGAGGCGTTCATGTTCGAGTGGGAAGAAGCGCGCCGAAAGGAGAACATCGAGAAGTTCGGCGTCGACTTCGTCCGCGCCGCATTGATGTTCGATAATCCCGTGCTCGAGCGCGAGGACAGCAACCGCTTCCACGGCGAAAAGCGTTTCCTGTCCATCGGCCACGTCGACGGCTTCTACATGGTGGTAGCCTGGAGTCCCCGTTCTAACCGCAAACGGATAGTTTCGGCATGGAGGGCCGATCGCGATGACGAAGGAATTTATAGCGCGACCGTCCCGTACGCAGGTCGGCAAGATGACGGACTATACCCTCGCGGACGCGAGTTCGCAGGAAAGCCGGGGACCGGACTTCTGGCGCGAGGCCGTGCCGCTCTATCCCTCCCGCAACCGCCGCCTGGCGCGCCTCAGACTCGATCCCGAGATCCTGGACTGGTTCGGAACACAACGCGATGATCCGCACGGCGGGGTGAACGCGGTTCTGCGCGCCTATGTCGAGCGCCGCCGCGCCGATGGCCAATCCAGCGCCTGAATCCGGACGTGGGTGTCCTGACAACTCCGGCGCCGGCCTGCTAGCCTCGCGCAAAAAGGGGAGGCATCGATGAAACGCTCCGCACTCGTCGCGCTTTTGATGGCGGGCGCCGCCGCATCGCTGTCGCTGATCGGGTATTCGCAGACATCCCCACAGGCGGCTCCCGCCCAGACTCAAGCTTCTGAAGACAACTCCCCGACCGGCTATTCGAAATGGAGCCAGCCCGCGCTCGAGGCCGAGCTTGCCCGCCGCGCTATTGTCGAGCGCAAGGTGTTGATGCCGATGCGCGACGGCGTCCACCTCTCGACTGACATCTATCGCCCACGCAACGCGTCCGGTCCCGTGCCCACCGTCTTTGTCCGCACGCCCTACAACATGAACACACTTACCGGCTCTTCGCTGCGCCAAGCTGTGGAAGCGGTCGATCGCGGCTACGCCATCATCTATCAGAACGAGCGCGGCCGGTATTTCTCGGAAGGCAAGTACGAAATCCTCGGCTATCCGCGCACCGACGGCTATGACGCGCTGACCTGGATCGCCGACCAGCCTTGGTCGAACAAGAAGGTCGGCACGCTCGGCTGTTCGTCCACCGCCGAATGGCAGCTGCAGCTCGCGGCCACGCACCATCCTGCTCATGCCGCGATGATCCCTATGTCCTCCGGCGCCGGGATCGGCCGCGTCGGCGATTTCTACGAGCAGGGCAACTGGTATCGTGGCGGAGTGCCGCGCATCCTGTTCGGACCGTGGCTCTACGACACCGACAACCCGCTGCGCGCGCAAATTCCCGAAGGCCTGGATCCGCAAACGCGCCAGCGCCTGTCGCAGTATTCCGACCTCAACCCGGCCAAGCCGAAAGTCGACTGGACCAAGCAGGTCGCGCGGCTACCCTATTCGGAGCTGCTGTCCTCGCTCGGCGAACCTGCCGGCACGTTCGAACAGCTGATCGCGCGCCTGCCGGACGATCCGGCCTGGTACAAGGGCGGCCTTTATCACGACAACGAAAAGTGGGGCGTTCCCGCGCTGTGGTTTGACTCGTGGTACGACGTTTCCAGCGGACCCAACCTGGCGCTCTACAATCACGCGGTGAAATCCGGCGTCGACGCCAATGTGCGCGACAATCAATACGCCGTCATCGGTCCCAACGTGCATTGCGGCTATTACGGTCTTGGCCCCAACTTCAAGTCGGGCGACCGCCAGCTGGGCGATGCCTCCTTCGATGTGACCGGGCAGGTGTGGGCCTTTTTCGACCGCTTCCTCAAGGGCCAGGCGAGCGCCTTCCCATCCTCGACGGCAAAGGTCCGCTACTTCTCGATGGGCGACAATGTCTGGAAGACGTCCCAGCAGTGGCCGCCGAAGGAGGCTTCCGACGTAAAACTCTATTTCCACTCCAATGGCCGCGCGAACTCGATGTACGGCGACGGCAAGCTCAGTTTTACAGAACCCGGCAATGAACCGGCCGACGCCTATGTCTACGATCCCAAGACGCCGGTGCAGACCATCGGAGGCGGAGATTGCTGCAATGGCGGCGTGGTGGTTCCCGGCGCCTACGACCAGCGGCCGGTCGAAGTGCGCCACGACGTGCTGGTCTACACCTCCGACCCGCTGAAGGAAAAACTTGTCGTCGCCGGCTTCGTCAACGTGTTTCTCTCTGTCTCGTCGGACGTGAAGGACACCGACTTCGCCGTGAAGCTGGTCGACGTGGCGCCGGACGGCACGGCCTACATCCTCGACGACACCATCTTCCGCGCCCGCTTCCGCGAGGGCTACAACAAGGAAGTGATGATGAGGCCCGGCGAGACCTATTCAATCAAGCCGACGCCGATGTCGACCGCCAACGTCTTCCTGCCGGGCCATCGCATCCGGGTGGAGGTCACGTCCTCCAACTTCCCGAAATTCGTACGCAACCTGAACACCGGCGGCCGCAACGAGTTCGAAAGCGTCGGCCAGGTCGCCAACAACCAGATTCGGCACGCCAAGGCGGCGCCGTCCTACATCGTGCTTCCTGTCGTGAAATAGCAGCCACGGCGGTCCCGGCGCGCTGGGCATCCAGCACGCCGGGCGCCGGGTGCTAGTTCGCCGGTCCTCCGGCCGCCGGGCGAGCCATCGCCGGCGGGGCGTTCGGGATCGTCTTCGACTTCACGACCTTCGGCGTGTCGAGGAACACCGCCGCCTCATCGCCAGCCTCGGTATAGGCAGGCCAGGTGAAGCCGTCGGCGCAGGAGATCGACTTGGCCTTCGGGTCCATCTTGAAGAACGCAACCCAGCACGAGTGCACTTTCTTCGCGACGGCGCGGTCTTTGTCATCCGCCTTGCCTGATGCGCTCTGCGCCCAGCTCGACGTATCCAGCGAGTCGAAGGCGAACATGATCTCGGCCGAGTGCACCGCGCCGTTTTTCCATTCTGTCTTGCGGAATTCCGGCACGTATTCGAAGTGATAGAGCCACGCGCCGGCGCCGGTATCGCCCGCTTTCGAGGCGATGGTCCGCGCGCCATCAAAGCCTGGCTCGCCGCCATTCGATCCGATCAGCACCGGCACGTCGATCTCGGTCCCGGCATTGAGCGCTTCCAGCGTGGTCGTTGTCTTGAACTTGCCATCCATCGGCGCCGAGAAGCCCTTCTGCGTCGCGCTGTTGGCGACCAGCGTCTGCGCCGACACCGCGCGCAGCTGCGCCAGCGTCGCGTTGTCGCCGAAGCCGAGCGCCTTGGCCGCTTCGACGCCCTTGGCTTCCGCGTCGGCTTCCTTGGTCCCCGGTCCGAGCAGGGCGCCGGATTCCACAATGGCCTTCTGGTAAAGTCCCTTGGCTGCCGGAATGGAAAGCAGGTTCACCACCATCGCCGCCCCGGCTGACTGGCCCGCCACCGTCACGTTGTTGGGATCGCCGCCGAACGCCGCCGCGTTGCGCTTCACCCACTCCAGCGCGGCAACCGCATCCATCAGCGCATAGCCGCCGGTCCAGCCCTTGGCGCCGGCTTCCTTGGTCAGCGCGGGATGCGAGAACGTGCCTAGCGCGCCCAGGCGATAGTTGATCGGAATGGTGATCACGCCGCTCTTGGCGTTGTTCGTGCCGTTGTAGCTGCCGAGATGGCCCGCCCCGAGATAGCTGGCGCCGCCATAGAGCCACACCACGATCGGCGCGTTCTTGGCGTTGGCCGGGGCGTAGACCGAGAGGTAGAGGCAATCCTCGCTCTGCACGCCCGCGACGCCGCCACCATTTGCGGTCTTGCCGTCGACATTTACCGGCTGCGGGCAGGGCGCTTCGTTGGCGACCGCCGCGCGCTCATAGCTCCACTTCTCCGGCTTTTGCGGCGCTTTCCAGCGCAACTCGCCGACCGGCGGCTTGGCGAACGGCACGCCGCGGAACACGTTGACGCCGTCCTGGCTTTCTCCGACCAGCACGCCTGTATCGATCGTGGCTTTCACGGGTGTGGGCTTGGGCGCGGCCGGCGCCTGCGCCATCGCCGGCGCGATCAGCACGCCTGCAGCCAGCATCACCGCAGCAAACCGTTTCATGGTGTTTCTCCCTTGCTGTATCCGTTTTCCGGACAACTCGATTTGCAGTCACGATAGACTGCCAATTCGGGTCCCACAATTGACGGCGCCAACTCGCGGACCAGTACGATCCGGCAGCCAGTGGCCAGCATCGCGCATTCGCTGCTAACCTTTGCCCAGGAAAAACCGCTATGCGGTAGGGACTTAGGCGGGGAAGGGCCACATGCTGAAATGGCTGAGCATATTGACCGTGCTGGCGCTTGCCGCCGGGGTCGCGGCCGGCGCTGCAGCCGCCGAATGGGGTAATCCGGACCTCGCGGCCGCCATCCACGAGATCGAGAACATCGGCCAGCTCTGGCTCAACCTCTTGCGGATGACCGTCATCCCGCTGGTGTTCTCGCTGCTGGTGACCGGCGTCGCCTCCGTCGCCGACGCTGCTTCCACTGGCCGGCTCGCCGCTCGTTCCATCTATGTCTTCGCGGTCCTGATCGGCGCGGCCACCGCCTATGCCTGCATCGTGTTGCCGGTCGTCTATTCGGTCTGGCCGGTCGACCATCAGGCGGCGCAAGGCTTCCTTGCCGGGGTCGGCGCCGAGGAAGCCAACAAGGTCGCGACCGCTAAACCGCCGACGCTTGGCGAATGGATCGCCTCGCTCGCTCCCGGCAACCCGGTTTCCGCCGCCGCCGAAACCGCTGTCCTGCCGCTTACCGTCTTCGCTCTGTTCTTCGGCTTTGCGGCCACGCGCTTGCCGGCGGTCCAGCGCGAACCAATGGTCGGCTTCTTTCGCGCGATCGCCGACACCATGATCATCATCGTGCGCTGGGTGCTTTATGCTGCACCCATTGGCGTCCTGTGCCTGTCGCTGGCGCTCGGCCTGCGGTCGGGGACCAATGTGGTGGGGCTCCTGATCCAATATGTGACCGTCGCTTGCGTGGTGACCGCCGGCATCGTCGTCATGGCGTTCCTGGTCGCGATCTTCTGGGCGCGCATGCCGTTCGGCCGTTTTCTCAATGCCTCGGCGCCTGTCCTCGCGGTCGCCTTCTCGACGCGCTCCTCGCTGGCCTCGCTTCCATTGATGGTCGAACGCAGCCGCGATGCACTGGGTATTCCGGACCGGGTCAACAACCTCACGCTTCCGCTGGCCGTCGCGATCTTCCGGATGACCAGCCCGGTCACCAATCTTTGCGTCGTGTTCTTTGCAGCCCAGGTCTATGGCGTCGAGCTGTCCATCCCCACCATCGTCTCCGGCGGCATCGTCGCCATCGCCATCAGCGTGGGATCGGTCGGCCTGCCGGGCGAAATTTCCTTCATCGCCTCGGTCGCTCCGATTTCGATCGCCATGGGCGTTCCGATCGAGCTTCTCGGCATTCTCGTCGGC
>DASZSI010000035.1:0-3559 GCA_035548775.1 Hyphomonadaceae bacterium
GCGGCGCGGTCATTCCTGCATCGCCAGGTGCGCTCGATGGTGGGATCGCTTGTCGAAGTGGGCCGTGGACGCGAGGGCATCGGCTGGATCGCGAAAATCCTCAAGGCCGCCGACCGCACCGCCTGCGGGCCCGTCGCCCCGCCAGATGGGCTTTACCTCGAAAGCGTGAGATATTCGCCGCGCGACAAGGCGCCTGAAGACTCGCCGAACGAAGAGTCCGCGGGGGAGGAATAGATGAAACTGCTGAAGCCGATCCTGATCGGCGCCCTGGCGGCAGGCGTGCTCGATCTTGCCTACGCTTATACGCACTTCTGGCTGATCCTCGGCCGCGATCCGCTCGGCGTCACGCAGGGCATCGCCAGCGGCCTCATCGGCGGCAAGGCGGCGAGCGATGGCGGCGTGGCGACGGCCGTGCTGGGCTTCGTGCTGGAGTTCGTCCTCACGGCGATCATGGCTGCGGTCTATGTCATCGCGGCCGGATGGATGACCGACCTGCAGAAATACTGGTGGGTCCTGGGGCCGTGCTACGGCGCCTGCGTGATGCTGGTGATGTATTATGTCGTGCTGCCGCTATCGGCCGCGCACGGCAATGGCTACCTGCCCGACGGCCGGATCATCATCGCGAACTGCGCGCCGATCACGGAAGGAACCCTTGGCATCGGCAGCTGCAAAGGCACGGACCACCAGCTGCTATGGGGAACAATCTTCGCGCACACCGTCATGGTCGGCTTGCCGATCGGCGCTGCGGCGCGGTTCTTCTGGCCCAGGAAGGACGACGTAACGCCGGACTCGCTGAAGACCCTTCACTGAAGCGGGATCAGTAGTCCTTTTTCCATCGCACCGACAGCTTGGTGTCGCCATTGGCCTGGGCCGACGATGTGACCGACAGGTTCTTCTGCGGGTCCCATTCCACCGAAGCGGCGGCGCCGCCCACTCCGCCTGCGCCAACCTGTACATAGACATTGTCGGCCACGTACTTGCCCGCAGAAACGGACGCGATGCCGCCTTCGCCGCCAAGCGCGACGCGATCAAGGCCCGTGGCCTTGCGGACAAGTCCCGCCGGGTCGAAGCCCGCCTGGCCGCCCGCAAGCTGGGCAAGGCCGGCGGCAAGCTGCGCCGCCTCGAAGGCTGAAAGCTGGCTGGCCGAGCGTCCGAACAGCACGCGCGCGAGGATTTCGTCCTGCGGCAGGGAAGGCGTCGACTCCAGTTCGAACTTGGGTTCGTCCGGCGTGCCGGTGACGTGAATGCTGGCGTCGATGTCGGTCGTGGTGCGCTTGGCGGATATATCGATGCGGGCGTCCCTGATCGGGCCGTCGAGGTCGATCGTACCCGTGTCGAAGTCGAAACGGCGGCCAGCAAGGTCGATTGAACCGCGCACCAGGCTCGCCGTCCCGTGCAGCGAGGGATTGGCGATCGGGCCCTGCACGGTGAAATTCGCCGACCATTCGGTATCGAGACCGCGGCCGAACACCACCACCCGGCGCGGCGCCGCCACCTTGAGATCGAGCTGGATCGGGCGCTGCCAGGGCGGGGTATCCACAGTCGGAGGCGGCTCGTCATCCGAGGTGGCGAAGTTGACCCGGCGGACGCTGGCCAGCGTGGGGATCATGGCCGAGGCCGGCTGTTCGATCGAGATGCGAGCTTGCGCCACGTCGAAAGCCCCGGTGACGCGGATCGCCTGCTTGTCGAGCGTGACCGCGCCTTCCCCGGAAACCGTGGCCGAGCGATCGTCGCGACCAAGCGCGCGAAGGTTCACGGCTTTGACCTTGATGCCGCCCGAAACGTCGCCATCCCAGTTGATTGCGCCTCCGCCGGTAAGTTCGCCGCCTTGCGGATCGTGCGCGACCAGGCTCGTGATGGTGGCGGAACGCTGATCGAACTGGCCCTTGGCCGAAATGTCGACCAGGTGCAGGCCGGTTTCGCCGTGCTCGTACGCGCCCTTGTCCATGCCGAAGCCGCCGGTCAGAGCAGGCTTGTCGAGCGTGCCGGCGACGGAGACATCGGCCGTGACCTCGCCGCGCAACGCCTGGCCTTCGGGGCCAAACACGGCCCAAAGCTGCTCGGCCCTGCCGTCGAGCGACACGTGCGCCATCAGGGGCGCAGCGCGATCGGCGGTGAGGTTGAGGCCGTGGCCGACACGCATGTGGAGTTCGGACCCTGCATCGAGCTTGAAGCCCTGGCCCGACCCCGTCGCCGCCGTATGCAGCAGTCCGTTCTGCAGCTGGCTTTCAATGGTGATGGAAACCGGATCGGCCGTCACGCCAACCGGATTGGCCTTGTCCAGCACCAGCATCGCCTGGCCGGCGGCGGCGCCTGGCCCGTTGGAGAAGCTGGCGTTGCCGGTAATCGTGCCGTTGATGGGGCTGATGCGCGCAAGCTGGGTGAGCGCCTTCAGATCCAGGTTGGCAAGATCGAGCTTGACCGAAGCGCCGCCTGCGAGGTCCGCGAGCTTGGCGTCGAGCGTGCCGCCCAGGCCAGCCAGCTGCGTATCCAGGCTCCAGCCGTTTGCGCCATAGCGCCAGGCGGCCGGGCGAGAGGTCGCAACCTTCTGCTTGTCGACGGTGCCGTCGATCGTGGCGTCGCCGGTCCATTCCTGGTCGGCGTGTCGGGCGTTGGCCTCGAGCGCGATGTCGAACGGCGCGCCCCGCGTCGCCTTGATACGTGACTTGAGGCTGGCGGTGTCGCTATCCGCCTTGGCTTCGAACGAGACGAGGTCGACACGCATCGCGCCGGAACGAAGGTCGGTGATCCGGCCCTGCGCGTCCAGCTTCAGCGTGTCATTGCCCGTGCTGAGCGACCCCTTCGCCGTGAGCGTGCCCCGATCAAGTCCGGCAAGGCCTGCGAGCCGGCCATCGACTTCGAAATTGGCCGAGAAGACGCCTTTGGCGTAGCCCAACATGGGTGCATTGATCTGCACGTCTCCCAGCCGTCCGCTCACGCCGGCTAGGCGCCAGCCTGACGTGTCGCTCTCGATCCGGCCCGCGGCGATCAGGGGTTCCTTCCCGCTCGCGCCGGTCAGCGAGAAATTGCCCGAAACCTTATCGCCAAGTTTCAGGGCCGCATCGCCCCGGATGTCGTCGAGGTCGAGGCTGGCGACGGTCATAGCTCCGTTGGAAAGGCGGATCTCCGCACGCGGCGCCGATAGTCCGCCGGAAAGGTCGGCGACAAAGTCCAGGCTGCGGACCCGCGCGCCGGGCAGGTCGATGGGACGGATCAAGCTCCCAGTCGCGTGGGCCGTGATTGCGCCGGTGTCGCTGATCCGGCCGTTCATGGCGGCGGAGACGCCATCGCCACGCACCGCGCCGGATTCCAGCGTGAAGCGGCCATCACGCACGACGCCTGACAATCGAACATTGGGGTTGGGCCCGGCGAGTTCGGAGATCATGGCGATGGACGAGGAGACGTCCCGGCCGGTTGCATCCGCTGTCACGCGGATCGGCGCCGCGTGCGACGCGCGCTTGGCGGTCCACTGGCCGCGGGCGGAGCCTGCAAAGGGGCCAAGGTCGGACAGGCGATTGAAGCTCGATGATCCGGCAAAATCAAACGTCCCGGTCTGGAT
>DASZSI010000036.1:0-4473 GCA_035548775.1 Hyphomonadaceae bacterium
TCGACGCCGCTTTCTGTGATAACTACGACTTCGCCGGCCTCTATGTCGCGCACGAAGCTCGCCCCAATGGCGTCCAGCGCACACGTTTCAGAGGTAAGGACCGGCGATCCATCGTCGAGCGACCCCAGAACCAGGGGTCGCAGACCCCACGGGTCTCGCGCGCCGATCAGCTTGCCATTGGTAAGGGCGACGAAAGCATAGCCGCCATCGAGTTGGCGCAGGGCGTCGATGAAGCGGTCCTCGATCCGGTTGCGCATGGAGCGGGCGGTGAGTTGCAGCACCACTTCCGTGTCCATGGTCGACTGGAAGATGGCGCCGTTCATCACCAGTTCGCGGTGGAGAGCGCGGGCGTTGGTGATGTTGCCGTTGTGCGCGATGGCGAGGCCGCCGGTCAGCAAATCGGCATAGATCGGCTGGATATTGCGCATCACGACCCGGCCAGAGGTCGAATAGCGGTTGTGACCGATGGCGATGCGGCCGGGAAGGCGCGTGATCGCGCCGGTCTCTTCCGAGAAGCTGTCGCCCACGAGCCCCATATGGCGCTCGGAGAAGAAGCGCGTGCCCTTATCGTCGTAGCTGACGATGCCGCAGGCTTCCTGCCCACGATGCTGCAGGGCGTGAAGGCCGAGCGCGGTTAGCACTGCAGCGTCGTCGCGACCAAAGACGCCGAACACGCCGCACTTGTGGCGCATCCCATCCTTGGACCCGAGGGCAAAGTCATCATCGAAGAGGTCGGGTCGGGCCAAGACTGTCTCCTGGCCAGGCATTACTGGCCGCTCTTCTGGTTCTTGACGCATTCCGTCGAGCCGTTGGCGACGGCATCGGCGCATTTCACGAATCCTGGAACCGTCTGGCGGATCCAGCTCGCGGCGGGGTTCAGTACCGCATAACTTTGAGACTTGGAAATGTAATCGGGTGTGCTGTCTGGAAGCACCTGTTGCACCAGCAGCACGAACAGGATCATTCCAAGCGCGCCGCGCGCAATGCCGAAGGCGCCGCCCGCCAGCCGGTCCAGCACGCCGATCTCCGGCGAGGCATGGATAAGCTTGGAAAGCCTACCGCCGATAACGGCTGCCAGGATGTAGGCGACCAGGAAGCCCACTACGACCAGGATGATCGCCGGGATCATCGAGGGCTCCTTCGGCGAGATCATGTTCTTCAGCGGTTCTTCGCCGAACCTGAGACACAGGATCGCAGCTATGGCGCCGATGACGAATGAAACGACCGAGAAGGCCTCGCGCACCAGACCGCGGCCAAGCGACATCACGGCCGAAACAACGATGACGGCGCCGACGATGATGTCGAAAACCAGCGGTGTCATGCCGTGCCGAACCGATCCCGAATACCAACTCGCCCCAAGCGGCCTTGCGGGGCGTCTAATCCCCGCCGAGCGCGTCCACAAGGTCCTGCAGCCTCGATACCGCATGAACGGCCATGCCGTCGACAGTCTCTGGCGCCCCGGGAGGGGCCCAAGCCCTTGTAAACCCCAGGCGAGCTGCTTCCCGGAGACGGGGTTCGATGCGTCCTACCGGGCGAATCGCTCCTGACAGCGCCACCTCGCCAAAGAACGCCGATCCAGCCGGCCAGGGCTTGTCCAGCAGGGCGGAGGCCAGGGCGGCTGCTGCTGCGAGGTCGCCGGCGGGTTCAGCGATTCGGTAGCCGCCGGTGACGCTGAGATAAACATCCCGCATCCCGAACCGCAGTCCGCACCGAGCGTCGAACACCGCCAGCAGCATGGCTAGCCGGGCTCCATCCCAGCCCACGATCGACCTTCTCGGACTTCCTGCGGATTCGGGTCCGGCAAGCGCCTGCACTTCAGCCAATACGGGGCGCGAGCCTTCCATGGCTGCGAACACCGCGCGGCCGGATGCCTCCGCCTCGCTACCGGCAAGGAACAGGGCCGATGGGTCGCGCGCAGGCGAGAGGCCAAGCTCCCCCATCTCGAACACACCAATCTCGTCGGTCGGACCGAACCGGTTTTTTACGGAACGCAGGATACGGAACTGATGGCCGCGCTCGCCCTCGAAGTAGAAGACGCTGTCGACCATGTGTTCCAGCACGCGCGGGCCGGCGATCTGCCCATCCTTGGTGACGTGACCGACCAGGATGACCACAGCGCCGGTTTTTTTCGCAAATCGCGTCAACTCCTGCGCGCAGGCGCGGACTTGCGCGACCGAACCGGGCGCAGCTTCCAAAGTGTCCGACCACAGCGTCTGCACACTGTCGATCACCACGACTTCGGGATGGGCGGCCTTCAGCGCCTTCAGGATCGCGCGCAGATCCGTCTCGGCGGCGAGCTGTACTGGCGCGGCGGCCACGTTGAGACGGCGCGCTCGCCCCTGGATCTGCGAGATCGCCTCCTCACCCGAGATGTACACGGCTTTCACGCCGGCCATTGCCATCGAGGCGGCGGCCTGGAGCAGCAGGGTCGACTTGCCTATCCCCGGATCGCCCCCGATCAGGACGGCCGAAGATCGCGCAACCCCGCCACCGAAGACCCGGTCAAGCTCTAAGATGCCGGTCGACAGCCGCGGGGGCGGCGGATCGGTGCTATCGAGCGGCGAGAAGTCGACGCCGGTCGTACGTGTCTTTGACCCCGAGGCCGGCGCCGCGAGGCCGCCGGGCGCAGTAACCGTCTCCTCAACCAGCGTGTTCCACGCCCCGCACGCCTCACAGCGGCCGGACCATTTCGCGTGGGCCGCACCGCAGTTCTGGCAGACATAGGCGGTATTGGATTTGGCCATGAAACCCGGTTCGATTCGACTGGCGGCCAAGCTGGCAGACATTGACGGCAAGGGAAATGCGGCCCCTGTCGCTGGCGCTTCCGACAATTCGCACTGCAGCACGAGGTAGTGGTTGTCGGGCCCAGCCGCTAACCCATGTTTGATCGCATTGGGCGTCGGTAGTAGCGTCGCGCGCCCCACCTTACAGGGAGACGTCGCATGGCGCGCTTTAACAGCATCCTCGAAACCGTCGGCCACACGCCCGTGGTTAAGGTCAATCGGCTGGGTCCGCCGGGCGTGAACCTCTGGGTGAAGGTCGAAGCCTTCAACCCACTCGGATCGGTGAAGGACCGTCTCGCGCTAGGCGTTATCGAGGCGGCCGAGAAATCCGGCGAGCTGAAGCCGGGACAGACCGTGGTGGAGATGACGTCCGGCAATACGGGCATCGGGCTCGCGATGGTCTGCGCCGCGAAAGGCTATCCGTGCGTGCTGATCATGCCGGAAAGCTTCTCGGTCGAGCGCCGAAAGCTGATGCGCTTCCTCGGCGCGAAAGTTGTGCTGACCCCGGCGGCGCTGCGGGCGACCGGCGCCGTTACCAAGACCATCGAGTTGGCCAAGACCCATGGCTGGTTCATGACCCGCCAGTTCGAGAACGAGGCGAACCCCGCCTATCACGCCCGCACGACAGCAAGAGAGATCGTGGACGACTTCAAGGGTATGAACCTCGACTACTGGGTCACCGGCTATGGCACGGGCGGCACGTTGAACGGCGTCGCCCGCGTGCTGACAAAGGAAATGCCGAAAACCAAGATCGTGGTATGCGAGCCCAGCGATGCTCCCATGCTAACCAGTCATCAAGCCCAAGCCCGAAACGCCGATGGCACGCCGGCCGCTGGCCACCCGGCCTGGAAACCCCACCCGATGCAAGGCTGGGCGCCCGACTTCATCCCCAAGCTCACGGGAGAGGTGGACATGGAGAAGATCCACAAGGTGCTGACCGTCGCCGCAGCCGACGCCATGAGATGCAGTCAGGACCTGGCCGCCAAGGAAGGCATCTTCGTTGGCATCACGTCGGGCGCAACTTTCGCGGGCGCGTTGGAAATCGCACGCCAGGCGCCCAAGGGTGCAAACATCCTCGCCATGCTGCCGGATACCGGCGAGCGGTATCTGTCGACGCCACTCTGTGCCAAGGGGCCGGCGGAGATGAGCGAGGACGACGCCGCGATCCTGAAATCGACGCCCTTTGGCGCGCCGACAGTCTGAGGGGCTAGCCGCCGTAGGCCACCTTGTCGGGCAGGAAATCGTTCATGTGGCCGAACAACGGCTTGCCGTCCAGCCGGGCGCGCACCATGTGGCCCTCCCACCGCTGGCCAACGATTGGAACGGTGTAGGCCTGGACGAGATCGCCCTGGCCTTCCAGCTTGCGCCCATCCTTCAGCGTTGCCGTGAACGTCCGGCGCGGGCCTGGCGGATCAAGGCGGACATGCGTGACATCTGTCGGCTTGTCGCCTTCGAACACATAGCCATCGCGCCGCGGACCGGTGACTAGTAGTGTGGACGAGACCTCCTCTCCCCACAGGGTCAGATACGCGAACGCCTGAGTGAAGCGCGGCGTGGTCTGGCGCTGCTCGTGGAATTGCGCTGGCCCTTCGATCTCGAAGCGCTCGCCGTCGACCGTCACGCTGGCTCGCGAATGACCGAATACTTCGGTCCGCCCCTGGTTCAGGCCTGCGTACAGATGCTTGGGCTG
>DASZSI010000037.1:0-3572 GCA_035548775.1 Hyphomonadaceae bacterium
CGCCAAGGTGGTTGCGCCCACCTTCCGGAAAAGCGGCGGCGTCTTCTACGTGCTGCCGGACACCGAGACGCTTCAGGAAGCGATCCCCGCCTACGGCCTCAACAGCGTCGAAGCCATAGCAGCCCTGGAAGCCTCCGACCCCGTCAGCCCGCCCGGCGACGACGATGTCACCGACACCGGCAACGCCACGGGCGGGAAATAGGCCTCAGGCCACCGACGCCTCGACCACTTTGACGATGTCGCCCATGATTTGCGTGATCTTGTAGTCCTTGGGCGTGTAGACGCGCTTCACACCCATCTGCTTCAAGGCCAGCGCGTCGGCCTCAGGAATGATGCCGCCGACCACCACAGGCGTGTTGAGGCCCTTCTTGCGCAGGATCGCGATCGTCTCGCGCACCAGGTCGAGATGCGAGCCCGACAGGATCGACAGGCCCACCACGTGGGCATCCGAGTCGATGGCCTGCTGCACGATCTCTTCCGGGGTAAAGCGGATGCCTTCGTAGATCACCTTCATGCCAGCTGCGCGCGCGCGAGCCGCTATCTGTTCCGACCCGTTCGAATGTCCGTCGAGCCCTGGCTTTCCCACCACATAAGTGAGCGTGCGGCCGAGTTTCTTCGACACGCGCTCAACATCGGCCTTTACCTGTTCGAGGTCTTCCTCCCCACCCGTCTCGATCATCACGGCAACGCCGGTCGGCCCGCGATATTCGCCAAACACGTCGCGCAGGGCCTTGCCCCACTCGCCGGTCGTAACGCCGGCTTTCGCGGCCTCGATCGAGGCCGGCATGATATTCGCGCCGGACTTCGCTGCATCCGACAGCTTGGCCAGAGCCGCGCTCACCGCTGCGCCATCGCGTTTTGCGCGCCAGGCCTTCAGCTTCTCGACCTGCCGGTCCTCGGCGAAGTGATCGACCGTCATGATCGCGCCGTCTCCGCCGGAAAGCGGGCTGTCCTCGGTCGTCTCGTACCTGTTGACGCCCACCACCATCTGGCGGCCGGCTTCGATCTCTTTCAGGCGCGCGCGCTGGCTATCCACCAGCTGCGTCTTCATGAAGTCGACGTTCTCGATGGCGCCGCCGTTGTTATCCAGCTGCGCCAGCATCGCCCGCGCGCCGTCCTTCAGCGCGTCGGTCTTGGCGCCGACGACGTGCGATCCGTCGAACAGGTCCTCGAATTCCAGAAGGTCGGTCTCATAGGCGAGGATTTGCTGCAGGCGCAGCGACCATTGCTGGTCCCACGGCCGCGGCAAGCCCAGCGCCTCGTTCCAGGCCGGCAGCTGAAGCGCGCGGCACCGCGCCCGCTTCGACAATGTGACGGCCAGCGCCTCGAGCAGGATGCGGTAGACGTTGTTCTCCGGCTGCGGCTCGGTGAGGCCCAGCGAGTTCACCTGCACGCCATAGCGGAACATCAACGCCTTGGGGTCGGTGACGCCATAACGCTCGCGTCCGATCTCTTCCCAGAGATCGACGAACGCCCGCATCTTGCACATCTCGGTCACGAAGCGGACGCCTGCATTCACGAAGAACGAGATGCGGCCGAACACTGTCGGAAAATCTTGATCCGGAACCTGCCCGCCGGACTTCACCGCATCCAGCACCGCGCAGGCGGTCGCCAGCGCAAAGGCCAGCTCCTGCTCCGGCGTCGCGCCGGCTTCCTGCAGGTGATAGCTGCAGACGTTGAGCGGGTTCCACTTCGGCGTCTCGACATAGCACCACGAAACCATGTCGGATATCAGCCGCATCGACGGCTTGGGTGGAAACACGTAAGTGCCGCGCGAAAGATATTCCTTGATGATGTCGTTCTGCGTCGTGCCCTGCAGCGCCTTGCGCGGCGCGCCCTGCTCGTCCGCCAGAGCGACATAGAGCGACAACAGCCACGCCGCTGGCGCATTGATGGTCATGGACGTGTTCATGTCCCTAACCGGGATCTGGTCGAACAGCGCACGCATGTCGCCGAGATGCCCGACCGGCACGCCGACCTTGCCGACTTCGCCCTTCGCGAGAATGTGGTCCGAGTCGTACGCCGTCTGGGTGGGAAGATCGAAAGCGATCGAAAGGCCGGTCTGACCTTTCGACAGGTTCTTGCGGTAAAGCTTGTTCGACTCTTCGGCCGTCGAATGTCCCGCATAGGTACGGAAGATCCACGGCTTGTCGGGATCGTGTTGGAATGAGGTATTGGCGCTGTCCGCCATGCGGTTAACGTCCCTGCTGCACCTGCGAAGATGGATGCCAGCAAGGCCCGCGCCGTGCAAGCGTGACGGTTTGAGATTTCCCGATGGACCTATTTTACATCGCATCGAAGGTCGGCTGGTTCTTCCTGACGCCGTCCAACCTGCTCCTGCTGGCGATGGCTGTGGGCATCCTGCTGCTGCGCTGGGCGCGCACGCGGAAGCTTGGTCTCAGGCTCGCGGCCGGGGGCGCAATCGCCACGGCCCTGGTAACCGTCCTGCCGGTCAGCGAGTGGCTATTGGCGAGCCTGGAACGTCGCTTTCCGGCTTATGAGCCATGCAAGTCTTCCACGGCTCAGCCGCTTGCGGGCATCATCCTGCTCGGCGGCGCGATTTCCTCGGAAGAAATCGATGG
Source organism: Hyphomonadaceae bacterium (assembly GCA_035548775.1). GTDB lineage: Bacteria > Pseudomonadota > Alphaproteobacteria > Caulobacterales > Hyphomonadaceae > UBA7672. Next base: position 2,583 of record DASZSI010000037.1, read on the forward strand.
CCGTATCATCGAGGACCTCGGCGGATCGGCCGACCGTATCCGCAAGGCTGCGCAGCTGGCGCACGAATACCCGAGCCTGCCTGTGCTGGTCTCCGGCGGCCAGGCCTTTCCGCGCAAGGGCGCGCGGCCAGAATCCGTCGCCACCGCCGACCTGCTGAAGGAACTGGGCGTCGAGGAAAGCCGCCTGAAGCTGGAAACCGCCTCTCGCACCACGGCCGAGAACGCCGCCTTCGTGAAATCGCAAGCCGGAACCGGCGCATGGCTTCTGGTCACCTCGGCCTTCCACATGCCGCGCTCGGTCGCGACTTTCCGGAAGGCGGGCATCGACGTCATTCCGGTCCCCACCGACTGGATGGTGGACGACAACCGTCCGCTCTTGACCATGAACGCCCTCGACCGGCTGGGGAAACTCGACCTCGCCGTGCACGAGTATCTTGGCCTGGCGGCGTACTGGGCCGCGAGGCATTCGAGTTCGCTGCTTCCGGCCCCCGACAGGGTTTCGGCCTGCGACACCCCTGCCGCGCCTGCGAAGGCTTCCTGAGCAAGCCCCACCGGCATTGTGTAACGAGCCGGAATTGAGCTTTCACCCGGCTCATGCGACGCTTTACGGACCAGTCTAGCGAGGCAGCCCAGCGAGGCATCAATGGCCCACGCATTCGATCTCGTCATCCGCAACGGTTCGGTGATCGACGGCGCGGGTGGCGCACCGATTGAGGCCGATGTCGCAGTGAAGGACGGCCGCATCGCCGCAGCCGGCAAGATCGTCGGATCCGGCGCGGAAGAGATCGACGCCAAAGGCAAGATCGTCACTCCGGGCTTTGTCGACATCCACACGCACTATGATGGTCAGGCGACATGGGGCGCGCAGCTCTCGCCATCGTCCTGGCACGGCGTCACCACCGCGGTGATGGGCAATTGCGGCTTCGGCATCGTACCGGCGCCGGCCGCCGCGCGCGACCTGGTGATCCGCAACCTGTCGGTGGTCGAGGG
>DASZSI010000038.1:0-1609 GCA_035548775.1 Hyphomonadaceae bacterium
CGTGTTCGTGGTCTCGATGACGCTGTTCTTCTTCTACACCCATGTCGAGCAGGTGACCGGCAAGCTGTCGCGATCGGTGGCGCAGGAGCTGGCGTACGTGATCAACGACCGGCACGAGCATCCGGACGACTGGCCCAAGCTGGTGCAGGGTATGCACGATACGGAGCTGATGGACCTGACCTTTACGCCCGGGGCCACGGCGCTGACCAACCCGGAGGGGAATTCCTGTTGCGGGCAGTTGAAGGAAGAGCTGCGGCTGCGTTTTCCCAACTATCCCTGGACTTACAAGTACAACCCCGACGACCAGCTGACGATCCGCATCCTGACGCCGGACGGTCTGGTCGAGGCGCGCATGGACAGAAAGCGTGTGGTGATCATCACGGCTCACATTTTCATCGTCTGGTCGGTCGCATTCAGCGTGCTGCTGTTGATCACGTCCTACCTGTTCCTGCGCAACCAAGTGCGTTCGATCCTGCAGCTGTCCTGGGCGGCGGACACATTTGGCCGTGGCGAGGATGCTCCAGGCTTCCGGCCGTCGGGCGCACTGGAAGTTAGGCGCGCCGCCCGGTCCCTGATCCGCATGCGCAACCGTATCCGGCGCTATGCCGATCAGCGCACGGCGATGCTGGCTGGCGTAAGCCACGACCTGCGGACGCCGCTGACGCGGCTCAAGCTGGAGCTGGCGATGGCGCCGAAGGACTTCGAAACCCAGGCGGCCAAGAACGACATCGCCGAAATGGAAAGCATGCTGGACGGCTACCTCGCTTTCGCCCGGGGCGAAGAGGGCGAACAGCCGATTGAAGCAGACCTGAGCGAACTTGCGCGGGAAGCTTCGGCGGCTGCCGCGGCTCGCGTGAAGATGGAGCTGAGCGCCCCGGCGCCGGTGAAGATGCGATTGCGGCCGCTGGCCTTGAAACGCGCGATCAGCAACCTTGCCAACAACGCGGCCGACCACGCCGGCGAGGTCCGGATCGCGGTGTCGTCGGAACTTGGCGAGGCGGTGGTGACGGTCGAGGACAATGGACCTGGGATCGCGCCGGAGCTTTATGAAGATGCGTTCCGCCCCTTCAGCCGGCTTGATCCGTCACGCAACCAGAATGTTTCCGGCGTGGGGCTTGGCCTCACCATCGCTCGGGACACGGCCCGGGCGCATGGCGGCGACGTGACACTCGGCAAGTCGCCGCTGGGCGGCTTGCGCGCCACGATCCGGCTGCCGATCGGGACTGCGGACCCAAACTCGCGCAAGCGCGAGGAAATCGAGGACTAGCCCTTCTTTTCAGCCTCTTTTGCGAGTTCCGCGCCACGACGTGCGGCGGCGTCGACGGCTTTGCGCATCAGGTCGGGCATACCGTCTTTCGCCATGAGGATGTCGAGCGCTGCAGCGGTGGTGCCGCCAGGAGACGTGACGGCTTTACGAAGATCGGCTGGCGACTCTGCGAACTGGCCAAGCAGGGCGCCGGCGCCGATGACTGTCTCGCGCGCGAGAGCATTGGCGGTCTCCTCGCTCAAACCTGCCGAGCGGCCCGCGGCGGCGAGCGCCTCGACCAGCAGGAAGACGTAGGCGGGACCGGAACCCGATACGGCGGTTACCACGTCCATCTGACTTTCA
>DASZSI010000039.1:0-2381 GCA_035548775.1 Hyphomonadaceae bacterium
AACAGGATTGGGCAGTTCTTACTTGAGGTTGGTGTTGACCGTCAGGTCCGCAGAGAGGCGGGCCACGAAGCGGCCGCCGCACCAATTCGAGCCGAGGCCCACCGGATTGGTCGGCGAGATATTGGCCGGGTTGATGGTCGCAGTCTGGTCGCCGGTGAACACGTTGCACTCGGACTTGTTCAGGTCGGTGTCGATGTAGCGCAGGTCAACCGTGAACACCTTCCAGGTCCAGCCCACGCCCACGTTCCAGGTGGTGTAGCTGGGGAGCGGCACGCCGGCGGCGAACATGGTGCCTGGCAAGCCGTAGAACGAGTCGGTGGTGCCGAGATCCCAGTGGCCCACTTCGCCAGAGATGTAGGGCTGCACGCCGTTCGCGAAGGCGTTGAAGGTGTACTTGGCGGTGCCGCCGAAGAACACGCCGTCCGCGCCGGAGTTGAGAACCGACGGGGAGTAGTACACGTAGGCGCCAACACCGAAGTTGTCGTTAAAGGTGTAGTTCGCCTTCGCGTAGAATTCCCAGAAGCTCAGGTTGGACTTGATGGCGTTGCCGTTCGGCAGAGCCGCCGAAGCCGGCACACCGCCAAACTGACCGGCGAAGGCGCCGGGCTGGAAGCAATCGAAGGTGTTGCCGTTGGCGAGCGGACCGGTCGCAGCCGAATAGCACTGGCCACCCGGATACCAATAGTACCAAACGCCAATATCGAACGCGAGCTTGTCGAAGGTCGGGCGGATACCGCCGTAGAAGTCAACCTCGGCCGCGGCGCGGTTCGGGAAGTCGATGCTGGCGCCACCCAAACCGATGTAGGCCTGGAGGTCCTTGGTGAAGTTGTAGCGCGGCTCGAAATAGGCCGCCATCGACGGCTCGTGCTTCGACTGCGTAACGCCGCGGAAAATGTAGTCGCTGGCGATAGCCGAGCCGAAGGCGATGTCCCACGCCGGAGGCTCAGGTGCAACAACCGGCTTGGCCTTGACCGGCAGATCGGCCGCGGAGGCGGCGCCCGCCGAGATAGCAAACGCGGCGGCTGCCGCGATCGTAAACTTCTTCATGATTCAGCCCCTTCCCGTCGTGTCGGTGCGGAACTGGAGCTGATGTCTGCGGGCCTCGAAACCAACGAGAACACGACCAACATCAACTGTTCGCCCCCACCCTTTGAAGTTCTTATGTGACGATTTTCAGCAGCCAGGGCCGAGGGGGACAAGGTGAAAGCCTGAACAGTTGCTGCCTTTTTGGGCAATTTGGCCTGAATCAGCGGAAGAATCCCAATGTGTGTCCGCAAAGTCACATTTCTTCTGGCTTTTCGACGTGCCTTCTGTGGACAACGGCGCGATGTTTTCCCCATCGGATCAAGGGAAACTGCCGGACGAACAGCGAGGCGGTCCAAGCCATGACGACCGCCCGATTCTGCGTTCGCGGATCGCTGTTCGGGGCGCAATCGTGCGCCCCGGCGCGTGAATGCGTTACGCCGCCGCCTTCTTGCGGTTCTGGGCGATGCGTTCGTCGACCAATGCCACTTGTGCATCGATCGCCGGCAACGACAGGCCCTTCTGCCGGGCGATGAGTTGCACCAGCTTGTCGGCCCTCTCGATGTTCGGCGCTCCGTTCTGCAACGCCCGCGCCGCCGACGCTGGCCGCACCAGCGATTGAGCGGCGGCCGCGTACTTTTCATAGGGCACCAGATCAGCCGGGTTCGCACCGAGCTTCACGCACAGGTCGAACACAAAGTCGTAGACGGCCTTCGACGTTGCCGGATCGGAATGCACCGCCTCCTGTGCCGTGCGCATGCCGTCCTTGGTCACGCAGCGATAATTTCCCGCGAGCAACATCGCCCACTTGGCGAGCGGCACGAAGATCGAGTCGTAAACGCGGAGCTTGACGGGCAGCTCGATCTTGGTGCCGTCACCCGGATCGAAGCGGATCGCGTCGATCTCCTGTTCGAGCTGACGCAGGATCGCGGTGCCCTTCTCGTCGTCGAACTTGGCCGCCTTGAAATTGGTCGGCAGCGTGACCATCAGCACGTTGACCTTCTCGTCCGGCGGACGGATCGCCTGCGGGTCGGGGCTGCAGAGAGTCAAGAACTTCGGGTCGAAGCTGTCCCACACGCGCGGCTCGGTGTACGCGGGCTCGAGCGCCGCGTAATCGAGGCCGGGGATTCGCTTCACATAAGGCAGCGGCGGCATGTTCATGATCGACATGCACGGCACCTTCGACTTCGCCACAGCGTCGAGCAGCTCGCGCACGCCGGGAGAGCGGTACTGCGGCTCCTGCATGGCGAGGCAGATCAGGTCGTAGTCGGAGGGGTTGACGCCTTGCGCGCCGCTCGCGGTGACCTTGCCGGGCAGCTTCTGCGAATCGAGCAGCACCGGGTCCTTGCGGCCCTTCA
>DASZSI010000040.1:0-10928 GCA_035548775.1 Hyphomonadaceae bacterium
AGAAAAACAACGACGCTGCGACGACCATGATGACGACCATGATTGTGGCCGTGATGGTTTCCTGGCGGGTGGTCCACGTCACTTTCCGCGCTTCCTGGCGGACCTGCGAGATGAACGTAAACGGGCCGACCCGCTTTTTCGGCGGGGCAGGTGCGGCGGTCTCGGAGGTTCCGGAAGTGGTTTTCATGACGATTTGGGGTTTGAAGGGGGACCGTCTAGGGCAAGAGTCGGCGCTCGTCCATGGGTATTGTGACGTTTGAAGCTGGGAACAGGGAATGGGGAGCAGGCAGTCGGTTTCAAGGCGTTAACGCCCATACTCCCAATTCGCCATTCTTACTCCCATGCCTCAGATCGGAATCCATTTCGGCCGGGCGATCTTGAGCCAGATCGCCATCATCCAGCGGGCGACGATGACGGCCGTGAAGATCGAAGTCAGCACCCCCAGGGCCAGGGTCAGGGCGAAACCTTTGACCGGGCCGGAGCCCAGGTTGAACATGACAAGAGCCGCCACAAGGTGGGTGACGTTGGCGTCGATGATGGTCGCCATGGCGTGCTCATAGCCCGCCTCCACCGAGGTGATGGGCGACCGCCCTGCCTTCTTCTCCTCGCGTATGCGCTCGAAGATCAGCACGTTGTAGTCAACCGCCATGCCCATGGTCAGCAGGATGCCCGCGATGCCAGGCAAGGTCAGCGTCGCGCCGAAGCCTGAGAGCACGCCCACCAGCATCCACGCGTTGCAGATCAGCGCGGCGACGGCAAAGAGCCCCAACGGACCGTAGGCCGCGATCATGAAGACAGCCACCAGGCCGACGCCCACAAACGACGCTGTCACGCCGGCATGGATCGAGTCGGCGCCCAGGCTGGCGTCCACCACTCGCTGTTCGGCCGACCGCAGCTTGGCCGGCAGCGCGCCGGACCGCAGGATGATGGCCATCTGTTCGGCGGACTCGATCGTGAAATTGCCGCGGATCATGCCCGAGCCGGTCATGATCGGGCTTTCGATGTTCGGAGCGGAAACGATGCGGTTGTCGAGAACGATGGCGAACGGCTTGTTGACGTTCGCGGCCGTGGCCTTGCCGAACTTCGTGGCGCCGCCAGGGTGCAGCCGGAAGGAGATGTTGGGCCGGCCCGTTTCGTCGAAGCTCTGGCTTGCCGTCGCAAGATCCGAACCGTTGATGATCGGATCGGTGTAGATGACATCCAGCTGTCCGTTGCGGCTGTCATCCGGCAAAGCCACCCGGCCGTTCTTGGGCACGCCCGGCTCGTAGTCGGTAGCGCTGGCGGCCACGTCTACCAGGTTGAAGGTCAGCACCCCCGCCTTGGTCAACGTATCGACAAGCTTTTCCATTTCCTTGGGATCGAGACCCGGCACCTCGACGATGATGCGGCTGTCGCCCTGCTTCTGGATGTTCGGTTCAACTAGGCCCGAGTTGTCCGCGCGTCGGCGTACAGCCTCCATCGAGGACGACAGGGCGTCGTTCTGCAGCTTCTGGAAAGCCTGCGGCGAGAAACGGACTTCGATCACGTTGTCCGGTCGGACCGTCACGTCATAGGAATTTGTCGCGCCGATCTGCCCAAGCGCAGGCTTGCCCAGCGCCTTGATGCGGTCGGCCGCCGCCTGCACATCGGCTGTGTTGTTGACCCGCACCTCAAGGTGATCGCCGACGATTTTGCGACCATCCAGGTTGACGGGGATAAGCGGCGCCTCGCGCAGCTTGTCACGGATGGCGCGCGATACGTTGTTCAGTTCGTTGGCGCGCAGTTCGTTGGGATCGACTTCCAGCAGCACCGAGGCGCCGCCCTTGAGGTCGAGGCCAAGGTTGAGCGGCCCGGTAGGCAGCCAGCCGAGATATTGCTTCGGCACGACGTTCGGCAGGCACAGCACCGCCCCGATAATCAGGGCGCCGAGCAGCAGAATGACTTTCCAGGCTGGAAAACGCAGCAGCATGGACGTCTCAGCTTTCCTTGACGTCGTTTGCGGCTGGCGGCGCGGATTGGCCGCGCACGTCCATGATCATCGCACGCACTATGCGCAGCTTCGCGCCGCCATCGCCCGTGTCCAGGGTCACCTCATCGTCCGACAATTTGACTACCTTGCCGATGATCCCGCCTGACGTGATGACCGTGTCGCCCTTCTTCAAGGCCGCCAGCAATTCCTTGTGCTTCTTCTGGCGCTGGTTCTGGGGACGAATGATCAGGAAATACATGATCGCGAACATCCCGCCGAACGGGATGATCAGCCCCAGAAGGCCGCCCGTGGGGTCGGCAGCAGCCGCAGCATTGGGATCGACTCCCGGGGCGGCGGCGGCCGGCGCGCCAGCGGCGGGGGCAGCCTGCTGTTGGAAAAACAGGGGAATCGGAAGCATCGGATCTCCGGAATCTCTAGATACTCCCGCCAGACCGGGGGAGCCAAAGCGGGCGGACTATAGCCAGAGAGACCTGCTTGGCAATCAAAAGGCTAGCGGACGGCCAAAGCGCCTCAGCCCTTGAGCGCGGGAAGGTAAAGAGCGGGGTCGACGGGTTGTTTTCCCTTGCGCAGCTCAAAATGCACCTGCGGGGTGGACGCATTGCCTGTCGCGCCCGCTGAGGCGATCACCTGCCCCTGCTTCACCACGTCGCCCTCTTTCACCGCCATGCTGGCCGAATAGGCGTAGGCCGAGACCCAACCGCCCGGATGGCGGATCAGGATCAGGTTGCCGAAGCCGGCCAGCTCGTTGCCGGCATACACGACCTCGCCCCCGGCGGCGGCCTTTACATCGGCGCCTTGAGGCACGGCGATGTTGACGCCGTCATTGCGTTGTCCGTCCGTACCCGTGCCGAATCCTTTGATCGGCGTACCCGACACCGGCCAGATGAAGTCATGGCTGCCCACCGGCGCCGGCTGCGAGGCCGCAGGCTTTGCGAGAGGGTTCTTCGGCGGTTCGACCGTCGCGACATCCACCTTGGCCTTCGTGTCCGCTTTCGGCGCGACTGGTTCGGCAGCCTTGCTTGCAAGCGATTGCGGTTTCACCGACGGCGCTGGCGGCCCCACCGGCGGCTTGGCGATCGGTGCGGCAATGACCGCAGCGGCAGCGATAGGGATTTGTGAAACGACAGGCTCGCTCATGCGGCCCTGATCGCGCGCCAGCGGCGGCAGCAGCAGTTCATCGCCCGGCCATACCGCCCACGGCCGCGACATGCCGTTGAGCAACGCAAGCGAACGGGTATCGACATTGTACCGGCGCGATACCGAGTAGAGCGTCTCGCCACGCTCGATCACATGGATGTTCGGCGGCGGCAGGCGAACCATCGAACCCGGCGGCAACGCGTAAGGCGGCTGGAGATTGTTGGTCTCGATCAACGCCCGCATGTTCACCGAATAACGGCGCGAGATGTCGTAGAGCGTATCGCCATCCTGCACCCGGATGGTGCGCGCCGAAACATTGTCGGCCGGTTGGCGCAATGCCCCGCCCGGCCGCGTCCCGGCCTGCGCCTGCATCGACTTCGCCTCGTCGATTGCAGAGGTATTGGTCGACGACAGCCCGACATCGACCGTGCGTGCCGGCGTCGCCGGCGGCGGAGGAACATAGGCCTGCGGCGCGCTCGGTTGGCGGACCGTCGCGGGCGCAGGAGCGGCCTTGGCGGATTTCACAGGCGCAGCGCCACGATAATCAATCGGCGCAACGGGCGGCGTCGGCGGATTGGACGCACACGCCCCCAGCCCCGCCACGGCGCTCGAAATCATCAGGATTCGCAAGGATGGGGGCATGGCTGCCGGGACCCTGAAACTGGTCCTTTACCAATGCCGACCGTCCGTTACCGGACCCTAAAGCTCGCGCGCAACCCCCTGCTGAAGCGGGGCAAAACGGGCTTTCAGGATCGGCGTTTCGCGGAAACTGCCGTCGGCCTGCCGCTCCAGCCGCACGATCAGCTGCTCCCCGCCCCGGTCCACCGGAAGCACCGCTACCCCGCCCGGCGCAACCTGCCTGGCCAGTTCATCCGGCAGGCACGGGACTGAACCCATCAGCAGCACTCGGTCGAACGGCCCCGCCTCGGGCCAGCCGAGAAGACCATCGGACAGCCGAAGCTCGACCCGCGAGGAGATGCCGAGCGAATCCAGCGCCAGCCGCGCCCGGTCCACCAGAGTGCGATACCGGTCGATCGAATAGATGCGACGCGCAAGGCGGCTCAGCACCGCCGCGACATAGCCGGAGCCGCCCCCGATCTCGAGCACCGTGTGGTCACGCGCGACATTCAACGCCTGGATCATCACCCCCACGGTGACAGGCCGCGTCAGCGACTGGCCGCAATCGATCGGCAGCTCGACATTCTCCCACGCGCTTTCGATGAAGGGACGCGGCACAAACGTCTCGCGCGGCGTCTTCTCCAGCGCCTCGGTCACCCGCTGGTCGGTCACGCCGGACTGGCGCAGCGCCAGCACCAGGCGGGCGGCCTTGAAGCGGGGATCGTCCTCATCCATGACCGGTCTAGTCTCCGATCTTCAGCGAAGCCGCCAGTGTCCCCCGAAACTCATGATGAGTCATGTCGATATGCAGCGGCGTGATGGAAATGCGGCCATCATAGATCGCGCGCAGGTCGGTGCCCTGCGGCGGTTCCGACAGTTTCCCCGAATAGCCGATCCAGAAATAGTCCGCGCCGCGCAGGTCCGTCCGCTTTTCCAGCGTGGCGATAGATTCATCGCGGAAACCCTGCTGCGTCACCTCCCAGCCGGCCACATCTCCCGGCAGGCGGTCGGGGAAATTCACGTTGATCACGCAGTTCTTCGGCCAGCCGGCGGCCAGCAGCGCCTTCAGCACGCGCGGTCCCCACGCCCTGCCCGTCTCCCATGGTATCGGCTCACCGCGCCGGAAATTGCGGGCCTGACTGAAGGCGATGGAAGGAATGCCAAGATGCATCCCCTCGATGGCCGCCGCGACGGTTCCCGACTGGCTGGTGTCTTCCGCGATGTTCTGGCCGCGATTGACGCCTGAAAGGATCAGGTCCGGCGGATGGTCCGCCAGGATATCCTTCACGCCCAGCAACACCGCATCCGATGGCGTGCCCGTGACGGCATAGCGTTTCTCCGCCTCCATCCTCAGCCGCACCGGAGCATTCAGCGTCACCGCCCGCGCCTTGCCCGACTGCTCCTCATGCGGCGCAACGATCCAGACGTCGTCCGACACCGACCGCGCAATCTCCTCCAGCACCGTCAGCCCCGGAGCAAAAACGCCATCATCATTGGTGAGCAGAACGCGCATCAGCTCCTCAACCAATCACCTCGAGCCCGCCCATGTAGGGGACGAGCGCCTTCGGCACCGTGATCTTGCCGTCGGCTTCCTGACAGTTCTCCAGGATCGCGACCAGAGTCCGGCCGACTGCAAGACCCGAGCCGTTGAGTGTGTGCACGAATTCGGGCTTGGGCTTCGGGTTTTCGGGAGTGGCGGCGGGGCGATAGCGCGCATCCATGCGGCGGGCCTGGAAGTCGCCGCAGGTCGAGCAAGAGCTGATCTCGCGATACGTATTCTGCGACGGCAGCCAGACTTCGAGGTCGTAGGTCTTGCGCGCGCCAAAGCCCATGTCGCCCGTGCACAGCATGATGGTGCGATAAGGCAGCTCCAGCCGCTCCAGTATGCCCTCGGCGCATTTCGTCATGCGCTCCAGCTCGGCGTCGCTCTCTTCCGGCTTCGTGATCGACACCAGTTCCACCTTGATGAACTGGTGCATGCGGATCATGCCCTTGGTATCGCGACCGGCGCTGCCGGCTTCGGACCGGAAACACGGCGTCGCGGCGGTCATCCGCATTGGCAGTTGGGCGGCGTCAAGAATCTGTTCGCGGACAGTGTTGGTAAGCGAGACTTCGGCGGTAGGGATGAGATAGCGGGTTGATTCAAGAGTTGGGCGCATCGAGTTTTTGAGGCCGGCCGAGCCCACAGACCTTCCCGTCAAAGACATTCGTTGGCCACCCAATTTATGTGCGCGCTCAAGCTCCGCCCCTCGCGGCCCTTTGAACACCACCTTCACCATTCCGGGATCGCTTTCGACGGTAAAAACGTCAAACTCGTCATCGGAGAGTTGTTCGTCAGTTTTCGCAACGAAAAGATCCTGCTCAAACTTTGGAAGCTGGCCCGTCCCAAACATTGCCTTGGGCCGAACCAGCAGAGGAGCTGAATGTTCGACATAACCTGGCCCGCCTTCGCTCTCGGGCCTAGTCTGCACATCCAGCATGAACGCTGCGAGCGCACGTTCGAGCCTCGCTAGCTGCCCGCGCAGCACCACAAACCGCGCGCCGCTCATGCGGGCGGCGGCTTCGAAATCCATCATCTTGAGGGCTTCGCCGAGATCGGCGTGATCCTTCGGCGTGAAGTTGAACTTGCGCGGCTCGCCCTTGCGGCGGACTTCCTTGTTTGCGTGCTCGTCGGCGCCGAGCGGAACATCGTCGAGCGGCACGTTGGGCAGGCGCGCCAGCAGATCGTCGCGCGCAGCCGTCGCAGCGGCCTCATCGGCGCCGGCCTTCTCGATGGTCGCCTTGGCGTCGGCGACTTCCGCCATCAGCTTCTGCGCCAGCGCCTCGTCCTTCGAGGCCTTGGCCTTGCCGATCTCTTTCGATTTTGCGTTGCGCGCCGCCTCGGCCTGTTCCTTGGCGAGGATCGCCGCGCGGACCTTGCCGTCCAGCTCCATGATCTTCGCGACTTCCGAGGCGCCATCCACCGACGGCCGGCGCGACAGCTTCTTCGCGTAGGCTTCGGGATTGTCGCGGATGGCGCGGATATCGTGCATGGCGGTCCTTGCTGATTTGGCCGTGCTGGTTTGCGTGCGGTCTAGCCTGCTCCGCGCGACGGACAAAGGGGTTTTGGGGAAGCTGGGACCGCCGGGCGTCTGCCCGGCAGTTCGCGCGTCAGCGCGAAATCAGTTGATGGGGCACCAGTCTTTGTCGCTTCGCGACAACTGCCGGGCGGGCGCCCGGCGGTCCCGGCTTACTCCCCCGCCGGCAAAGCCGGCGCCGCGGACTTGGCGGCTTCGGCGGCCACGCGGCGGGCGTTTTCCTCGGCCTCGCGCTTGGCCTCTTCCGCTTCACGCTTGGCGTCAGCGGCGTCGCGACGCTTGCGCGAGATCTCGACCAGCACCGCTGCGATGATGCCGCTCTCATAGAGCAGGATCAGCGGCATGCCGAGCACGAACCAGCTCACCGGATCCGGCGGCGTCACGGCGGCGGCGATCACGAAGATGACCAGGATCGCGTATTTGCGTCCCTTGCGCAGGCCCTTGGCGGTCACGACCTGCGCCCGCGCCAGCAGCGCCAGCACGACCGGAAGCTGGAACGCCAGGCCAAGCGCAAACAGCAACCCGATCGCCAGCTCGGTGTATTCCTTCACCTTGGGCTGGTAGCTGACCGTGCCTCCGCCCGTCTCGAACTCCGACGAGAACGATATGTCCATGAAGTTGGGCAGCACGACATAGTAGACCAGCGCACAGCCCGCCACGAACAACACCGGCATGATGAAGAGGAAGGGCAGCACCGCCGCCCGTTCCTTCTTGTAGAGGCCGGGCGCGACAAAGCCGTAGGCCTGGTACGCCATGTAGGGAAAGCTCACCGCCAGCGCCATCAACAGCGCCAGCTTGATCTGCGTGAACGTCAGCTCCAGCGGAGCATAGAACCCGATGTCGGCATGACGATGATGTCTCGCCGCCGCCTCGCTCAGCGGGATCACCAGCAGCTTGAAGGCGTCCTGCGACAGGAACCACCCGATCGCCGAAAAGATCAGCATGCACCACATGCAGCGGATCAGCCGGACGCGCAGCTCATTGAGGTGATCCATCAACGGGGCGCGGCTGGCCTCCACTTCATCAGGCGGCGGTTCGGATGGCTCCGGCGTGAACGACGTCTTCGGGCCACTCACGCGGGCGTTTCCTGCTTGGCAGGGGCGGCGGTCTGTTCGGCGGGCGGCGCGTCTTCTTCCGAAGCGCCAGGATAATCATAGTGCCGCGCCTCGGGCATGGCGTCGGCCAGGTCGGCCGCCGAAGGCGTAGGCTCGAGCGAAGGCATGTTCGCGGATTCGGAAAGCAGCCGCGACTCCTCCATCTGCTCAGGCGATAGTTGCGACGCCGGCGGCGGCGTGCCGGGCGCGGCCTCGCCGGGCGAGGGAAGCTGCTCGCGGGCGCTGGCCTCCATCTCGGCGCGATCCTTGTTCAGATCATCGCGCAGGTCTTCGAGGCCGGTATTCTTCTTCAGCTCGGCGACTTCCTTGCGCAGCTCTTCCAGCTCCGCCTGCCTGCCAAGCTCGTCGATCCCCTGCTGGAACTCGAACGCCAGCGCGCGCATCTTGCCGGTGAACTTGCCGAACTTGCGCATCATCAACGGCAAGTCCTTCGGGCCGATCACAACGATCGCCACGACGGCCAGAAGGATCATTTCCGTGAAGCCGATGCCCGGCATCATGGCGTTGCGCGCTCCTTCCCGGGGAGAGGGCCGAGAAGCCGAAGATCAGGTCGTGGTCTTCGCCTTGTCCTTCTCCGGGGTGACGTTGATCGGCTCGTTGGCCAGCTGTTGCGGCGGCGCTTCGGGCTTGTCTCCGTCCCTGAGACCCTTGCGGAAATTCTTGATGCCGGTGGCGAGGTCGCCCATCGTCGACGAGATCTTTCCACGGCCGCCGAAGAAGATCAGCAGGACCGCCAGGACGACGATAATGACTAATGGGTCGCGCATCGTTCTAACTCCGGATCGCCTCGTCCGCAGCGATTGCCTGCAGGCGGGGCCAGATATCAAGGCCTAAGGTAGCCCTCGCAAGGGATTCCTGCAAACCCGGCCAAGGTACAGGTTCCCGCGATTATCATTAACCAGGTAAGTCCAGCAGCTAAGCCCTGTCTTCCGCTCCTTCGAGGAAATCAGACTGGAATTCGGCGTCTTCCAGCGGGTCTTCGCCCAGAAGCTCGCCCGTTTCGGGATCACGCGGCGTACCGGCGAACTCGAAATCGCGTGGAATCTCCGCGCTCAGCAGGCCGGCTGCCTTGAGATCGTCACGCCCCGGCAGGCTGTCCACCGCGTCCAGGCCGAAATGCACCAGGAACGCGTCCGTGGTTCCAAATGTCACAGGCCGGCCCGGCGTGCGGCGTCGGCCGCGCGGACGCACCCAGCCCGCCTCCATCAGGATGTCGATCGTCCCGGGCGAGACAGCGACGCCGCGTATGTCCTCGATCTCCGGCCGGGTGACCGGCTGGCAATACGCGATGATCGCCAGCGTCTCCAGCGCCGCACGCGAAAGCGGCTTGGGTTGCTCGCGGGTCTCTTCGAACAGAAAGGCCAGGTCAGGCGCAGTCTGGAAGCGCCACTTGCCGGCAAGCTCCACCAGCTGGACGCCCTTGTTGGCGTAGGCGGCCTTCAGCTTGCCCAGCACATCGCCGGCCTCGATGCCCTGGGGCAGGGCTTCCGTCAGCGTCTTGGCGTCGACCGGTTCGTCGGACGCAAACAACACCGCCTCGGCGCGACGCAGTGCATCCGCGAGGCGTTCGGGGTCGACCTCGGCTTTGGCGGTCTTCGCCGGCGCAGGCTCGGCCGCGGGCTGCGCCTTCGCTTCCGCCTGCTTCTGCTTCGAAAGCTTCGCCACTGCCTCGCGAATTTCGTCGACCGAGGCTGCCTCCGGCTTGCCGCCCTTCTTGTTCTTCTTCCCCGCGCTCATTCGGCGGCCTTCGCAGCAGCAGGATCACGCGCCCTGCGCACATACACGTCCGAAAACGGCTGGTCCTGGCGAAGCTCGACCGCGCGGTCCTTGGTCAGCTCCAGCGCGGCGGAGAAGAAACTCGCAACCTCGGACCGGCGCGGGGCGTCCTTCGCCTCCTCGTCATTGGCGTGCATTTCCTGGATCGAGGCCCACTCCACCAGCTCGGGCGCCAGCGCCGCGAGATGCCTGCGCGCCGAGTCGAGCGGCAGGACCGGCTGGCGCTTGATGACGTGCGCGCGCAGCTTCACCTTCCGCGTGTTGATGTCCCCGAACGCCTTCAAAATGTCGTGCAGCGACGTGGTCCAGATCGGCTTGCGGATCACCTTGGCCAGCTGCGGATCGCCCCGCCGGAACACGTCCCGGTTGTCGACATGGCCGGCATAAAGGTCGTTCACCGCCTTGCGCATCGCATCGAGCCGGCGGAGCCGGAACGCCAGCCTGCCCGCGATCTCGCCAGGATCAGTCTCATCCTCGCCCTTCTTGTCCGACGGCAGCAGCAGCTTTGACTTGAGAAAAGCCAGCCACGCCGCCATCAGCAGATAATCCGCGGCAATGTCGATCTTCCTGTCCTGCGCCTCGCGCACATAGGCGAGATACTGGTCGGCCAGCTTCAGGATCGAGATCTTGGCGAGGTCGATCTTGTGCCGCCGCGCCAGCTCCAGCAGCAGGTGCAGCGGCCCCTCGAAACCCTCCAGGTCGACGCGGAATGCATCGCGCGCGTCCGCCGCTTCAGCGGCGGCCGTGTTGAGCAAGTCCTCGTCCGGAACGGGGATAACCGTCATGCCACCGCAGTAGACGACGGCGAGAGGCGGGACAACAGCTTCAACAGCCTTTCCCTGCCCTCGGCCTTGTCGAACGGCTTGGGCGGATGAACCGCCGCATCCGCGATTTTCGCGCGCCGCAGGCTGTCGCCGGCAAGAACCGGAGAGGCGCCCGCAACCTCCGTCATCTCCGCCAGCACAATGTCGGGGTCTTTCACAAAGCCCGAACAGTGCAGGATCACATCGACGCCCGCCGCGATGGCGCGACTCGCCCGGTCGGCGAGCGACCCGCCCAGCGCCTTCATGCCCAGATCGTCGGTCATGAGCAGGCCATCGAACCCGATCTCGCCGCGAATGATGTCGCGCACGATCTTCTTCGAGTGCGTGGCAGGCGTCGTCTCGTTATCCAGCGCGGCATAAGCCAGATGCGCCGTCATGCCCATCGGCGCATCGGCGAGCCTCTTGAACGGCG
>DASZSI010000041.1:0-3688 GCA_035548775.1 Hyphomonadaceae bacterium
TCGCCCAGCTTCAGCGACAGTTCGAGGTTGATGCGCGATCCTGCCATCCACCGGCCCAGCGTGGTGCGCGACAGGGTCTCGGGAATGGCCTCCACCGTCCACCACGATCCGCCAGGACGCTCGCCGAAGTCCACGACCGTCAGGCACACGCCCGAATGCTCGATCGAGGCGCCCATCTGGATCGATGACGCGGGATAGACGCTGTCCACCGTGATACGGCGTAGGCCATTGCTGTCCTCAACCGACCTGACGCGGCCGACATCAGTAACCAATCCGGTGAACATCAGGCCTTCACGTAGCTTTCCCAAAGGTCGGGGCCGACCTCCGCCACCCTCACGCGCTTGAAGGTGGGCGCGTCAACCAGTTTCTCCAAGCCCAGGGCGGCCAATCCCGGCAAACCGTCGCCTCCCAGCAGCTGGGGCGCCCGGAACCATTCGATGCGGTCGACCAGTCCGTCGCGTACAAAGGATGCGGCCAGATGCCCGCCGCCCTCCACCATCAGCGAGGTCACACCGGCGCGCTGGGCCGAATTGAGGAGTTCAGGGAGCGAAATGCTGCCATTGGGGCCCGGCGGCAGCATCCAGAACTGCAGGCCCTGCGTCGACGGCCAGTGGTCGAGATTGCTGGTCTCAAGCGTGGCGATGGCGACGGGACCCAGCTCTACCGTTCTGAACAACCTGGCCGTGGCGGCGATGCGGGCGCGGCTGTCGGCGACCACGCGCAGAGGCTGGCGCGCTGCGGGCGGATCGGTGCGCGCGGTGAGTTCTGGATCATCCTTCAGCACGGTCTCCGAACCGACGATCACCGCATCATGCGCCGCGCGCAGCCTGTGCGCTTCCATCCGCGCCGCTTCCGACGTGATCCACTGGCTCTCGCCATTGGCCAGGGCGATGCGGCCGTCGAGCGAGGTGGCAAGCTTCAGCGTGACGGAAGGCCGCGAGGAAGCGCCCGCGCCACTCATTCGTCGTCGCCGCTGCCGTCTTCGCCGCCGGTCTGCGAAGCGACGAAGGCAGCAAAGTCCGCAGGCGACTTGAAGTCCTTGTAGACCGATGCGTAACGGATGAAGGCAACCGGATCGAGCTCGCCGAGGCTTTCCATCACCATCTCGCCGATGGTCGACGTCGGAATCTCGCTCTCGCCCATGTTCTCCAACCGACGGATTATGCCGGAGATCATCTGGTCGAGCTTCTCTTCGCTGACCGGACGCTTCTGCAGCGCGATCGAAACCGAACGGCGAAGCTTGTCGCGGTCGAAAGGCGCACGGCGGCTGTCGCGCTTGACGACGATCAAGTCGCGCAGCTGCACACGCTCGAATGTCGTGAACCTGCCTCCGCAATTGGTACAACCGCGACGGCGGCGCACGGCGGTGTCTTCCTCAGCAGGCCGGCTGTCCTTCACGACGGAGTCGGCAGAGCCGCAATACGGACAGCGCAAGTTCTACTCCCCGTCCCTCATCCCGCCACGCCGCCATAGATCGGGAAGCGATCGGTCAGCGCCTTCACTTCGCGGCGCACTTTCTCTTCCACGGCCGACGTGTCGCCGCCCTTGGCGAGCTCGTCGACAACCTCGACCATCCAGCGGGCAACTTGCTTGAATTCGTCCGTGCCGAAGCCGCGCGTGGTCGCGGCGGGCGATCCGACGCGGACGCCGGAGGTGATCGTCGGCTTTTCCGGATCGAAGGGCACGCCGTTCTTGTTGCAGGTGATCCAGGCGCGCTCGAGCGCCTTTTCGGTCGCGTTGCCTTTGACGCCCTTGGGCCGCAGGTCGACCAGCATCAGGTGCGTGTCGGTGCCGCCGGAGACGATATCGAGACCGCCGACTTTCAGCTGCTCGGCCAGCGTGCGGGCGTTGTCGACCACGCGCTGGGCGTAGTGCTTGAATTCGGGGCGCAGCGCCTCGCCGAACGCCACGGCCTTGGCGGCGATCACATGCATCAGCGGTCCGCCCTGGATGCCGGGGAACACAGCTGAGTTCACTTTCTTCGCGATGTCGGCGTCGTTGGTCAGCACCATGCCGCCGCGCGGGCCGCGCAACGTCTTGTGTGTTGTGGTGGTGACGACGTGCGCGTGAGCCAGCGGGTTCGGATGAACGCCTGCGGCCACGAGGCCAGCGAAGTGCGCCATGTCGACCATGAGGAAAGCACCGACCGAGTCCGCGATCTTGCGGAAACCAGCGAAGTCGATAGTGCGCGAATAGGCCGAGCCGCCGGCAATGATGATCTTCGGCTTCGCCTCGTTGGCGATGCGCTGGACTTCCTCCAGGTCGATGCGGCCATCTTGGCGACGCACGCCATAGTGGTGCGCCTTGAACCATTTGCCGGACTGGTTGGCGACGCCGCCGTGAGTGAGGTGGCCGCCGGCATCGAGGCTCATGCCGAGGATCGGATCGCCCGGCTTGATCAGCGCGTTGAACACCGCCTGGTTGGCCTGGCTGCCCGAGGACGGCTGGACGTTGGCGAATCCGGCGCCGAACAGCTGCTTGGCGCGGTCGATAGCCAACTGCTCGATCTCGTCCACGAACTCGCAACCACCATAGTAGCGCTTGCCCGGATAGCCCTCGGCGTACTTGTTGGTGAGAAGGGTTCCCTGCGCTTCGAGCACGGCGCGGGAGACAATGTTCTCAGAAGCAATCAACTCGATTTGATGGGACTGGCGGCCGGTCTCTTCCCGAATCCATTTCGTGATCGCCGGGTCCGCCTCAGCCAGCGGCGTGGTGAAAAATGCCTTTTCCCGCGTGTCCACAAGGGATTTTGACTGGGTCATCGGCGGATTCTCCTGCCTGGCGGGGGACAGGTGACGGGCGATACGGGACCCCTCTTCAGTTGGCAAGTCTTGGGTATTCATCCCCTGTTCGCATCGCCTGATCGGATTAGAATCAGTATTTCGGATTAATCTGTGGTCAGGACCTGGGTAGTTAGTTGGCCTTCTCTTGAACTAACGGATGGGCGGCCACGTAAAAGGGTCTCTTGGGGGTAGACAACATGCCGGATTCTTCAGGAAATTCTGTGCTACCGAACGATGAGTTGATGCGGATGACTTCCGAAATCGTCTCATCCTTCGTCTCCAACAACGCCGTGACTACCGACGGCCTGCCGGACGTCATCCGATCGGTGTACCGGACTGTGTCTGGACTTGCCGGCGGCGCAGACATGAAGGGCGACGACAAGCCCAAGCCTGCGGTGCCGATCAGCAAGTCGGTCACCAACGATTACATCGTCTGCCTGGAAGACGGCCGGAAGCTGAAGATGCTGAAGCGCTATCTTCGCTCGCGGTACGACATGAGCCCGGACGAATATCGCCGCCGCTGGGGCCTGCCCGCCGACTATCCGATGGTGGCCCCGAGCTATACCGAGCGCCGGTCTGAGTTCGCCAAGAAGATCGGCCTCGGCAAGGGCGTGCGGAAGGCGCGCTAGACCAGCCTTCCGCCTTTTGCGTCGTGCTTCGACTTGGCGTCTTCCTCGGTGGTCTTCATCTTGGCGCGTACATAGGCGAGCTTTGATCGCGCCAGCTTGCTGATGTCGTCTTGCGAGGCGCTGGCAGGCGCTGAGAAGACGATCTCCAGCCCATCGCTGGCCGATATCGCGCGCACTTCCATCGCACCGCCGATCCGCAGGGTCTCGATCAGGATTTCGCTGTCGGAATCATCCATCGGCAAGGGGAGTCCGTGCAATTAGTAAAAGTCGATTGTA
>DASZSI010000042.1:0-6409 GCA_035548775.1 Hyphomonadaceae bacterium
CGAAGGCGAACAATCCGGCCAGCGCGAGGCCCCCGATCACCTCCAGGAAAGGATCGACCAGCGCCTTGGCCCGAAGCACCTTCATGTAGAGACGTGCGCGCTCGACGAAACCGGCACCGGCGCGCTTGTTTTGGTAGTCCTCCAGTACATACGCCTTCACGGTGCGGGCGCCCTGGAAAGCCTCGCCGAGGATGGAAGTAAGTTCGCCGGCCTGCTCCTGCGCGCGGCGGGAGGATTTGCGTATCCGGTCGCCGAGCCGGACCACGGGCCAGAAGGCGATCGGGTAGACGACCAGCAACAGCAGCGCCAAAGCCCAATCGATCACCGCCATCGAGATGACGGAGGCTATGATCGTCAGCGACGACTTGGCGACGCTGGTTGCGACCCGCAGCGCCGCTTCCCGGATCAACACCATGTCGTTGGCGAATTGCGAGACGTACTCGCCGGAGTTTTTCGCCTGCAGCCGCGCGAAGTCGCCACCGATGAGTTTCGAGAACAGGGCTTCCTGAAGCTTTACCGTCGCGTTCTGAACGCCGTGATTGTTGGCCTGGGTTTGCCAATAAAGCGACGGCGCCCTGACCAGTACCAGTGCGATGATGATCACCGGCGCCAGCGTGATGACACGGGCGTCGCCGGTCTTCAGCCAGTCGGTCGCAAGCGTGGTGATCGCAATGTAACCAGAGGCGCAGGCAGCCGCGATGGCGGAAAACAGCAGACCCAGGCCGAACCAGCCCCATTGCGGCTTCATCCAGTCGTTGATGAAGCGGCCGAAGAGTTTCTGGTCGGATTGCGAGGCGCGGCCCTCAGCGTCAGGCATCGTGGCTCTTGCCGGTTTCCGGATCGAGCAGCCGGTGCGCGTGCAGGATGAAATACCGCATCAGCGCATTGTCGACGGTGCGCTGGGCGGCGCCCTTCCAGGCGTCGTAGGCGGCCTTGTAGTTCGGAAAAGCCCCCACGAAATGGACCTGGCCGAGATCCTTGAACTCGACGGTGTCGAGACGCTTGAGCTCGCCGCCAATGACGAGATGGAGAAGCTGCTTGCCGGTGGTTTCGCTCATGGCCGACGACCCATTTCCCTGAGCCGGTCCATTAGCAGGGGGTGGAGATTTGCGCCAGCAGCCACCACGCCCGGATGCTGTGTCACGGCTTGGTTAAAAACGAAGGCGGCGCCTTCGCCATCGGTGCCGATACCGCCGGCCTCGGAAAGGATAAGCGCCGCGGCGGCGACATCCCAATCATTGGTGCGCTTGATGCCGATCGCTGCATCCCACCGGCCGCAGGCGACGAGGGCGATGCGCCAAGCGATCGAGTTGGGGATAGGGCTGAGGAATTCCATGGCCGGCCAGGCCGGATGGGCCTTCAGGCGGGCGGCGATTTCGGGCCGGAGAATCATCCGGGCGCCTTCGAGCCCCGCGCTGACCGATGCCTTGATGGGTTGACCGTTGAGCCTGGCGCCGCCTCCAGCCAAGGCGCAGAAGAGTTCATCGGTCAGCGGATTGAACAGCGCACCGACGACGGGCTGACCGCCTTCAAGTCGTGCGATGGAGATGCAGTAGCCTGGCTCGTGACGCAGGAACGCCTTGGTGCCGTCGATGGGATCGACCACGAAGGTCCTGACCTGGGTCCGGTCGGCGGGATTGTCGCGCGTCTCTTCCGAAAGCCAGCCATAGCCCGGCCGGGCGCTCCGCAGACGTTTCGAGATCAGGTCATTGACCGCAAGGTCCGCTTCGGTGACCGGATTGTCGGGCGATTTCTCCCACGACTTCGCACCGCGCTTCAGCCAGTCGAGCGAAAGCGCGCCGGCTTCGCGCGCAACTTCGGTTACGAGGGCAAGGTCTTCCGCGAGCGATGGCTCAGCGGCCGGCAAGAGCGAGCCCGTCGATCAGGAGGCTGGGTGCGTTGGTCGAACCGCGGATCTCGAGGTCTGACCCCGGCACGGCGCGCAACAGCATGGAAGGCAGGTCGCCCGCGACTGTTACTTCGGATACGGGGTAGACGCGCTCCCCATTCTCGAACCAGAAACCGGATACGCCGACCGAATAGTCCCCGGTGTTCGGGTTGAGAGACGGGCCGAACATGTCGGTGATGAGGAGTCCGTTCCTCGCGTCGGCCATCAGGCCGTCGAGGTCGCGGGCGCCTGGCTGGATGTCGAGATTGGAGGTGGTGACACCCGGCGGATCGCCGAAGCCATAGCTGGCGAAGCCGTTGGGCTGAAGGCCCAGCTGGCGCGCGGACGGGCCGTTGAGCAGCCATTGGGTGAGCACGCCGTCCTGCACCAGGGCCGTACGCCGTACGCCCCTGCCCTCGCCATCGAAACCCCGTGAGCCGAAGCCACCCACGACAGTCGGGTCGTCGATGACGTTCACCCCGGGCGCAAAGACGGCCTTGCCCATCTTGTCTTTCAGGAACGAGACGCCGCGCGCAATCGCTGGCCCGGAGATCGCGCCGATAAAGGCGCCGAGCAAGCGGTTGGAGAGGCGCTTGTCAAAAATTACCGGCGCAGTCTGGCTGTCGAGCTTGCGGGCGCCAAGACGTGCGGCGGCGCGCGTTCCCGCTTCGAGGCCGATGTCTTCCGGTTTGCGAAGCTTTGCCTTGCGGCGTTCGGACTGGCTTTCGTAGTCACGTTCCATCGCGCCGTCGCGCTCAGAAATTGCAACGGCGGCGAGCGAGGAGATGCCGGACGACTTTTCTGCCGCAAAGCCGTTGGAGGCGGCGAACCAGGATCGAGCCGTGCCCCACGAAGCGCCGCTGTGCGAAACTTGCTTGATGCCGCCGACTGACATCGCGGCCGATTCCATTTCGCGCGCGCGCCGCTCCAACTCGGGCGCTTCAGGCGTGTCATCGCAATCGAGCTGCAGGTCTGGCCGATCGGAAGTGATCTCGGACTTGTCCGGCAGGCCGCACCATTTGTCTTCAGGCGCCATACGCGCCATCGCCACGACGCGCTCCGACAGCGCCTTCAAAGCTGACGGCGAAAGATCGGTTGCCGAGACGTGCGCCTGGCGCTTGCCGACCAGCGCCCGGAGCGAGAGCCCTCGGGACTCCTCGCGCTCGACGCTTTCCAATTCGCCATTTCGGACCTCGACTGACAGCCCAGCATTCTCGGAAATCCGAGCGTCGACCGCGTCGGCGCCGGCCTTCAGCGTTGACTGGATCAAGGAATGCAGAAGGTCGGCCGTCTGAGAGGTCATGTGCCTTATGTAAGACGCGTTTGGGCCAAAACGACAGGTAACAAGCGGCTGGTTCTAAAACGTCAGGGCGCCGACGGCTTCGCCAGCGCCCTGCGCGGTATTCGAGAGGTCCGAGCCCGTGGCTTACTTGGCGCGGGCGTTCGGCAGGCGATCGTTGATGTCGTCCCGGATGTCCAGGAGCGTGACCAACAGGCCGCATACGATGGTCGCCGCAAACCAGCCGAAGACCACGCCCGCGACGATCGCCAGACCCGTGGCGCCGGATTCCTGGAGGTGGTTACCCGTCAGCTTGAAGAAGACGTCGTTGACTTCCGCGCGCTCGATATAAGCGCCGAAGCCGTAGAGCGCGATGATCGCGAAGTAAGCGATGTAGACGATAAAGCGGAAACTGTTGATGATGAAGAACTTCATGGGTACCCCTCCACTCCAACTCGACTACTTTCTAACCGCTGCCAAGACAAAGCGCGACCAGTTTTTTCCGTTACCTTTCAGGGCGACTGCAATTGCCTCTATTCGCGCCGCAGTAACTGGTCGAGGTTGAGTTTCGACTTCCAGGTCTTGAGGAATCGAGCCTTCAGTTCGACCCGGTCATAGTCCCTGGAGACCCACTCCGTGAAGCTTAGACCCTTCGGCGCGCCTTCGCGAAGATAGACCTCGAAGAAGAAATCCAAGACGCCCGTCTTGCCTTCGCGGACGTGGAGGTATTTCCGCGACAGTTGTTCCGTGGCCTGCTCGATCGGCAGGCCTTTGCGATAGTGCTGGTAGAGGACGGCCATCACCCCTGCCCGGTCCGCGCCGGATTTGCAGTGCATCAGAGCCGGATAGGCGATCCGGTCGAACAGATCGCGAGCCGCCAGCACCGACTCGCGCGGAGGCGCGTCGCGCGAGAAGACCTGAAAGTCGACCAGTTCAATGCCATTGCGGGCGCAGGCTTCCCTTTCCAGAAGGTAATATCCCTTCGGGCTCTGGCCCCGCAGGTTGATGATCGTCTTGAGGCCCAGCTCGTTCGCATACCGAACGATCTGTTCCGGCGAAGGCTGGTTCGCGCGGTACATCTCGTCGGAAATCTTGTGGAGGTTGCGGAAACGTAGGCGCAGGAAGCCGTGATCTCCCCAAACCAGCTCGCGCCGGGCTCGCCTGCGGCCGGCCGGGGTCGATAAGTCGATAGGGCTGGCCGCTGCGGCGCCTGTGGACATGGGCGCTAGATGCCGTTTCCAGCCGGGAATGCAAGGCGCTGCGGCGCCACAAGGCCACGCTTTGCGCGCTTGTCGCAGGGGCGATCAGACGCGTTGGAGGCTCGCCGCAGGTCTCTGGCGACCTTTGCGACAGGGAGTATATAGCGCTTCATGTTCAAGCGTCTGGCGCGCTCGCCGGTGATTCCCTGGATCGGGGGGACACTGATCTGGGCGTACATGTCCGTCCTGTCCCATACCCTGCGCTGGCGCGTGGAGGGCATGGAGCATGTCCGCGACATCTGGGACAAGCCGCAGGGATGGGTCGCGGCGACCTGGCACTCACGCATCCTCCTGATGCCGATGATCCAGATTCTCTACCGGCCGAAATGGCCGAAGCCGCCTCATCCCGCCGCACTGATGGTGTCACCGTCGAAGGATGGCGAGTTCACGCGACGTGCGGGACTCTGGCTTGGCCTTTTCATCATACGCGGCTCCTCTTCGGGCCGGAAGGACAAGAACAAGCGCGGCGTCTCTGCTGCGCGCGAGTCCATGGAAGTGATGAAGAAGGGCGGCTGCATCGTGATGACGATCGATGGGCCAAAAGGCCCGCGCGAAGTTGTCGGCATCGGCACGATCAAGCTTGCGCAGCAGATGGGCGCGCCGATCATCATCTACGGTCTATCAGCGAACGCGAAGCGGTTGGACACGTGGGACAGGCTGCTGTGGCCAAAGCCGTTCGCGCGCGGCGCTTGCGTAATCCCGCCGCCCATTCCGACATCGAAAGACATGGATTCCGAAGAGCTTCGGCAGCGTGTCGAGACTGCGCTGAAAGCAGCGACGGCGCGGGCCGATGAATTGGCCGGCCTGCCGCCGGATGCAACGCCTGCGCCCGTGGCGAAACCGCAGGCTGCCCCAGCTGCAGCGCCGGCGGCCGAAGCTGCCCAACCCGCCATGGAACAGAGCGGCCCGTGACCGCGTCGTTATCGCTCTATCAATTCGGCACGCGTCTGCTTGAACCGCTCGCGCCATGGCTGGTGGAGCAGCGGCTCAAAAAAGGCAAGGAACATCCTGACCGGGTCAGCGAGCGCTTGGGGCTGACCCAAGCGCCGCGGGCGGCTGGACCCCTCATCTGGATGCATGGCGCTAGCGTGGGGGAATCTCGCCTGCTGCTGGACGTGTTCGGCGCGCTGCTGAAACAACGGCCGGATGTGCACGCCGTGGTGACGACACAGACGCTGACCTCCGCCGACATGATCGCGGCCTGGTCGCCCAGGAATGTGGTTCATCAGATGGCGCCGGTGGATGGCCCGGGCGCGGTCGAGCGGTTCCTCGCCCATTGGAGACCGGATGCGGCGGTGTTCGCCGAGGGCGAAATCTGGCCGAACATGCTGACGGCGCTGAAGGCCCGTCGGACGCCGGCGGCGCTGATCAATGCACGCATGACAGGGCAGACGCTGAAAAGCTGGCGCGGGCGGCCGGCGTCGGCGCGCGAGCTTTTCTCGACATTCGTGTTCATTGGCGCAGCTGATCAGGCGACGGCCGATGGTCTGAGGTTGGCGACGGGCCGCTCGGTTGAGGTGGTGGGCAATCTCAAGAGCGCTGCGGCTGTCGAGCCGCCTTCCGTCGAATCCGTCGAGGCCTTCCACGCAGCGACGCAGCGACGCCCGATTCTCCTGGCGGCGTCGACCCATCCCGGCGAGGAGGAGTTCGCGCTCGATACGTTCAAGGCTATGGGCAAGCCGGTCAACGGCACGCTGCTGATCGTTACGCCACGCCATCCCGACCGCGGCGAAAGCATCGCGGCGCTTGCCAGCGCGCATGGGTTCAAGGTGGAACAACGCTCCAGAAGCAAGTCGGCGCCGGCCAGGGAAACCGATGTGCTGGTGGCCGATACGATCGGCGAATTGATGTTCTGGTACGCGGTGAGCGACGGCATCTATCTCGGCGGCGCCACGGCCGAAGGCATCGGCGGACACAACCCAATCGAACCTGCGCAGCTGGGCAAGCGCGTGTTCACGGGGCCGAACGGCTTCAACTTCCGCG
>DASZSI010000043.1:0-2786 GCA_035548775.1 Hyphomonadaceae bacterium
GCCACGGTACGGCGCAACTGCCTGACATCGCCCTGATCGATATGAAGGCTCACGCGCCCGACAAAGGCTATTGGCTGTCAGATGTGCTGGTCGGCGAAATCCTGGCCACCTTGCAAAGGCGCGAGCAGGTCCTTCTCTTCCTCAATCGGCGCGGCTATGCGCCCCTGGTGCTGTGCAAGGCATGCGGCGAGAAGATGACCTCGCCGCGTACCGATAGCTGGCTGGTCGAGCATCGCGCCTCGGGCCGCCTGGTCTGTCATCTGACCGGCTTTTCGATGCGCAAGCCCGCCGCCTGCCCG
The DNA here is from genome assembly GCA_035548775.1 of Hyphomonadaceae bacterium. Lineage (GTDB taxonomy): Bacteria > Pseudomonadota > Alphaproteobacteria > Caulobacterales > Hyphomonadaceae > UBA7672. The sequence continues at coordinate 300 of DASZSI010000043.1, forward strand.
CATTGCGGCGCTTTAGCCAGCCTGATCAGCGTCGGTCCCGGCGTCGAGCGCATCCTCGAAGAAGTGCAATCGCGCTTCCCGGAAGCGCGCGCCGAGGTCTTCAGTTCCGACACCGCGCCCGATGCCGTGGCCTCGTCTGCCGTGATCCGCCGCATCGAGGACCACGAGATCGACATCGTCATCGCTACCCAGGCCGCCGCCAAGGGCCATAACTTTCCCAACCTGACCCTGGTCGGTATCGTCGACGCCGATCTCGGCCTCAAGGGTGGCGATCTGCGCGCGGCAGAGCGCACCTTCCAGTTGCTGCAGCAAGCCACCGGCCGCGCCGGGCGCAAGGTCAAGCCCGGCCGCGCCCTGATCCAGACCTACACGCCCGAACATCCGGTCATGCAGGCCCTGGCGCGCGGTGACCGTGAGGCCTTCTACCAGTACGAATCGATGGCGCGCGAACTGGGGAAGATGCCGCCGTTCGGCCGGCTGGCGGCGCTGATCCTGTCGGCCAAGGACCAGGCCCTGCTGAACAAATTCAGCCGCGAACTGGCGCTCTTCATCCCGAACAGCGAAGGCATCGACGTCTTCGGCCCGGCGGATGCGCCCCTTGCCCTGGTGCGCGGCCTGTGGCGCAAGCGCTTCCTTGTCCGCGCCGATCGCAACCGCGATGTTCAGGCCTTCATCACTCATTGGCTGGCGGCGATCAAACGCCCCAACGCCATTCGCCTGGTCGTCGATATCGACCCGTACAGCTTCCTCTAGGCCGCCACGTCGAGGTGCATGCCAAGACCCGGCACGGCGGCCTTCAGGTCGTGGTCCATGTCGTCCATTTCCTTGTTGAGGTCTTTCTCGCTGTCGTTCAGCTCCTTGACGACGCGTTCCAGGTCCTTGTCCGGCTTCATGGCGGCGATCTGGATGCGCGCCTTGGCGAGGAACTTTTCCTCGATCGTCTTGACCAGGCCGCGCACGCTTTTAAGGAAATCCATGGCGTCTTCGCCAACCATGTCGCGCACCTTCGCGTCGACCGCCTTGTAAAGCGCGGTCTTGTCGCCATCGAAGGCGGCCGCCGATGGCGCCGGCTGGTCGCCGTCAGTCGTTGGCGTGGGCGTTTTGTTATCGCTCGCCGACGTTTGGGCGTCCGTCGCCGGAGCGGCATCCGCCTCGGCATCGGCCGTCTTCACCGTCGCGTCGCTACTTGTATCGTCTGCGTTGGTGTCCTCGGCCTTGGCCGTGTCATCATCCTTCGGTGCGGATGGCACGCCTGCCAGCACCTGCGACACCATGCCATCGACCCCGCCCAGCTCCTTGCCGGCCAGTTCCTTGTATTGCTTCAGCGCCGCCTTCAGTTCCTTGAAGATCTGCGTGATGGCGCGTGCCATTTCGCGGCCGTCGTTGGAAAACAGCTTCTGCAGCACCTTCAGCCGCTCGACAATGCTCTGGATCTTGCTGCGCAGGTAGTTGCGCTGGTCCTGATCGGCCTTCATCTTCGGCTGGTCGAGGACCTTCATGGCGTCGCTCTCGACCTCGCGCTTTTGCGCGTCGGCCTTGCTAAGGGCGGCGAATGTCTCGTTCGACATGCCGCGCGCCGACCATGGCGTGACCAGGGGCGCACCCGAATTTGTGTAGATAATACTATCCATGAACCCTGAGCCTTCTGCTGGGGAAGGCGTCAGGCTACCACAGCCACACTTAACGAAGCTTTGCCGCCGCCGCGCGTACCTGGGCCAGCCGTTCCTCAGCCTTGGCCACCATCATGGCGCGGTACGTATTGAGCACATCCTTTGGCGCCGTCTCCGGTGACCCGGCATTATAAGGCGGCTGCGGATCGTATTCGAGACCGAGCTGGATGCGCTGTGCTACCTCCAGCCCGGCGATCTCGCCGATAACGGACAGAGCGAAGTCGATGCCCGCCGTCACCCCGCCGCCGGTGATAAGGATGCCGTCGCGCACTACACGCTCGGCGACCGGAATGGCGCCAAACTCGGCCAGGTAATCGCGCCACGCCCAGTGGCAGGCGGCGCGCTTGCCGTTCAGCAGCCCGGCCGCGCCCAGGATCAACGAGCCGGTGCACACCGATGTCACATATTGCGCCGTCTCGGCCAGCCGTCGCACTTCGCCGGTAAAACCGTCGCGCAAACCAACTTCGGTAGCGTTCATCCCGCCGGGCACGCAGATCAGGTCGCAAGCCTCGATGTCGGCCAACCGGACGGTTCCGGCGAATTGCAGGGTCGCATCTACCGTGCCGCCATGCTCGCTGGCGACGATGACCTCCGCGCCGGGCAGGCGGCTGAAGAACATGTGCGGCCCGGTAAAGTCGAGATGCGTCATGCCGTCATAGATGGCGAAGACGATGCGGAAAGGCGTGGTCACGTCAAAATCCTCTCAATTTACAAAAGAGGTAGAGCTGCAAATTACGCAAATGCCATCCCCAGTGAGTCCGATAACGTTGCTTGAACTCGTATTGGCCGGCTTCTTCGCCGTACTTTCGCGCGATGT
>DASZSI010000044.1:0-14877 GCA_035548775.1 Hyphomonadaceae bacterium
TCGCCCAGCGCCGTCTGGCTCCCCGTAGTGGAGTAGGAATGACGACAGCCATCAGCCGCATCCGCGCGATCGACTACACGGTTATCTATGTCCGCGACATGGCGGCGATGCGCCGGTTCTATTCCGAGGTGATGCACTTCCCGCTGGAGCGCACGCTCGGCGAAGATTGGATCGAATATCGCGCCGGATCGAACATCCTCGCCCTCGCCCACCCGCGCATTTCGGCGGCAGCGAAGGATACGCCAGTTGCAAAAGGCGCAGCGGCGCTTCAGCTCGCCTTCCGCGTCGCGCCGAAGGATGTCGACCTGTGCGCGGCTGAACTCGAGAAGGCAGGCGTCGCCATCGTCGCGCCCCCGACGGACCAGCCCTGGGGCCACCGCACGCTGTTCTTCCGCGACCCGGACGGCAACGTGCTGGAGATCTACGCGGATATCTGAAGCCGCTAGTGCGCCTCGGTGTTGGTGAACACCCAGAAGCGGTTGAGCAGGTAGTTCACCGCCACCGACGCCGCCGCGCCTGCCCCGATATAGAGCGAGACCAGCAGCACCTGCTCGCCGGGTTCATACAGCCGCTCAAGACCGGCGATCACGCCAATGCGGATAACAAACGCGACGGCGTTCGCCGCCAGGTTGCGCACCAGGCGACCGGCGTCAGCCCGCGATCCCTTGCGTGCGAAGCTCCAGTATTCGTGGACGAAGTAAAAGATCAGGGCCGTCAGCAGATAGGCGACCGCCGCGGCAGGCGTCACCGACCAGTGCAGCCAGCTCATCAGGCCGAGCGCCAGCGCGACGTCGACTAAAAAGGCAACGGCCGAAACCGCCAGAAAGCGCATACGGATTCGCCCTGCGGTTCCGCTCTTGTCGTCCATGCCCCGGCGACCCCCGACTGACAAGACATAGGAATGACACAGGCGCACACAACTGGCGTTTTTCCCCATCCCCTGTTGAAGTATGACAACACCGGGCGTGCCATTTCCGCACGTTCGAGGGGAAATCCGGGCCCTTCATCCCGTGGGCAAAACCCTGTAGACCCCCCGGCCATGAACACCGAGATCGCCGCCATGAACGCCCTGCAGGCCAGCGACGCCTTCTCCACGGCGCGGACGCTCTCGGAGGCGCTGCCCTATATCCAACGCTACGACAACAAGACGATTGTCATCAAATACGGCGGCCACGCCATGGAGAACGAGGACCTTGCACGCCTCTTCGCCAAGGATGTGGTTCTTCTCAAACTGCTCGGTATCAATCCGGTGGTCGTGCACGGCGGCGGGCCCCAGATCGGGCGGATGCTCGACAAGCTCGGCATCGTTTCGACGTTCGAGGACGGGCTTCGGGTTACCGACGCGGCTTCCATGGAAATCGTGGAAATGGTCCTCGCCGGCGCCATCAATAAATCCATCGTCCGGGCGATCAACGCGGCGGGCGGAAAGGCGGTGGGCCTGTCCGGCGCCGACGCCAACCTCATTACGGCGGTCAAGGCGACCAAGACCAAGCGCGACCCTGATTCGAACATAGAGCGGGTGGTCGATCTCGGCTTCGTCGGGGAACCTGACAGGATCGACCCCTCCGTCCTGCGCGCCCTTGCCGCACAGGCGGAGGATGATTTCATCCCCGTGGTCGCGCCCGTGGGCGTCGGGGCCGACGGCAAAAGCTTCAACATCAACGCCGATACGGCCGCCGGCGCGGTTGCAGGCGCATTAAAGGCCAGCCGGGTGCTGTTCCTGACCGATGTGGTCGGCGTGCTCGACAAGGCCGGCAATCTCATCAAGCAGCTCACCGTTGCCGAGGCGAAAGGACTCATTGCCGACGGCACGGCCAAGGGCGGTATGATTCCCAAGCTTGAAACCGCCATGCAGGCGGTGGAAAAGGGCGTCGAAGCCGCCGTCATCCTTGACGGCCGCAAGCCGCACGCCCTGCTGATGGAGCTGTTCACCGAACATGGCGCGGGAACGCTGGTCCGTTAGGGGTATGTGGACGCGGCCAGTCTGGGCGCTGGCGGCGATCGCCGCCGTCCTGCTCGGCCTCGCCGTTCCCTCGTCCGCCCAGGGCGGCAGCGACGGCTGGAAACTGTGCAACCGCACCAGCTTCATCCTCGAAGCCGCGACCGGCCGGCCCGAAGGCCAGTCCGTCATCGTCCAGGGCTGGACCCGTATCCGCCCCGGCGAATGCCGCGTGGCGCTTGAGGCGCCGCTGAAGCCGGGCGTCTATTTCGTCTTTGCGCGTTCCTCCAAGGCGCACCGCGGCGGCCAGCGGATATGGAACGGCGAAATCCAGCTCTGCGTCGACCCCAACGGCTCCTTCTCTGTCGAAAGCCCATCCTCCTGCGCGGCCATGGGCCTGGAACAGCGTGGCTTCAAGGCGGTGCGCATCGATAAGCGCAACGGCGGCTCGATGACGTTCCACGAAAGCGACGACTACAACCTTGCTGGCCAGTCGCCCGAGAACGCCGGCATCCAGCGCCTGCTGGATGACGCCGGCATCGAGTCGGACCTGGTCGACGGCGTGCTCGGCCGCGAGGCCAAGACCGCGATCGCCGGCTTCCTCGCCGAGCGCAAGCTGCCGGCCAACACCTCCACCGCCGACCTGATCGACATACTGGAGGACGTTGCCCGCAACCGCGCGCTCGAGGTCGGCTTGATGCTGTGCAACCGCACCGACAAGAAGATCACCGCCGCGATCGCGCGCAAGAAACCAGACGGCTGGGAATCGCGCGGCTGGTGGGTGATGGAGGCAGGCGCCTGCGTCCGCACCGTTGATGAAAGCCTGATCGGCGTGCCGCACTATGTCTACGCCGAGATGGAAACACCGCAGGGCGAACGCTATCTCGCCGGCGCTGACACGCCGTTCTGCACGGCCACTCGTTCTCGCTTCGCCATCCTGGGTCCTGAGAACTGCGACAAGCGGCGCTGGCAGCAATCGACATTCGTTGAAACCGCAGCGCCGGAAGACGGCAAGCTGGTCTACGAATTCTTCGACCGCGCCTTCGGCCCGCCGCAGCGGCCGAAACAGCCGTGAGCCCGAAATCACCCGACTTCTCCCACGTCGATCATTGGGTGTTCGATCTCGACAATACCCTCTATCCGTCGGCGTGCGATCTCTTCGCCCAGATCGATGTGAAGATGACGGATTTCGTCTCGCGCACACTGTCCCTGCCGCCCATCGAGGCCAAGGCGCTACAGAAGCGCTACTACGCCGAACACGGCACGACGCTCTCAGGCCTCATGAAGGTCAACGGCGTGCACCCCTCAGCCTTCCTCGACTATGTCCACGACATCGACCTTTCACCGCTCGATGGGGTGACCAATCTTGCGCCCGCCCTCTCGGCCCTGCCCGGCAAGCGCTACGTGTTCACCAACGGCTCGATGCGCCACGCTGAGAACGTGACCCGGCGACTGAAGATCGACCATCTCTTCGACGGCATGTTCGACATCACCGCCGCAAACTACAGCCCCAAGCCCGCGCTCGAGGCTTTCGACCGCTTCTTCCAGCAAACCGGCGCCGACCCGAAGCGCTCCGCCATGTTCGAGGACCTCGCCCGCAACCTGGTTCCCGCACACCAGCGCGGCATGACGACCGTTCTGGTCCGCTCCGGCAAGGACTGGGGCCCGGTCCCCGGCGAGCACATCGCCGACCATGGGGGCCAGCCCGACCACGTCCACCACGTTGCCGACGATCTCGGCGAGTTTCTGGGAAGCCTCAGGTTCAATCCGGTTGGCGGCGGAACCCGGACAAGGTAATTGCACCCAACCTGACCCCGCTCGTCCCGGCGAAAGCCGGGATCCAGGGATCACGCCGAGGCTTGTCCCAGCTTGAAGCTGCAGGCTTGTACTCGACGCTCGATCTGCCCTGGGTCCCGGCTTTCGCCGGGATGAGCGGTGAGAAAATCGCAACGACCGGGAGACACGCGTGTCGAATACAGACCTTGCCGCCACCATCGACGCTGCGTGGGAAGACCGCGCCTCGCTCAACGCCCAGACCAAGGGCAAGGTGCGCGACGCGGTGGAAGCCGCCCTCTCCGCGCTCGACTCGGGCGCTCAGCGCGTCGCCCAGCGGGACGACGCCGGCAGGTGGACGGTCAACCAGTGGCTCAAGAAGGCCGTGCTCCTGTCCTTCCGCCTCAACCCCAACCGGATCATGGGCCAGGGCCCGATGGGCGCCGGCGGCAAGATGGAGCCGGGCCCCTACTGGGACAAAGTCCCGACCAAGTTCGATGGCTGGGGCGACAAGCAATTCTCCGAAGCCGGGTTCCGCGCGGTGCCGGGCGCCGTCGTGCGCCGCGGCGCCTATGTGGCGAAAGACGCCGTGCTGATGCCGAGCTTCACCAACATCGGCGCCTATGTGGGTGAAGGCACGATGGTCGACACCTGGACCACGGTCGGATCCTGCGCCCAGATCGGCAAGCACTGCCACCTTTCCGGCGGCGTCGGCATCGGCGGCGTGCTGGAGCCGCTGCAGGCGAACCCGGTCATCATCGAGGACAATTGCTTCATCGGCGCCCGCTCGGAAGTGGCCGAAGGCGTCATCGTGCGCGAAGGCTCCGTGCTCGGCATGGGCGTCTACCTCGGCCAGTCGACCCCGATCATCAACCGCGAAACCGGCGAGACGCTTTATGGCGAGGTCCCGCCCTACTCCGTCATCGTCTCGGGCGGCCGCCCCGGCAAAGCCATCCCCGGCCGGAACGAGGCCTACACCATGTACGCCGCCATCCTGGTGAAACAGGTCGACGCGCAGACCCGCTCCAAGACCAGCGTGAACGAACTTCTGAGGGCCTAGTGGCTAAGACGCCTTCTTCCGCGGCCGGCTATTCAGGCAAAAGCCTGATTGAAAAGCTGGGCTGGAAGGCAGGCTCGAAAGCCATCGTCATCGCCCCGCCTGTCGACTATGCCGACCTGACCGATGACGCGGACATCGCGCCGAAGAAGACGGCGCCGGGCAAGGGCAGCTACGACTTCATCCACCTCTTCGTGACGGGCGCCGCCGGCCTCGCCCGCGACCTGCCCAAGCTCGAACTGCGCCTTGCGACAGGCGGCATGATCTGGGTCTCCTGGCCCAAGAAGACCTCGCCCCTGTTCAAAGACCTCACCGAGGATGGGGTGCGCAAGATCTGCCTGCCACTCGGCCTGGTGGACGTGAAAGTCTGCGCCGTCGACAATGACTGGTCCGGCCTCAAACTCTACCGTCGCAAGAAATAGCGCGCCTTCTCGCGGCGGAAGCTGCAAGCAACCTTGGCGTCATCCTTGACCTCGCCTTCCCGCCGCCGTCTGATGGCGGCGGACGCAGGATGCGTCCGGGGACGTGGGGACGTGCATGCCAGAACCGATCTGGCCAAACGAGGATCTGCGGCGCCACCTGTCCGCGCCGGGGCCCAAGCGCATCCTCGCGCTCGATGGCGGCGGCGTGCGCGGCATCCTCACTGTCGGCATCCTGCAGCGCGTCGAGGACGTGCTTGCCGAACAGACCGGGCGGCCCGGCTTCCGCCTGTGCGACTATTTCGATCTCATCGCCGGCACATCCACCGGCTCGATCATCGCCACGCTGCTCGCGCTCGGCAAACGCGTCGCCGAGATCCGCACCTTCTACGAAGACATGGCGCCGAAAGTGTTCGCCCGCTCCCAGGCCGTCGGCGCGCGCGTGCCGAAGTTCGACGCCTCCTCCCTGGAAACCCTGCTCAAGCAGAACCTGGGCGAACTCACGGTGGGCGCGCGCGAACTCAAGACCGGCCTGCTCATCTGCGCCAAGCGTATGGACACCGGCAGCCAGTGGGCGATCTGCAACGACCCGCGCGCAAAATACTACGCGCCGCCCGATCCCAAGACGCTGCCCAACCGTGACTATCTTCTGCGCACCATGATCCGCGCCAGCACCGCGGCGCCGTTCTATTTCGATCCCGTCCAGATCACGATCTCGGACCACCCCGACTTCCCCAAGGAAGTCGGCATGTTCGTCGATGGCGGCGTCGGCGGCGACAACAACCCCAGCCTGCAGGCGTTCAAGACCGCAACCCTGCCCGGCTACAACCTCAACTGGCCGGTCGGCGCCGATAACATCCTCCTCCTCTCGATCGGCACGGGCTGGCGCAAGCCGCTGATCGACATCGACCGCTATCGCCGCATGTGGAACTGGGAGAAGTCGAAGGAAGCGCTCGCCGGCATGATCCAGGAAACCGCGCAGCAGAACATCGTAACCCTTCAGGCGCTCTCCGCCCCGCGCAAGCCGAAATACATCAACAGCGAGATCGGCGCGATGGAGGCGATGCGCTGGGTGAAGGACCCGCTGCTGACCTTCCAGCGCTGCGACGCCAGCATGGAGGACAAGGACGTCCTTGAAGCGCTTGGCCTCCAGGGCAACAAGGCGCGCGGGGTGAAGCGCATCACCAACGGCATGCTTCAGATGGACAACGCCTCGAAGAACAACATGCGCTATCTCTACGCGCTTGGCGTCGCCGCCGGCATGCCGGACAAGGATGGACGCACCGGCATCGACGACAGCGACTTTCCGGCCGCGTTCAGGATTTGACGGTCGGGCTCAATAGCCCTGGCCGACGCCGCCATCCAGCTGCAGGTCGCCCGCCGCGATCGGGCGCGGAACTTTTACTTCCTTGACTACCTTGGTGACGGTCTGGCGTTTCGCCGGCTCGCAGAAGGTCTTCTTCGACGAAGCCTGCACCAGTTTCACGCCCGGGCCGTACTTGCGCAGCAGCGACCGCTCGTTGCAGTTGCGCTCCGGCGTCTGCGGCTTGCACGACAGCTCGCCGCCCGGACCGTGCCACAGCGCCTCGCCCTTGGCGCACGAGAAGGATTCGCCCTTGTCGAAGCTGGCTCGGCCCTCAACCATCTCGCCCAGCGTCACCTGCATGTGCGTCCCGGCGATGCAGCGATAAATCTCGCCTTTGTAGGTCCGGTCGACCTGTGTCTCGCCATCGGTGCGCGATGCGGGGTGCGGCGTATTGGTGTCGTCCATGCACATCGCCTGCACCGGGCGCGTGCGGATCTCCACCGTCTCGCGATTGATGCAGTAATTTTCCTCGCCGACCTGGTCCTCGACCACTTGCCTGGTCTCATAGCCGCCGTCGACATTGAGGCCGTTGATCGAGCTGGGGCTGACGCCGGCATTGCCATAGAACCCGCCATTGACGCCGCCATAGACGGATGCGCCGCCCGACGCACCGCCGGAAACAACGACGCCTGACGACAGCGTCGTGGAAACGCCCGCCGAGGCGACGACGGTCGAAGTCGCGCCGACATTGACGTTTGCCGCGGCGACCGAAACCCCCGGCACGTTGACGATGATATTCTTGGGTGTGCTGCAGCACGAGGAAGGCGGCGGCGGGGGCGGAGACGGCGTGGGCGAGCAGGTGTGACAACCGCTCTGCTGGCCGATCGCCGTCAGGGACGTGCCGGCAATCACGGCCACGCTGGCGCCCGCCAGCATGTATCGCCATGAAACGCTCATTACGTGTCTCCTTCCGGCCTCGCCTGCCGGGATGCAAACGCCGCGCCCTTTTCTCTCTTGGGGCGGGAAAACGCGCAGTTTCGGGGCGCGATTCTCCCCGCGCGCGTGGTGGCCTGATGGTTGCGACATCATTCGCATCGCCCTGGGGGATTCAGGTCGAGCGTAGAGTGTGGCGATCAATCGTATGGAAGAGATAAAGGCCCATCCGAACACGCAGGCTGTCTTGGACGCATGGCGCCGTCTGAGCGAAGGCGCGTTGACCGAAGACGGCCCGACCACCGACGACTATCCCGGGCTGGTCGGTCGTTTGTTCGTTCTTAACCACGTCGCCGAGCGCGACTATTCGTTCCGCCGTGTCGGCTATTCGCTGGAGCGGCTCTTCGGCCGACAGCTTGCCGAACACAATTTCCTGTCGATCTGGAGCGAACCGGACCGCCAGCTTGTATCGGCCGCCTTGACGGCTGCGGCGTCGGACCGTGGACCGACGCTGATCCACGCCCGCGGGGAAACCCTGGCCGGCCGCCGGATCGACCTCGAATTCGCCCTCGCTCCGCTGTTCAGCCGGACCGGCGCGCCGGCGCGATTCCTGGGCCTCTGCCAGTCGATGACCTCCGAGGAAATCCTTAACGGCCGCCCCCTTCGTCGCCTGCAGGCGATCGCGATTTACCCGCCAGCGCCCAGCCAGCATCCCGCGATCAGGATCGTCAGCTCCAGATGATCGCACGACCGCAGCAGCCGTTCTGCCTGTCGCGCCAGCACCCCGAACTGGCCAATCGCAGTCCGGCGCCGCGGATCCCGGCCAACGACCTTCTGCCCCGACCTGCGGCCCATAAACCATCCGAAGACGCTGTTTCCGGGCGCGAAAACCCCTCCGGCAAGGGTTTGTGAACCAATCGCCGTTTACCCTGCCGCGACATGGAAGGGGCCTGTCTCCTCCAGGCGGACGAGGGACGCGATGCAGCTGGCGCAAAGCGCGGCAAGACCGCTCATCAAGCGTGAGGAAGAGCCGGATCGCCGCCGTCACAAGCGGGTGCATTGGTCGGTGCGCGTGCGCGGCCTCACCGCCGAGGGCGAAGAATTCCAGGCCATGACCGTCGATGTCTGCGCCGGCGGCCTGCGCATCAATCTCGCCCGCCCGCTCAGCGTGGGCGACAACCTGGTCCTCTACATCGACGATATCGGCCGGGTCGAAGGCGTGGTGGCGCGTGCGCTCCGCGAAGTCGGCTACGCCGTCGAGTTCAAGCTCACCTCCCGCAAGCGCGACAAGATCGCCGACCAGCTCACCTGGCTCATCAACCGCGATCGCCTGGGCCTCACCGACGAGCGCGAGGCCGAGCGTCGTCCTGGCGGCGGACAGGTCGTGGCGACCTTCGGCAAGATCTCGATCGCCTGTGCGGTGATGGATGTCTCGATCTTCGGTGTCGCCCTGAAAACCGCTGGCCCGCGTCCGATGATCGGCGACAAGGTCACGGTCGGCGAACGCTCCGGCACCTGCGTGCGCTACATCGAAGGCGGCTTCGCCGTCGACTTCCGCACGATTCACGCAAACGACTGAGACGAACTCAGGTCGTGTCGATCCTGATCGACCAGTCTTGGTCTCTGCGGAAGAAATAGGCCGATCCGCCAGCCCACCCGATCCGGCCACGGCTCGTACTGTCGAGCTGGAACACGAATTCTGCACCGTCGGGCCAACTTGAGTCCTGCCACCATTGTGGGTAGCCGCCGAACTTTATCGGCTTGTCCTTCTGCGCTTCAGACCTCGTGACTGTTGCCGGATGGCTGAAGAACCAGTCGTCCAGATGCGATTGGGCGATGCGATCGGGAATCCGAAGAGCAAAATCGCTCCAATCCGGCAGGTCCACGTCGATGGGGTGCCATCGAATGGGGAAGACTGGAAAACCTGGATACTCGCGATAACCGGGACCGATCGGGGTCAACCCGGCCAGCGAGTCGTAAGCACGAACGCAGAAGCCTTGCCCATTGTTGGCGTTCCATAGAGGGCCGGATTTCAAATCCATCCAGAGAGAAAGCAGAGCGATGCCTTCCGGCGATGGTTTCGCGTTCGGGAACTCGTCGAAGCGCGTCTGCAGGATCGGATGCATCACTCGACCCGAAATCTCGCAAATTGGAACCGCTTCGCCGGGAAGGCCGACGAAATTCCCGCCCCACCAGCTCGTGAGGCGATTGCTCGTATCAGGCGGCCGGAAGCCGCCAAGCTCGCCGAGCATTGCGGGCTTGGCTGACTCCTCCAGCAGACGTCTAGCTTCCGCCAGTTCTTCGGAACTCAGGTGGTCCCTGGTCTGACGGGGCATTGCCGCGCCCTACGGCTCGTTCTTCCACACCGGCTTGCGCTTTTCGGCAAAGGCCTTGGGGCCTTCCTTGTGGTCCGCCGACGCCATCAGGCGGCCAATCCCGGGAACCTTGTGATCGAAAGCCGTCTTGAAGTCAGCGGTGTTGAGGCCGGTCATCACCGTCTCCTTGGTCGCCTTGATCGCCATCGGCGAGCACTCGAGGATCATACCCGCCCAGCGCTTGGCTTCCTCCAGCGCCTTGCCCTGCGGCACAACCTCGGTCACGAAGCCGATCTCCTTGCCCTCGGCGGCGCCGACCGTGCGACCCGTCAGCATCATGCCCATCGCCTTCTTGAGCGGAACCTGACGGGGAAGCCGGTGCATGCCTGCCGCAAGGGCCGCAAAGCCGACGCGCGGCTCCGGCAGGGCGAACTTGGCGTTCTCGGCCGCGATGATGATGTCGGCCGCCAGGGCGATCTCGAACCCGCCGCCCATGGCAAACCCGTTCACGGCCGCGATCACCGGCTTGAACAGGTCATAACGCGAGGTCAGGCCGCCGAAGCCGCTAGAGGGCATGGGGACCGGCGATTTCTGGCCCGATGCCGCGAACTTGAGGTCGTTGCCCGCCGAAAACGCCTTTTCTCCAGCGCCCGTGACAATGGCGACCCACAGCTCGGGATTGGCGGCAAACTCGTCAAAAGCCTTGCCCATCTCGGCATTTCCCATCGGATGCAGGCAATTCAGCTGGTCCGGGCGGTTGATCGTGACGATGAACAGGCGGCCGTCGGTCTCGGTCTTGATGAACTCGTAGGCGCTCATGGGTTTCTCCCGTTTACTTTTCGAAAAGCCGGCTTGTCCTAGGATTAACGGCAATCAGGGGTTTGCGGAACACGCTGTTTCTATGAGCGATACGCTTGAACTCAGACAGCCGGTGGATCCGGACGACGAGGGGTTGCACACCCCTCCGCCGCCCTTTGAGGGCGTTAAATGGCGCATCAAGGTGGGCGAGAAGGAATACGGCCCCTACCCCCGCTCGCGCCTGATCGATTTCCTGAAGGAAGGCCGCGTCCAGGCCGGCACCTTCATCGCCTGCGGCACCGACATCGATTATCACCGCGCCGACCACCATCCGAACCTGCGCTGGGATTTCAAGGCGCCGCGCAAGCGCAAGTTCGGCGACCCGCGCCTGGAGCCGGGCGAAACCGAGGTTCCGGTCTGCAACTATTTCATCGCCGGCCGCCTGATGGCGGGCAACGAGCGCTTCGAACGCGTGCTGCGCGACGCCGGCAAGATGACCCGAGTGGCCGGCGACATGTGGGTCTTGCGCTCCAAGCAGACTGTCCAGCAGCTGCGCAACCAGCTCACCATCATCATGAAGCCGCACGAGCACTTCGTGATCGTCAACGCCACCAAGGACCGGCTCGCCTGGTTCAACATCGGCGTCGAGCAGGACATCTCCGTCCGCGGCGTCTGGGATAGCGACGAGATCCAGTAGGCGGCTCGGCCTGCCCTTTCCCCTCGCCTTCGATCGCGCATGCCCCTAGCTTCTCCCCCGAGGGAGATTTCCATGCGCGCACGTTCTGTTGTTCTCGCCATCGCCATCGCGGCCGGCGTGTCTGCGCCCGCCTATGCCGGCAACTGGGGCGCCATCGACTGCGCGAAGGCGAAGTCGCCGGACGAAAAGGCGATCTGCGCCTCCACCGAACTCGTCCAGCTCGATGCGCAGATGAGCACCGAGTACGGGCTGCTCAAGGGCTTTCTCGCCATGGGCGGCCGCGGCGCGCTGATGGATGCACAGAAGGACTGGATCAAGGCCCGCGCCACCTGCGCCGCCGACACGGCCTGCCTGACCCGAACCTACAACGACCGCATCGCCGCGCTCGAAAAGGAATTCGACCGCATCAAGTCCAACGGTCCGTTCTGACTTTCATTCTCATCAGGCTGTTGACGCACGCCTCCCGAAACGCTCCTTGATAGGAAGGCAGCAGGCGGGACGAGATGGCGCGCACGCGGGTTCACACACGGGGGCATAGGGAACGCCATGTCGGAACGCGCACCGGCTGGCTGCGCGCCGCCGTGCTGGGCGCCAATGACGGCATCCTTTCAACCGCCAGCCTTGTCGTCGGCGTCGCCGCGTCCGGCGCCTCGCAGCAATCCGTCCTCATCTCTGGCGTGGCCGGTCTCGTCGCCGGCGCCATGTCGATGGCCGCGGGCGAATATGTCTCCGTCAGCTCGCAGGCCGACGCCGAAAACGCAGACCTTGCCCGCGAAAAGCGCGAGCTGCACGAGGAGCCGGAGGCTGAACGCCAGGAACTCACCCAGATCTATGTCGACCGGGGACTCGACCGCGACCTTGCCCGCCAGGTCGCCGACCAGCTCACCGCGAGGAACGCTCTGGAAGCCCACGCACGCGACGAGCTGGGTATAAACGAGTTCACCACCGCCCGTCCCATCCAGGCCGCCTTCGCCTCGGCTCTGTCGTTTTCCGTTGGCGCGGCGATGCCCATCATTGTGGCCGCTCTTTCCCCGCGAGACGTTCTGGGCGCCGCCGTCGCCATCGCCACCGCGCCCATGCTGACCTTGCTCGGCTATCTCGGCGCTCGCGCCGGAAATTCCAACGTGGTGAAGCCGATGATCCGCGTGACGCTCTGGGGCCTCATCGCGATGGCCGCCGCCGCGCTGGTCGGAAAGCTGTTCAACGTGCAGGTCTAGCCCATCGCTCCCGAAGCGATCTCGAAACTCCGCACCCGCTTGGCGTGATCGTAGATCGAACCCGTCACCATCAGCTCGTCCGCGCCAGTCCGCCCGGCAAACGCCCGGATGCCCGCGCGCACCTTCTCCGGCCCGCCCACAACCGAGCAGGCCAGCGCCTGCGACAGCCCGGCCTGGATGATCGGATCGAGCGCTTCGAACACGCCCTCCTTCGGCGGCGGCATGCGCCCCGGCCGTCCCAGCCGCAAATTCGCGAACGACTGCTGCAGCGAGGAGAACAGGAATTTCCCTTCCTCGTCCGTCTGCCCCGCGATCACGTTGAGGCCGAGCATCACATAGGGCTTCGCCAGCCGCTTCGACGGCCGGAAGCGCTGGCGATAGATCTGGATCGCGCCCTCCATGTCGCCGGGCGCGAAGTGCGACGCGAACGCGTAGGGCAGTCCCAGATGCGCCGCCAGCTGCGCGCCGAACAGCGAAGACCCCAGCATCCACATTTCCACGTCGGCGCCGGCGCCCGGCACCGCGCGCACCGGTTGATCGGCCGCCGCCGGCTCGAACCAGCCCATCAGCTCCACCACGTCCTGCGGAAACGTGTCAGTCCCGCCCTGCAGCGCCCGTCGCAAGGCGTGCGCCGTCGCCATGTCGGTCCCGGGCGCACGTCCCAGTCCAAGATCGATCCGCCCCGGATGCAGCTCCGCCAGCGTGCCGAACGCCTCGGCCACCATCAGCGGCGCGTGATTGGGCAGCATGATGCCGCCCGAGCCAACGCGGATCGACTTCGTCCCCGCCGCGACATGCGCAATCACCACGGCGGTCGCAGCCGACGCGATCCCCGGCATGTTGTGATGCTCGGCCAGCCAGAACCGGTTGTAACCCAGCCGCTCGGCGTTCCTCGCAAGATCCAGGCTGTTGGCCAGCGCCTGTCCCGCCGAGGATCCTTCGACAATCGGCGCCAGGTCGAGAACGGAGAGCTTCACCATGGCGCAGATATAGGCGATATCCCGGCCCGCGCCAGAACAGCAGCGCCAGAATGGCAGGCTTCAATGACCGCTGCAGAATCCACCGCGCCAAAGGGCATGGACGCCGCCGAAGTCTCGCGCGGCTTCTTCGCCGTGCAGCTCGACTATGCCGATATGCTGTCGGCCCGCTCCGGCATCGATCTTGCCGACGCCATCACCTATCACACCAACTTCCACCGCCTGTTCGCCTACGGGAATCTCGCGAAGGATCCGCCCGCCAAGGAATTCCTTGTCCTGGTGCGCCACGTCGCAGGCGAGAAGGATGCAACCACCCGGCTCGATCACCTGGTTGCCGCCTACGCCAGGCGCCCGCCCGATCCCTGGCCGCCGGATCGCATTCCGTTCGGCAATTGCTTTGCCTGCGAGGCGCCGACGCCGGAAGGCGTGCTCAAGATCCACTTCCGCAATGGCGAGAAGTCAGGTCCCGTCGGCCCGCTCCACATCTCCCGCATGGCCCAGCGCCGGGCGGACCTCACCGAGATGTTCGGTTACGTCGCGAAGACTTATCCCTTCACCAGACGCGTCACCGGCGCGTCCTGGCTCTACAATACGGAAGGCTATCGCCGGCTGTTCCCGATCGAATTCACCGCCTCGCGCACAGCGCTGATGGGCCCGCGCTCCACCCATGGCCTGTCGCACTGGGGCCAGTTCGTGGACTTCCGGGGCTATGCCAAGCCCGACGTCGCCGCGACATTCCGGCAGAATCTGCAGTCACTGGACCCGGACCAACCCTGGCTCTGCTTCCCCTACCCGGTTCTCAACACGACTGCGCCGTTCGAAGCGTTCCGAGATGAATACGGCCTTTAGCCGATCGTCACGCTCGCTCCGCCCGACTCGCTGTCGGCCATAAACGTGTCGCCCGACTTCTTGCCGTCAGGAAAAGTGAAGCACAGCTCGCGCCCGAACGTCGTTGGCGTCATGCAAAGCTGCCTGCCGTCGACCCGATACGTGCCGACTTGCTTGCCTGCCTTGTCCGAGTAAGCGCCGTCGCCCTTGGCGATGAAATCATATGAGCGGCCCTGACTTGCGAACGTCGCGCCTTTAGCGACCACCGCTTTCACTGTGTCCGAAGGCGGCGTCTGGGCAAGCGCGACAGCGACCAACATCGAAGGCGATAAAAACGCAGCCAGACCAAGCTTCCACCGCATGGCATCCTCCCTGTCATCGATGGTAGGAGGCGCAGGGGCGCCGGTTTGGATGCATACTCTCCAAATAATTTCGCCAGCAGACTTGAGCCCGCCTTCGTGGTTCGACGGACGCTTGCGATGCGGCGCATCGCGCCACGTAGGGTGCATTAGGCCGCAGGCCGTAATGCACCGTCGTCCCACCGCCGGTGAGCCCGCCCCCATGGTTCGACGGACGCGCACTTGCGTGCGCTGCTTAACATGAGGCTCTCTCACCGCT